>NZ_JBXAYQ010000059.1:0-13608 GCF_057359305.1 Komagataeibacter ossonobensis | reverse complement strand
TAGACAGAATCAGAACATCACAGATGAAATCCCCGATATGATCCTTCACAAGATCCATCAGAAGAGGAATGACATGAACTGCAATTGGAACTACGCCGATTTTAATTGTACCAGCCAGCTTCTGATGAGATAGGGAGACGACATTCTGGATTTCTAAAACTCCTCGCAGAATTTCATGTCCCCATCTGAGGATCTGGACACCTTTCGGCGTCAGGCCAAACACTTTCCTCTTCCGGTCGACAATAACAACGCCAAGCTCTTCCTTCATGACACGTATGGCACGTGAAAGGGATGGCTGCGATACGTTGCATGCAGCCGCCGCCTGCGAGAAGCTCTTGAATTTTTCTATCTCCCGAAGATAGTACAGCTGCTTGAGAAACATGTCATACCCCGCGAATACATACTCGCTGGCGACCGGCGCGCGCGATCATTTCCCTATGGATGTGATAATTTTCTTCATGTTCCGGAACGAACAGGATAATGGAAGCTTTTTATTTGTTCAGGATGTGGGATACAATCCCGTAAGACGCCTGCCGCCGCAGAACAGCGTCTGCTCGTCCTGTCGCGCAATGGCAATTAGGGTCTGGTTCATCTTTTCAGCGGTACGGAAGGCGCGATACGTCGGGGCGGAAATCGCGACCACGACGGCAATACCGGCCCGCACTGTCTTGAGCGCCATCTCAAACGAATACCGGCTTGTCAGCAGACAGAAACCCTCGTGGAAAACGTCGGGGTGGCTCGCACGCACACCAATCAGTTTATCAAGCGCATTATGTCGGCCCACGTCCTCCCGGATCATGTGAATATTGCCGTTATTATTCGCCCATGCAGCGGCGTGGACCATCCGTGTCGCCGCGTTCAGCGTCTGCCACTTCCGCAGTTCATGCAATGCATTGCGTATTGCTGTTACCGATAGGGATGGCCCCTCCCCCAACGGGGCTGCTGCTACAGCGTCATATTCCGGTACAGTCTCACTGCCGCATATGCCACAACTCGAATGCCCTGTCTGCATGCGGACATTACGGCGCATGAGCCGCGTCAGCGCCCTGCCCCTTATAAAAATATCAAGGGTCAGACCGTCTTCCGCTGCTACAATGTTCACCGAACGAATATCTGCGACTGAACCGACGATCTGTTCGGTTATACAGTATCCATGGGCGAAGTCCTCCAGATCTGCAGGCGTCATCATCATCGTGCCATACGGAAAGATCCCGTTGAACAGGAGGCTGACCGGTACTTCTTCTGCCACGTTCAGGCTGAAGTTCTCATCCGGACAGGACAGGGCACTGACATCTAGCGAGTAAAAAAGAGTGGACATTATGGCAGCCTCGAACTCAGGTGGGCACGGTTCAGTAGTCAGAGGGTGTGGCACGGCACCCATCCGACCTCACCGCTCGCATAATGCTCCTTTTTCCAGATCGGAACGCGCTGCTTGATTTCATCAATGATGTAACGGCAGGCACTAAAAGCCGCATCGCGATGGGCAGCGGAGACACCAATCCATACTGCCGTTTCACCGACCGGCAGGTACCCAGTCCGATGCATGGCGGTTGCACGGCAGATGGCAAAACGCTGTTTCACCTCCTGCACGATGGCCTGCCCTTCCGTCAGCGCCAGTGGAACGAACGCATTGTAATCGATGCCGGACACGGTCTGACCTTCGTTTGTCTCCCTGACCCATCCCTCAAAAGAACAGAATCCGCCTGCTTCAGGAACCATCAGCGCCCTGCGCAGGGCGCTGATGTCAACCGGCGCATCCGCCATGATGAAGTCGCTCATCCGCCTGTCACCGGTGGTATGAAGACAACATGATCACCTTCGCCCAGAGGCTGCTCCCACGGGGCGAAGGCAGCGTTGATCGCAACACGCATGCAGGCGGGCGCCAGCGCAAAGCCGTATGCAGCACGGAGTTCATCATACAGTGCGGCGGCCGTCGGGGCCGATGTGTGCCGTCTTTCGTGTGCCCGTCCGACTTCATCCTGAAGCTGGGCGAAATACTGTAACTCTATGTTGGGCATTTTACTTCCTGATCAGAACATCCAAGGCGTTTCAACACCCGGTCACGTTCATCAGGTGCATTGATGTTTTCCAGCGCACCTGTTTTTTTTACTTCGAGGAGACGAACCGTTGAATGGGTGAGCATCTGGCGTGGCCGAATTTTCTGGTTCACCGCCTGTTTGTCCAGGGCGGCCAGCGTAGCGGGCTCCCATATCGTACAGAGCGGCTCAGGCAATCCATCACTTTCACTCAGATAGGCCGTGGCGGCCAGATCCGCGTTGCGTTCATTAACAAGGACGGCAAGCGTCATATCATCCAGCATCGGCAGGTCGCAGGCGACAACAAGCCACGCCACATCCGGATAAGCCATATGAGCCGACAGCACGCCGACCATTGGCCCGCCGCCGAGCATGTCCTTGATCTCCTGTCTGTCCATAATACAGGGATAGGACGCCCGAAGAGGATCATGGTCCTGATCAGGACGTATCGAGACAAAACAGCGCGCTACGTGCCGCTCAAGCTGGTCAAAAGCACGGGCAAGCTGCGGGCGGCCATCATAAGACTGTGCCGCCTTGTCCTGCCCCATGCGACGACTTTCGCCACCTGCAAGGACTAGCCCATACAGCTCCGCCGTCATGGCTTGCGACCCTGGAAACATTGGGATTTGCACATGAAGCCCACGTCATCCACCGATATAATGCATTTCGATTTTTCCCCGATCAGATGCCTTTCCTGTGCCGGGCCGTGATGATCGGGAATGCATCCGTTGCTCACTGTAACGATCCGTTCGATGGCGCCAGACCCGTGACAGGATTGTACGCAGCCGTTCATCTACCGCGACATCACAGGTATTTCCGCGCAGGAGTGCGCGCAGATCCATGCCTGTCGTTGCGAAAAGACAGGTATAGAGCTTTCCATCAGAAGACAGGCGGGCACGCGCGCACATGCCACAGAACGGTTCACTGACGGACGAGACAAACCCGATCTCCCCTGCCCCGTCCACATAGCGATAACGACGCGCCACCTCGCCGCGATACCTGGGTGGCAGCGCTTCAAGGGGCCAGCGTGCTGCAATGCGGGCGCGCAGTTCGCCTGAGGGCACGACATCGGCACGCTCCCACCCGTTACGATTGCCCACGTCCATGTATTCGATAAGCCGGACCGTTACACCCGTATTGCGAAAGCGTGCCAGAATATCCGGCACGCCCGCATCATTCACGCCCCGCTGGACCACGGTGTTGATCTTGACGCCGCCTGCAAAGCCTGTAGCACATGCGGCATCGATGCCCTTGAGCACGGCAGGCAGATCCCCCCTGCCCCCGCTCATATGGGCGAACACGGCCGGATCAAGACTGTCGAGGCTGACCGTTACGCGCCGCAGTCCTGCCTGACGGAGTGCTGGCGCAAAACGGGGCAACAGCACGCCATTGGTTGTAAGCGCCACATCCTCAATGCCTGGCAGAGCGCTCAGGCGGCGGACCAGATCGGGCAGGCCGGGCCGCAGGAGGGGTTCCCCGCCGGTCAGCCGTATTTTCGTCACCCCCAGTTCGGCCGCCATGCGCGCGACCCGTTCAATCTCGTCAAAATCCAGCCGTTCCTTCAGGCCAAGAAACCGGAAGCCCTCGTGATAGGTGGCTTCGGGCATGCAGTAGGGACACCGGAAGTTGCACCGGTCCATGACCGAAATGCGCAGGTCGCGTAATGGGCGCCCAAGCTGGTCTACAGGCGGCACGGCACGGGCCGCGCGACTGTTATGATCGTCCTCCATGGCCGCCTGCCCTGTCAGCCTGCGATCCGGATGGGCGGCGCGGATGCAACACTTTCCACCACCCTGACCGGGATGGATTTGGCTGCGGGCGTTCCACTGATCTCGTCAAAATAGTCCAGCGGCAGCAGCGGGTTCAGTTCCGGGTAGTATCCGGCAATGGCGCCGCGCGGCATGGGGTAGTCAAGCACGTTCAGCCCATCGACATAGCGCCTGACCCCGTCATCGCTGTAGGTTTCAAGGCCAATTACATCCCCGTTCGCCAGACCGCGTTCGGCCATGTCGTCCCTGTTCATGAACACGACAAGGCGGGTGTTGTACACCCCACGGTAACGGTCACTGTTGCTGTAGATGGTCGTATTATACTGGTCATGCGAACGGATGGTGGCCAGACGCAACATGGCCGGGTCCTTGACCGGCACATCGACTTCCAGTCCCGGCAGAACGAGGAAATTCGCCTTGCCATTGGGCGTTTTCCACACACGCCGACGGGGTGGAATGTCGAGGTGAAAGCCATGCGGGTTCCTGATCCTTTCAGAAAAATCCGCATAGATTTCAGGATAGACGTCGGCAATCCTGTCCCGGATCAATGAGTAGTCAACCATGTAATCCGCCCATGGCGTGCGGGAGTTGGGCAGTGTTGCCATGGCCATGCGGCAGACGATCTCCGTCTCCGGCAGCACCTGCTCCGTCACGGGTTCGAACACTCCGCGCGATGCCGTGACATTCGCCATCGCATCCTCAATGGTCACGAACTGCTCACCAGCTTCCGTGCGGATGATTTCCGAGCGGGCAACAACCGGCAGGAGCAGCGCATCCTTGCCATGCACCAGATGCCCCCGGTTCAGTTTTGTGGCCACGCCAACCGTCAGGTTGAGGTTGCGCATGGCGGCATAGGAACGGTCCGTATCCGGCACGGCGCGGATGAAATTACCCCCCATGCCGAAGAACACCTTGGCGGTGCCCGCTTCCATGGCCTCGACCGCTTCCAGCACGTGGTGGCCGTGTTCGCGCGGTGGTTCAAACCCGAATACATCCCGCACCCGGTCCAGATAGGCGTCGGTGGGTTTTTCATCGATGCCCACCGTGCGGTCACCCTGCACGTTGGAATGGCCACGGATCGGCGCGATACCGGCACCGGGCTTGCCGAAATTGCCGCGCAGCAGCAGTAGGTTGGCTACCTGCTGGATCAAGCGCGATCCTTCCTGATGCTGCGTCAGACCCATGCCGTAGCAGATGATCGTGGCATTGGATTTCATGTAGATATCCGCGATCTTGCGGATCTGTTCCTCGGTTATGCCCGAGATGCGGGTAATCTTGTCCCAGCTACAGCCCATGACATCATCACGCAGGGCTTCCATGCCTGCGGTATGTTCATGGATGAAGTCGAGGTCCAGCACCTTCTCGCCGCGTTCCTCGGCTTCAAAAAGCGCCTTCATCATGCCCTTGAAGATGGCCAGATCGCCACCGATGCGCACATGCACGAATTCGCTGGAAATGGGAGTCGAGCCGAACGTGCCCATCTGCAGCACATCCTGCGGCTCCGTAAAGCGGATCAGCGCGCGTTCGGGCATCGGGTTGATCAGGACAATCGGCACGCCGCGTTTGCGGGCCTCAACCAGGTTGGTCATCATGCGCGGCGAATTGGTGCCCGTATTCTGCCCCACTACGAATATCGCCTCGGCATGCTCGAAATCGCCCATGACGATCGTGCCCTTGCCAATGCCGATGGCGGGCGGCAGGCCACGGCTGGTCGGCTCATGGCACATGTTCGAGCAGTCGGGGAAGTTGTTGGTGCCGAATTCACGCACGAAGATTGAATAAAGGAACGCGGTCTCGTTCGCCGTGCGGCCGGATGTGTAGAACTCCGCCTGATGCGGGCTGTCGAGGGCACGCAGGTGCTGGCCGATCAGGGCGAATGCGTCATCCCATGCCACCGGCACGTAGCGGTCGCTTTCCGCGTCGTAACGCATCGGCTCGGTCAGGCGACCCTGCATTTCCAGCCAGTAATCGCTTTTCTGCATCAGTTCGGTGACGGTGTATTTTTCAAAGAACTCCCGCGTCACACGCCCCTTTGTGGCTTCATGCGCCAGCGCCTTGGCCCCGTTTTCACAGAACTCCAACGTCTTGCGATGGTCCGGGTCGGGAAATGCGCAACTGGGGCATTTGAAACCGCCGGGCTGGTTCATGGACAAGAGCCCGCGCGATCCCTTGACCAGCACGCTCTGTTCCATCAGCACTTTCGCGGTGGCCCCGGCCGCACCCCACCCGCCTGCCGGATGATGATAGGGTCTGTATTCAGGCGTTTTTTCGTTGCTCATGATCTCGACCCTCTCGGCATTATTCAGTTGGGCATGCGTGTGTGGCCACGCGATACGGCTGTCGGATTGGGGGAAGCACCTGCGTCATGCAGCAGCCCGGCATGCGGTTGCAGCAGGCCGAACTCCAGCATTGCGGGCACGAAATTTTCGTTTTCATGCTTCGAGCGGGCAAGCTTCACCAAAGCAAATCGCTGGAGTGGTTGCAGGGTTGCCCATTGCGCAGCCGTAGGCGGCGCGACCCCATCAGCCTGTGCCTGGGTCTTTACGGTATCGGGCATCCGGTCCGCATCACGCCAGGCTTCCAGCCCACGGCTGGCAAGCGGGCGCAACGGTTCGTCACTGCGGGTTGCGATCAGGTGCGCGACCAGTTCGCGGTAGGTTGCCTGTTCGGGCAGGGTTTCGCACGGCAGGTCGGCAAGCTGGCCCCTTTCGTCGCGCGTAAACCGGCTCCACTGACGCAGGCTCAGTTTGATGCCGACGATATCAAGCTTCTGCCGCGCGATCATTGGAATGCACCGCAGGGACCCTGCAAAGTCACGTTCAAAGTCGAAAAGCATTGAACCATATCCCTTATTGGAGGGAGGGGAATATCGGGCAGTCATGCCGCCCGGTTTACCGGGGAACGATCAGGTGCAGCAGCGACGCCGCCCCGAAAAATACCGTGGTGCTCAGCGACCAGATCGCAACAAACCACGCAATCCGTGCACCGGTGCGCGGGGGCGCATCATCTCCGTTGCCCCGGACAATCTCAGTGATAGCCATCGGTTTCCGTCACCTTTCCGCGAAAGACGTGGTAGGAATAGATCGTGTAGGTCAGGATGATCGGCAGCAGGATGGCGGTGCCGATCAACTGGAAGAACTGGCTCGATGGCGGGGATGACACATCCCACAGCGTCAGGCCCGGCGGTACTGCATAGGGCCATACCGTAATGCCCAGGCCGGACAGGCACAGGAAGAACCAGCCCAGCGCGCACAGGAACGGCCCCTTCGAGTGCCCCCTGCGCAGCCCCATGACGAACAGAACGGCCAGCACGACGACCAGCAGCGGCACGGGGGCGACAAACGCGATGTTGGGCCAGTCGGTCCAGCGGCGCAGATAGGGGGCATGCAGCAGCGGCGTCCAGAAGCTGACCGCCACAATGCCGATGAACAGGCCCACGGCCAGCCGGGCGGCCCAGCGGCGGCAGGATTCCTCCAGCACGCCGGTGGTGCGCCAGATCAGCCATGTCGCCCCCAGTAGGGCATAACCACACATGACCGACAGGCCACACAGAACGCTGAACGGGGTGAGCCAGTCGAGCGGGCCGCCAGCGAAGGCACCATCGACAACCTCGATCCCCTGCACCACACCACCCAGGATCGCGCCCTGACAGAAGGCGGCGATGGCGGAGCCGGCCATGAAGCCGGCATTCCACATCCCTTCCCGACCAGTCCCGCGTGTCATGACACGGAATTCGAACGCCACGCCGCGGAAGATCAGGGCGAGCAGCATCAGCACGATCGGCAGGTAGAAGGCGGGCAGCAAAGTGGCGTATGCGCCGGGGAAAACCCCGTAAAGCACGGCGCCCCCCAGCACCATCCATGTCTCGTTCCCGTCCCATACGGGTGCGATGGTGTTGACCATCACATCCCGGCGGCCCGGATGGCGTTCAAGTGCGAACAGCATCCCGATGCCGAGGTCAAAGCCGTCAAGGACGACATAGATCGAAATGGCGGCCACCAGTATGACGGCCCACACGATGGGAAGCCAGTATGCGAAGTCCATCATGCCTCAGGCTCCTTTGCCAGTAGAGGGGTCAATCACGCCCGGATGCATGCGGGCTGCCAGAATCTCGGGAGCGTGGGCAGGGCTGGCATCATGCTCGCCTTCCTGCGGCGCGCGGCCCAGCATGCGGACGAGAATGCCCATCCCGGAACCGAATACGAGCACGTAAACCACCACGAACGCCGTCATCGAAAACGCCATGGAGGACAGGGCGACGGGCGATACGCTGTCAGACGTGCGCAGCAGGCCATAGACCGTCCATGGCTGGCGGCCGACTTCCGTCGTGATCCAGCCGCATAGCAGCGCGAGGAAACCCGTCGGCGCCATGCAGAGTGCGACACGGTGGAAAAGCGGGTTGGTAAACAGGGTGCTGTTCCGCCGCAGCCAGAGCGACCATAGCCCCACCAGCATCATCAGCATGCCAAGCGCCACCATGATGCGGAAGGAGAAGAAGATGACCGGTGAAGGCGGTCGCTGGTCGCGGGGAAAATCCTTCATGCCCGGCACCTTGCCGTTCAGGCTGTGCGTCAGGATCAGCGATCCGGCCAGCGGCAGTTTGACGGCATAATCCGTATGCTCGGTCTTCATATTGGGAATGCCGAACAGCAGTTCGGGCGCATGATCTTCCGAGACCCAGTCCCCTTCCATCGCCGCAATCTTGGCGGGCTGGTATTTGAGCGTGTTCAGGCCATGCGCGTCGCCAGCAAGGATCTGCAAGGGGGCCACGATCGCTGCCATCCACATGGCCATGGAGAACATGACCCGCACCGGCTCGCTGGAGATCTTTCCGGCCTTGCGTGCCCTGAGCATGTGCCACGCCCCCGTGGCCCCCACGATGAAGGCAACGGACAGGAAAGCCGCCAGCCCCATATGCACCAGACGGAACGGAAAGGACGGGTTGAAGATAATGGCCAGCCAGTCAGCGGGCATGAAGCGCCCGGTGGCGGGGTCGATGGTGTAACCGCGTGGTGTCTGCATCCATGAATTGGAGGACAGGATCCATGTCATGGAAATCAGGGTGCCGACCGATACGCAGCACGTGGCCGCAAAATGCAGTTTGCGCCCCACCTTGTTCATGCCGAACAGCATGACGCCCAGGAAGCCTGCCTCGAGGAAAAAGGCGGTCATGACTTCATAGGACAGCAGGACGCCGGTAATCGGCCCGGCTTTTTTGGAAAAGATCGACCAGTTGGTGCCGAACTCATACGACATGACCAGACCCGAGACGACGCCCATGCCAAAGACAATGGAGAATACCTTGATCCAGTACCGGTACAGGTCAAGGAATACGGATCGTCCGGTCCTGAGCCAGAGCCCCTCCAGAACCGCCAGATAAGCCGCCAGCCCGATCGAAAAGGCCGGAAAAATGATATGGACGCCTACGGTAAAGGCGAACTGAAAGCGCGCCAGAAGGAGTGCTGGATCATGTGCGTACTGCATCGATACTTTCCAAAACTTATGACGAGAGAAAGAAATACAAATAAGTTCTCGGCATATCGGTTCGGTGCAATGAACTGGCCTGAAAGACCGCTGCATGCCCCGGTGTCCCAGAAAACATAGTAGATCAATCAGACGCATGGCGTCCAAGAGGGATTATACATAAGATCATAAACAGCTTTTATAAGCGTATCATTTATAGGATATGTGTAGTTATGGCGAAATATAGACAATCGAAAATATGAATAACCGATCATAAGATATTGGCGCGGATCTCCCGGTTTTAGGCACATAATGGCGTCATCGGTTGCTCCGGTTATCCATTCTTAATATGATGCAAATGAAGCAGAGTTTTCCTGTGGACCTGTTATGTCTGCATTCCTGATCATACGGAATTGAATGGAAATGCGAGACGCATGGCCGGAAAAAATGCTGGCGTGATGGCCGTAACGTATTGCGATGTGAGACTAATCCTGGAGTTCCCTTAAGAGATGGTGGCTGGTTTTGTGTGCTTTAAACTCTCAGGGCACGTCGGAAGACAAATATCAGTCATCTGCATGATCCCGCCTGGAACCTGCCAGTCAACCGCACAGCGTAGGCTCCGTGCACGACGCAACAAACGACTAGGATTCTTTATTTGGAAATGAACCAACGCCAGCAATACGTTCGTGTCAGTATCTCTATTATTACCTCGAGTATGCCCGAGCATAGCGATATCGCCATGCGAGACGGTATCATATTGGATTAACGCGAACCGGGCAGAGCGTGGCAGGACATTTCCCGGATAGTAATATCACTACTGAACATACGTGGAATCTGGCTGGATATTTGCCATTTCTGCACGGGCAAAATCCTGCACCTGAAGATAGCTCGAATTGTCACCAACAAAAGCACAGTGATAGACGTGAGTATCATAAAACACGTAAGCCGGAGTCCCGTTCAGCATCATCATCTGCAATGTATTGGGTTCGATAGACTTGGACCACGACTGCGCATGAAATTCGTCGGATGAAAGACGCTTGAAATGATTTTGTACCAAGCATCGATCATAGGCCTGATCGACATCCGCAGGCCATGTGCAGCCGGCCAGCAACACAACCAGACTCAATATCCCGAAGGCTTTCATATCCGTTTTCATTTTCATACGACCCGACCAGTCAAGCAGATGTCTTAAGATCTGGCGCCGCAATCTCAATATTCTCCCTGTCTCAGCGATGCCAATCGTGTTGCCAACTCCGATTACACCAGGTGCTCATAGAGAGGACACTGCAGCGGAGATGACGGACGGGAGAGCGCAACAGCGTTGACCTGAGACCCTCCCGCTGAAGAAGTCAGAAAGATGCGCAATAAAATGTGTGACTTCCTTGCGCATTCCAGGCCTCAGGCGAACCGGATATCCAGCGTGCGGAGATACGTCTGCAGGCCGGCGTCCTGTATTGGAATCAATCGGGCCTCAGCACCGGATTCATTGAAGTGCGCGTGCCAGTAGCCCGGCGGGGTCACAAAAACGCATCCTGATTCCCAGTCTACCCGCGTGGGGTCCTTGATCTGGCCGTTTTCGTCGAGCTCGGTGCCAACCAGGGAATAGCAGCCCGGCTCACACTCGACGATATAATCCAAAGCAATCGACTGATGGCGGTGCGGCTTCTGTTCGGTACCCGCACCAATCGTCCCATACATAGCCCAAAGGGTATGCGTAACAGTCCGCGTCAATGGAAACTCTTCAGCAGCCAGCAGCACACTGATACGGCTCCGCTCCGCAGCCGCTGGTGAGCGCCTCACCCGGTCAAGTTCTCGGTTCGCATCCGCGGATCGAAATAGAACAGGGCGGAACCGGGCCGTCTCAACGCGCGCACCAAGATAGGTCAGCAGCGGCGCATCGTGTACTGCATAAAGCGCAGCGTCAGACGAGGCCGTAAGCGTGGCGCCGTCAATGGCGGGAACAGCGAAGAAGTCGCCATGGCTCCACTCGAACGCAACATCGCCGTTGACGGCGCGTCCCTGGCCACGGATGACATAGAACACGATCGATGTCGCATTCGGCTCCATTTCGATCGTATCGCCTGCGTTGATGCGGACAAAACTTGCCAGCAGGCCGGGGCCTGTTGCCGGGCCCGGACACTTCAAAGCTGTGCTCAGATCAAGGGGAACGATCCGACTTTCTCCGCCCGCATACAGCGATGGAGAAAAGAAGTGGTAGGGAACACGCGGCGTCAAGGTCGGCCGGATCGGATTGGCGGCCTTGCTATATTCATAGAACTGTCCCTGGGCGACGGTATCACGCGCGTCGGTCCCGGGATCAATCACCAGACTATCCATTTTTGCTCTCCATTCTGTCGCGGAGCCAGATAAGGGCACGCGATGCTCTGGATAACCGGCCTGGCATTGCTCCCGCTACCTAAGGCGCGGCAAATGACTTTTGCCAAAATTGACATGGTGGCGACGCGCCATCCGTCCTACCGGAGAGTCAGTGAACTTCCACGCTATGCGATCTCGCCTACCGACCCCTCCAATCCGGAATCCAGAGGTCGATGCGAGCCTACATGTCAGTGAGGTTCGTCTATGAACGACAGGAGAATCAAGTGAATCAGTCTGCGCAGTCAACTGTTTCGCCGAGCCAGACGGACGTGCCCCGGACCGGCTCTCCACGCCCGCGCGTCGGCCTTGTGGGATTAGGCCATATGGGTTCCGCGTTTGCCCAGAATCTGGTGAGTTGCGGCTACCAGACGGTTGTTTTCGATCGCAATGCAACCAAACGGGACGCATGCGCAGGTGCACAACCGGTTGACTCCCTTGCCGGACTGTCTCAGTGCGACATTATCTTCTCTTCGTTGCCTAACGACGCTGCTCTCTCTTCTGTGACCGAAGGCCATTCCGGCCTGATCACCGTCATGAAGAAAGGGGCTGTTCACGTCTCGACGAGCACGGTCAGTCCCACGATCGCAAGGCATCTGGCGGGCCTGCATCAAAGTAGTGGTCAGGGTTACGTTGCCTCTCCCGTGCTTGGCAATCCTGACCTCGCGAAGGCGCGGAAAGTGTTCTTCATGGTCGCAGGCCCTGCCGATCACGTCGCCTCGGCAGTTCCTGTCATACAAAACCTGGGTCAGCATATCTTCCTGATGGGGGATGACCCTGGTCATGCCAACCTGATGAAATTGGCTGCAAACGTGATGATTGCAACTACTTTGGAAAGCATGGGAGAAACCCTGGCACTTCTCCGCAAGGGCGGCATTTCCGCTGAACTCGGTTTCGACGTTCTGACGAACTCACTTTTTGATTCGAAAGTCCATAAGGCCTACGGCGGAAAAATCCTGCACGAACGCTACCGTCCCGCCGGAATGGTCGTACCGCTGGCGCTCAAGGATATGCGCCTCGCCTTAACCGAGGCCGAACACGCCACAACCCCCATGCCTTTTGCAAGCCTCGTGCGAGACCGCATGGTCGCAATGATGGCACGAGGTTGGGAAACGCTCGATTGGTCAGCCCTGGGGCTCCTTGCGTCCCGGGACGCCGGGCTGCCTTCAGATCCCGGACTTTCTGACCTCTTCTAGTTACAGACGGCCAACTTCCAGCCGTAACTTGCCCGAAAGGAAATAATTTGATGCCTATTCAAAACCAGAATGATCCGCTGAGCAGCCCGGCCCGTCGCTCCATCCTCGCGCTTGGCGGCGGCGTCGCGGCAGTCGGACTGGCAGCATCTACACTCAATACAGCTTCAGCATCCGAACGCCCGGTCGCGGAACCGGTCAGCGGGCCCTACCCTGTCCCGCCGCCTGAAAAAACGGCAGGGCCGATAAAACCGGCTCGCGGCACAAACCTGACCGGCAAAGTTGCCGTCGTTACAGGCGCAGCTCGCGGTATAGGTCGCGCCATCGCAGTTGAGTTCGCAGCCAATGGCGCAGACGTCATCGCACTGGATATCGCGGGGCCAGTGAGCCCGACAGCCGATGCTGCCCCCGCAACAAAAACCGAACTGGAGGAAACGGTAGCGCAGATTCGCGCTTATGGGCGCCGGGGCGAGGCGATCGTTGCCGACATTCGTAAGATCAAGCAACTCCGCTCGGCGGCCGACCATATTGAACGGACCTACGGAAAAATCGACTGCGTCGTCGCGAATGCGGCTATCCAGGGGTGGAAACCCCTGCTTGAAATGGATGACAACGACTGGGAGGATCAAATCCAGAACAACCTTACCGGTACGGCCAATACCGTGCGTGCGTTCGCACCAAAAATGGTGGCACGGAAATATGGACGACTGATTCTTCTTTCTTCCATGCAAGGCCGGATGGGCACGATGAGCGGTGCATCCTACTCGGCGTCTA
>NZ_JBXAYQ010000058.1:0-15141 GCF_057359305.1 Komagataeibacter ossonobensis | reverse complement strand
GCACGGGCTTGGGGCCACGCGGTTCCTGGCCCAGGTACAGGAACAGAACGTGCTGTTCTTCCGTCGCCTGTACT
This sequence comes from Komagataeibacter ossonobensis, assembly GCF_057359305.1. Taxonomy (NCBI): domain Bacteria; kingdom Pseudomonadati; phylum Pseudomonadota; class Alphaproteobacteria; order Acetobacterales; family Acetobacteraceae; genus Komagataeibacter; species Komagataeibacter ossonobensis. The sequence goes on along the minus strand of NZ_JBXAYQ010000058.1, from coordinate 15,067 downwards.
GGAAAAGCCTTGGAGCCATGACCCTGCATGGGCTGCCACATCACGACATGCAGGCCGACCTCTCACGCTATCCGGCGCATGGTCAGGATCAGACCTGGCTGCTGCGCCCGCAGCCCCGTAACCGGCAGGTGGCATGATGGCACACGAACTGACGACACTGCTGCGCACGCTTCGACACGGTCGGGCCCTTGCGGGCAAGCAGGATATTGCCGAAACCGTCGCAATTCTTGGTCGGGACACAAGCGATGGTATCCGCCTAGGAGATGACTGCGCCGCCATACCGGATGGCGATGGCTATCTCCTGCTGGCCAGCGAGGGGTTTCAGGACAGCTTTGTCCGCTCAATGCCGTGGTTTGCCGGGTATTGCGGCGTGATGGTCAATATCAGTGACATCGCGGCGATGGGCGGTCGCCCTGTAGCTGTAGTGGACGCGCTGTGGAGCGATACGTCCGAGGCGGCCGCGTCCATTCTGACTGGTCTGCATGAAGGTGCGCGCACCTATGGCGTGCCGGTTGTCGGCGGCCATACCAACATGCGCAGCACCCATAATTCGCTGTCAGTCGCGATCCTTGGCCGTGCCCGTCATCTGCTGACCAGTTTCGATGCCCGACCGGGCGAAGTCCTGATCGCCGCCATCGACCTGCGCGGCCGCTGGCACGACCCGCACCCGTTCTGGGATGCCAGTTCCGCACTGTGTCATACTGAGGGGGCGGCACGCCTTCGAGATGATCTCGATCTCTTGCCCGGCATTGCCGAGGACGGGTTGAGCCGCGCTGCCAAGGATATCAGCATGGCCGGACTGCTGGGCACCGCGCTCATGCTGGCCGAATGTTCGGGTATCGGCATGACCATCACGCTCGATGACATTCCACGTCCCGACGATGCACCAATGGAACGCTGGCTGTCCGCATTCCCCAGCTATGGCTATCTGCTGACAGCCCGGCCCGAGGATGCCCGGGCAATTATCGCACGTTTTCAGGCACGCGGGATCACTGCCGCCATCATCGGACAGTGCGATATGACACGACGCCTTGATATCATATGGGACGGGGAGAAAGAAACCTTCTGGGATCTCGCCCGGACGCCGCTCATGGGGTTTGTGTCATGAGTCTGTCCATTGGCATCCTGACCCATTCGACCAATCCGCGCGGTGGTGTGGTGCACGGCATGGCGCTGGCGGAAGCCCTGTGTGACGCGGGCCATGACGCAACGCTGATTGCGCCGGACGTGACAGGGGCCGGTTTCTTCCGCACGCCCCGCTGCGCCACAAACTGCATCCCGGCCGTGCCTGAGACCGACCTGCCAACGCTGGTGGAACGCCGCATTGGCGAGATCAGGGACGCCCTGCGTGGGCAGCATTTTGACGTGCTGCATGCGCAGGACCCGATCAGCGCCAATGCACTGGCCGAACTGGTGGAAGAGGGACGGATACCGGGCTTTGCCCGCACGGTCCACCATCTTGACCATTTCACGCACCCGGTCCTTGCCGCGCGGCAGGAACGGGGGATCAGGGCGGCGGCCGAACTGTTTACCGTCAGCACAATGTGGGAAGATGTCCTGCGCAACGACCATGGCCGCGAAGCCCCGGTCGTGGGCAACGGGGTTGATCCCGTGCGCTTTTCGCCCGTAGAAACCGCGCACGATGCCACGTTGCGGGCGCGGTATCATCTGCCTGCGGGCCAGCGCCTGATCCTGTCCGTGGGCGGGATCGAGCGGCGCAAGAACACGTTGCAACTGCTCGACGCATTTCTGGCCCTTCGCCGCGAGCGGCCTGATGTGCATCTGGTGGTAGCAGGCGGGGCCTCGCTGCTGGATCATTCCACCTACCGCACCCGGTTCATGGCGCGTCTGCGCGAAAGCGGTGCGGCCGATCATGTCACCATTACCGGGCCGGTTGCGGATGAGGACATGCCTTCATTCTACCGGCAGGCGGACGTGCTGGCCTATCCATCCGTAACCGAAGGGTTCGGGCTGTGCCCGCTGGAAGCCCTGGCCTGCGGCACGCCTGTTATTGTGCCGGCAATCACACCTTTCACGGAGCATTTTTCGGCAACGGATGCGCTGTGGTGCCAACCGGCGCGCCCCGACACCTTGTTCATGGCGTTGCGCGACGCCCTGCGCGTCGAAAGCCGTGACCATTTCCGGGCTAGCGGCCCCGCAGCGGCCCGCCGTTTCGACTGGAGCCACGTCGCCAGTCGGCACCTCCCCGCATATCGGTGTCTGGCAACGCGGTCGCGCACTGATGCCATTGCTTCAGGAGCTCTTTCACCATGCCCGAAATGACCTTTCGTGTGCGCTGGCCCGATGGGAAGGAGACTGACTGTTACTCCCCGTCGCTGGTCATAAGGGACCACTTCACGCCCGGTCAGGATTATCCGGTCCGGGAGTTTCTTGAAAAGGCGGACACCGCCCTGACGGACGCCAGCGAGCGGGTTCGCGCCCGCTACGGCTTCCCATGCAGCCGCGCCCTTGGCCAGCTTCAGGCCATAAGGCAGGCCGGTGCGCCTTTTCTGAACCAGTCCGACGCGCAGGTGCGCGTCCTGTCTTTCAGTTATTGAAACGAAAAGAACGACCATGACACAGAACGAGAAAAGCATCCCCGTTATCATCGTGGGCGGCGGACAGGCCGGGCTCTCCATGAGCTGGTATCTCTGCCGCGAGAAAGTGGAGCACATCGTCTTTGAGGCAAAGACGGCCTGCCATTCGTGGGACGATGAACGCTGGGACAATTTTTGCCTGGTCACACCCAACTGGCAGTGCGAACTTCCCGGTCATCCCTACAAGGGGAAAGACCCGCACGGCTTCATGGTGAAGCAGGAAATTATTGACTACGTGAAGGGCTTTGTCGCCTCCTTCAATCCGCCCCTGCGCGAGCACACAGCCGTTACCTCCATCACCCGCCATGAAGGTGGTGGCTATCGCGTGGTGGCAGGTGGTGAGACGTGGCACGCGAAGCATGTGGTCATCGCATCGGGCGCGTATCAGGATGCGGTGATCCCCGGTTACGCCAGCGCGATCGACCCTGCCATCCATCAGGTTCACTCGCAGGATTACCGCAACGCGGCCCAGCTGCCTGAAGGGGCTGTGCTGGTCGTGGGCAGCGGCCAGTCCGGCGCGCAGATTGTCGAGGACCTGTTCCTTGAAAAACGCAAGGTCCACCTTTGCGTCGGCTCCGCCCCGCGCGTCTCGCGCTTCTACCGTGGCCGCGACGTGGTGGACTGGCTTGCGGACATGCATTTCTATGATCTGACGGTGGATAATCACCCCCTGCGTGACGGCGCACGCGACAAGACCAATCATTACGTCACGGGCCGAAATGGAGGCCATGATCTTGATCTGCGGCTCTTTGCCAAGGAGGGCGTGGGCCTGCATGGCACGCTTGAGACCATTCGTGACGAAATCGCGCACTTCGCGCCGGATCTTGCGGAAAACCTTGATGATGCGGACAAGACCAATGCCGATATCAAGAAATCCATTGACGCCTACATTGCTCGTGAAGGGATTAGTGCTCCCACCGAAGCGCCCTATGTACCCGTCTGGGAGCCCGATGGTAGCAACGCGCCACTGGACCTGAAGGCCGCGGGCATCACCTCGATCGTCTGGTGCATTGGCTTCCGACCGAACTATCGCTGGATTGACGTGCCGGTCTTCAACGGGGCCAACAAGCCGGTCTGGCATCGCGGCGTGACCGACGCGCCGGGATTCTACTTCCTCGGCCTGCCGTGGCTGCACACATGGGGATCGGGACGGTTCTCCGGTGTCTCGCGTGATGCGGCGTGGCTGGCCAGCCAGATCACCGGCAAAGACGTGCCCGTAGCCTGAACGGAGGTAAGCGCCATGCTTCCATGGACCACATATGAAGTGATGTATGACTCAGCCCTGAACCAGCCTGAGACATTCTGGCTGGATGCGGCACAGCGCGTCACATGGAAGCATCCGCCAGTGACCGCATGCAGGGCACGGGCGGATGGCTGGCATGACTGGTTTCCTGACGCCACGCTCAACACCTGCCACAATGCCGTGGACCGGCATGTTGAAAATGGTCGCGGCGGACAGACCGCCCTGATCTGGCATTCCTGCGCCACCAGGGAACGGAAGGTGGTAACTTACCGGGAACTCCAGGGTAGGGTAGCCGGGTTTGCCGGTAGTCTGCGCTCGCTCGGGGTGGAAAAAGGCGACCGTGTCCTGATCGTCATGCCGACCATGATCGAAACGACTATTGCCATGCTGGCCTGTGCGCGGATCGGTGCCGTACATGTCGTGGTTTTTGCGGGTTATGCCGGGCCTGAACTGGCGCGCCGGATTGATGACGTGGCGCCGAAAGTCATCATCACCGCCAGTTGCAGCTTTCAGGGGCAAACACCCGTTCCATCCGTACCTGCCCTGAATGAGGCGCTGGCCAAAACAGCGCATAGACCGCAGGCCTGCGTGATCGTGCAGCGCAAAGTCTGTCCGGCCTCACTTCTGCCGGTGCGGGATCATGATTTCCATATGCTGGAACTCTCCGCGCCAGCAGAGCCGGCCCTGCTGCGTTCCGAAGATCCTCTCTATATTCTTCACACATCTGGCACGTCAGGTCATGCGAAAGGTATTGTGCGTGACAATGGCGGTCATGCCGTAGCCCTCGCGCTGTCAATGGAACTTATCTATGGCTGTAAACCCGGCGATACTTTCTTCACCACATCGGATCTGGGCTGGGTCGTCGGCCATTCCTATGGCGTCTATGCGCCGCTGATTAGCGGTTGCACCAGCGTAATCGTGGAAGGGGGCGCATCTGCTTCCGTCATTCACGCGCTCTGTCATGAGCACGCGGTGAAATGCCTGTTCACGACGCCAACACAGATGCGACTCATGCGACAGGAAAGCCGTCATCTGTCAGGAGCGATCCTGCCCGCACTGGCCCGCATTTTCGTGGCCGGGGAGTATGCAGACCCGACCCTGCTGGACTGGGCGCGGTCTCATTTTCGCAAACCCGTGGTCAATCACTGGTGGCAGACCGAAACCGGGTGGAGCATCACAGCCCATTTCTTTGGCCTGCCCGAGCGCGAGCCGGTCTCGCTTATGAATGACATTGGGCGGCCCGCACCGGGATTTCGCCCGGCCATCGTGCCGTCCATGCCGGGTGAACAGTGCGGGGAGATTGTCCTGTCCCTACCGCTGCCACCCGGCTGCCTGGCTGGCGTATGGAAGGATGGAGCGATCCATGTTCCCACAGCTTACCTGGACGAGACCGGCCAGTATTATCGTACCTTCGACGAAGGCATGATCGAGGCCAGCCGCGCCGTGCATATGCTCGGGCGTTCCGATGATGTCATCAAGGTCGCAGGACGGCGGATTTCCGGCGTGCAGGTCGAAAAGATCATCGCCACCCATCCAGCCGTTCATGCGTGTGCCGTAGTTGCAATTCCGGACGAACTGCGAGGGCAGCGACCTGTCGCTTATGTGGTTCCAGATCCCGAAGCGGAATGCGCGCCTTCTTCCGAGGAAATCGTTGCGCGGGTCAACGAAGTCCTCGGGCGCTGGATTGGCCTGAAAGAAGTCCGCTTCGTCAGGCATCTGCCGACCACCGTATCAGGAAAGATCACGCGGAAACGCCTGCTGGTCTCTTGACGTGAGCAGTATCGTAACGGGCTAGAGGGCCTTCTCATGCCGGAACATGCGGTGTGGTTGGATCAACCGGGTCGGCTCTGGGTTCGGAATCTCTCTTTCTGCCCCGGACTGGATTTTATCCGGGGCAGAAAACACACATCCCCTATCAGGCGACACGGATCAGCTTACGGTTGATGAACTCCTCAATACCCAGGAAGGACAGTTCGCGGCCAAAGCCCGAATTCTTGATCCCGCCAAAGGGCAGTTCGGGTGCTGCGGCCGTGGCCGTGTTGATGAACATCATGCCGGTCTCGACCGCTTCGGCCACCCGTTCCGCCCGGCCAAGGTCGCGGGAGAACACAGAACCGCCGAGGCCATAGGGGGAATCGTTGGCCAGTTCGATGGCCTCATGTTCGGATGCGACCTTGTGCACGACGGCAACGGGGCCGAAAATCTCCTGATAGAAGACCGGGTTGTCCTTTGACACGTTGGTCAGGATGGTCGGCTCCATGAAGAAGCCCGTCCGCTCCATCCGCTTGCCCCCGGCCTCCAGCGTCGCCCCTGCCTTGACCGCTTCTTCGGTCTGCGCCAGTGCGGTGTCGAGTGCCTTCCTGCTGCTCATCGGACCATGGGTGGTACCCTCGGCCAGCGGGTCGCCGATGCGGAACTGCGTGATAGCTTTCTTCAGCCCCGCGAGGAAAGCGTCATAGACCTTTTCATGCACGATCATTCGTTTGGCCGCCGTGCAGACCTGCCCGTTATTGGCGAAGCGCCCCCACGTTGCCCATTTGACGGCGAGTTCAAGGTCCGCATCATCCAGCACGATGAAGGCGTCGCTGCCGCCAAGCTCCATCGTGTCCTTCTTCAGCGCCGCACCCGCTTCGGCCGCGACCGTCTGGCCCGCGCGTTCGCTGCCCGTCAGGGCGACGCCACGGATGCGGACATCCTTGATCAGTTCAGCGGACTGGTCATTGTCGAGGAAGATGTTGGTATAGACGCCGACAGGCGCACCTGCATCGTGGAACAGCTTTTCAAAGGCCAGCGCGCATTGCGGCACGTTGGGCGCGTGCTTGGCGATGACCACGTTACCCGCCATCAGGTTCGGCCCCGCTACGCGAGCCAACTGATAGTAGGGGAAGTTCCATGGCTCGATGCAGTAGATCAGGCCAAGCGGCTGGTTGATGATCTTTGCGTGGCCTTCCTTGACCTTCAGATGCGTGGGGGCGAGGAATTCTGCCGCGCCATCGGCATAGAAGGACAGGATATCGGCGGTAATGTCGATTTCTTCCAGCGCGTCAGGCAGCGCCTTGCCCATTTCGGTCGCGATCAGGCGCGCATGCGCCACCCGGTCGCGGCGCAGCAGGGCGGCGGCCTTTGACATGATGACCTTGCGGGCTGCGATGTCGCGCTTTTTCCAGTCGGTCTTCCACACATGGTCCGCGCGATCCACAATCGCCTTCATCTGTGCGGCGGTATGCAGTTCAAACGTGCGTTCCACGGTTTCCGTGGTCGGGTTGAGGGTCTGGTAAAAACTCATTGGTCCGTTTCCCTGTTTATTGATTGTGGAAAGGATAGTCGGTGTAGCCATGTGCGCTGCCGCCATACATCGTCGCCGGGTCCAGCAGATTGAGCGGCCAGTTATGTTCCAGCCGCGCAGGCAGATCCGGATTGGCGATGAACTTCCGGCCAAAGCCGATCACGTCCGTCCATCCATGACCCAGCACATGCTGTGCCTTGTGCAGGTCGTACCGGCCTGCGCACAGAATGCGGCCGCCAAAGATGTCGCGCACGCTGGCGCGGAAGGCATCCGGCATTTCGGGCGCATTGTCCCAGTCAGCCTCGGCCAGCGAGACATAGGCGATGCCTGCCTCTGCCAGCACGCGCACGGCTTGCGTGTAGGTCTCCGCCGGGTTGTCTTCCAGCAGGCCGAGATACACGCGCTCTTCCGCGGTCGTGCCGAACAGCGGGGAAAACCGCACGCCCAGCCTGTCAGGCGTGACCACGGCGGAGACGGCCTCGACCACTTCACGCAGGAAGCGCAGGCGATTGGACAGACTACCGCCATAGGCATCGGTGCGGAAATTGGCCCGTTCGGATAGGAACTGGTTGATCAGGTAGCCATTGGCGGCGTGGATTTCCACTCCATCGAACCCGGCAGACAGCGCATTACGTGCTGCCTGTGCATACATCTCCACCATTGCATGGATTTCAGGAACGGTCAGCGCGCGCGGCATGTCGGGCGGCACCAGCTTTCCCGTGCCCGGCCCCGTGGGGATGAACACGTTGACACCTGTTGCGGCCACGGCGGACGGGGCGATCGGTGCCTCATGACCGGGCTGCAATGCCCGGTGGGACACGCGGCCAACATGCCACAACTGTGCGAAGATGGGTCGCCGCTTTGCGTGTACCGCATCGGTGACCAGTTTCCAGCCCGCGACCTGTTCAGGGGAGTAGATGCCCGGTGTCCAGGCATAGCCCTGTCCGCGGGGTTCGATCTGCGTGCCTTCGGTAATCAGGAAACCCGCCTGAGTGCGCTGCGCGTAATACTCGGCCATCAGCGCGTTGGGAATATCGCCGGGCTGGGTGCTGCGGCAGCGTGTCAGCGGTGGCAGGAAGATCCGGTTTTCAAGCGACAGGTCGCCCAGCCGCATAGGCCCGAATAAAGAAGATGAAGACATGATCAACCCTGTTTACAAATGCAGGCCATCCGTCCGGCCCGCATGTAAACATTGACCCAGCCAGCGGCGTGCGCAAGAACGCACATAAACCGCCACTAGTGTCAGGAATGATACCATGCCCCGCATCCGTCATACCACGCTGGCCTGCAGTCCCGGCTGCACGGTGGAAGCTACGCTCGAACTGTTTGGGGGTAAGTGGAAGGCGCTGATTCTGTACCACCTGTTCGAGGACGGGGTGCTGCGGTTCGGCGAACTGCGCCGCCGCCTGCCCAACGTCACACAGCGGATGCTGACCAATCAGTTGCGCGAACTCGAGGCGGACGGGCTGGTGTCACGCACCGTCTTCCCCGAGGTGCCCCCGCATGTGGAATACGCCCTGACCGATCTGGGAAAGACGCTGAAGCCGGTCATTCAGGCGCTCAAAACGTGGGGAGATCGCTATGCGCATTCTGTCCAGCGGAACAAAGCTGCTGATTGAGATTGGCTGCGAATATTTGCAGAAATCAAGGAGACGGCTGGCTTCATTTTCCTCGCGATGGAATAATCCATCATCAGACAGCCCGAGATTCCGGGAAATACGATATTTGATGATTATTCATCGCCGAAGTATTGATCGCCTTCAGGACGTGAGCAGACAGAGACTGGACATTGCCGGTTCATTCGGTCGCGACTTGGCTGATTGCCGCCATAAGAAATGCCTGATGGTGGGGGACGCGCTATTCCATATTCCGGAAAAAGCGCTGTTCTATTTCAAGGAAGCAGTCCTGATCGTGGCCTCCAGCCAAGCACTAATGCGGGTAATGACCTCTGCCTCAATGCCAAAATAGCCGTGTGGCGTAAGCGAACCACAGTTCTTTTCAGACCGGGTTGTACCGCCTGCCACCATTAACACGGTGACTTCACGACTGCCTGTCATGGCTGCGCCAATTCGCTTTGCGTCCTGTGGCGGGGCAACATTGCATCGGTCATCGCGATTGGCGACAACGAGAACAGGCGCCTGCACCTTCTCTGGATGGGCGCTGAAAACGGTTTCCCCGCTGACGCCCATAACGGATACCGATTCAGTCAGCACGACACCGGCAATATCCCCTGAAGCGGCATGGGCCGCGCCATTGACGGCTGCAATGGCGCCCTGGCTTGTACCAAGTAGAAAAACAGGCCCTGAGTCCTGTCTATGCACGAAAGCGATGATATCCTCGATAAGTTGGGCATAACGCGCGGAACTACGCTGCCCTCGAAGATTGCGGTGACCAACTGTGTCCGGAATGAGAACCGCATAGCCGCGCTTGTTCCATGCCTTGCGCGTTCGCACGACGAAGTTGTCACCATGCCGGATGCGCCCGTCCTGCCCGAGGCCGATGTCACCTATGCCGCCCGGGAACATGATGATCGTTGCCTGTGGCCGGGCCGGAGAACCGAAGACGGCCCTGATAGACCCGCCAGCATTGAGAGGGATATTCATGACACGTTCATTGATACCCGGATCTACGATATTGGCAGTGATCCCCGGGGCAATGTGGTCGCTGGCATAAGCCACTATTGGCAGGAGCGCGCAGGCAGTCACCACGATCATCGTGCAGTGCAGGTATTTTGACATGGGCCTATGGAGACTGGTTATGATCATCTCATCCTGTGTCCGGGCCCACTATCGCTCATCGCCCGAAGACCAGACGTGGTCTCCGAGGCGCTTCGTATATCACTGTGGCGTTCCATTTGTGGAATGGCCAGCCTTCAGATGGCCTGACCGCCGGAGACTTCGATCCGCTGCGCGTTGACCCAGCGATTATCCTCGGACAGGAGCGAGGCGATCATCGGGCCGATATCATCGGGAAGTCCGGGACGCCCAAGTGCGGTGATCTCCGCGATATGACGGGCAATGTCCGGATTGTCCCGCACCATGCCCCCCGAGAAATCCGTCTGGATGGCACCCGGCGCTACCGTATTGACGGCAATGCGGCGTGGGCCGAGTTCCTTGGCCATGTAGTGCGTCATGACTTCCACCGCACCCTTCATGGCCGCGTAGGCAACCCTGCCGGGATAGGCGAAGCGTGTCAGGCCCGATGAGATGTTCACGATCCGGCCACCATCCGCAATCAGCGGCAGCAGGGTCTGCGTCAGGAAGAACGGCCCTTTGGCGTGAACGCGGTAGGCGGCGTCGAAATCCTCTTCCGTCACTTCGCCAAACAGCCCCTCATGGGACGTGCCGGCCATGTTGACCAGATAATTGAAACGCTCTGCTCCCCATTCGCCCAGCACCCGCCGGACTTCGTCGGCAAAGGCAGGAAAGGCGTGCGTGTCACCGGTGTCAAGTTGCAGGGCCACCGCGCGGGCGCCGCTGCGCCGGACATTCTCAACCACCTCATCGGCTGCGGATCTGTTGGTGTGGTAGGTGAAGATGGACGAGACGCCGCGTCGGGCGAGGGCCTCAACGGTGGCGCGGCCCAGTCCACGGCTTCCGCCGGTGACGATGGCAATGGTGTTTGTTGCAGGCATAGGAATCTCCAACTGGTGAGGGACCAATCTTGGTCACACCATCGGCCGTTCGATAAGACAGCACTTTCGGTCAGCATTGTTTTGCGGCATGGAATAATCCCATGGACAGGCTTGCCACACTCGACCTCTTCGTCCGCATTGTTGACCGCAGCAGCTTCAGCGCCGCGGCAGCCGATTGCGGCGTCTCCCGCCCGGTTGCGACCGCTGCGATCAAGGCGCTGGAGCAAAGGCTCGGCACCCGACTGCTGCAACGCTCCACCCGCCACGTCAGGCCTACCGAGGAAGGCGCCGCCTATTATCGCCGGTGTGTGGCGATCCTGGCGGACCTTGAAGATGCCGATCGTGGTGCGAGTGGGGCTGTAGCCGGTCTGTTGCGCGCTGACGTCATTGGCCGTCTGGCGCGCATGATCCTGCTGCCAGCGCTGCCGGCCTTCCTTGCGCGCCATCCGGCGCTAACCGTTCATCTTGGCGAGGGCGAACGGTTTGTCGATCTGGTGCGCGAAGGGGTGGATTGCGTGGTCCGGACCGGAACCCTGCCGGATAGCGACATGATCGCCCGGCCGCTGGGCGTGATGGAAGAGGTGACGGTCGCCAGCCCGAACTATCTGGCGCGGCACGGAACGCCTGCCTCCCCCGACGATCTGCAGGGGCATCAGATGATCGGCTTCGTATCCTCACGCACCGGCCAGCCCCTGCCACTGGAGTTTACGCGCGGAGATGAAGTGATCGAGGTCTCGCTTCCCGCACGCCTGCTGGTCGGCGGCGTTGATACCTATGCCGAAGCGGCCAGGCTTGGCTTTGGCCTTGTGCAGGTTCCGCGCTATGGCTTTGAGGATGACCTTGCAAATGGCACACTGATTGAAGTCTTCCCTGATTTCCCACCCACGCCAACGCCGGTTTCTGTGCTTTATCCGAGCAACAGGCAGCTTTCCCCGCGTGTACGGGTGTTCGTGGATTGGTTGGTGGAAATTATTGGCCCGCGACTTCATCGACAATGCGCGTAAGCGTCCCTATGCGGGTGCAAAGGCGAGATAGAGCGAGATTGTTGCAATCGAGAACACGGTGGAGGCGAGGACGACACGTCCGGTAAGGGCAGCTTCCCGGTCATAGAATTCCGCCAGCATGAACGAGCCGGTTCCTGTCGGGAGTGCGGCAAGAAGCACGGCAATATGTGTCATTGCTGGCGGCAAATGCAGCACGGGCGCTGCGATGATCCATGTAACCAGAGGCTGGGCGATCAGCTTCAGGCCGACAAGAATGGCAGCAGTCGACGGGCGTGCAGACGCAGCACCGGCCGAATTTCCGGCAAGGAACAGACCGAGGGCGATCAGGGCGCAGGGGGATGCAGCCCCGCCGAGAAGCTTCAGGAAGGCATGAACCGGTTCCGGCAGGTGGCCACCGGATACCATGACAAGGCCACCAAGTGCTGGCGCCACCAGCAAAGGATTTTTCACCAGCGAAAAGAGCGTTTTCGCAACGATGTCGCGCGGTCGTGCTTCGGTCTGCAGTCCGGCCTCGATCAGAACAATCGCTATGACAAACAGCACACAGACCGTTACGATCGTGGCGATGAGCGTCGGCGCCATGCCGGTAACGCCGACAAGAGACAGGACAAGCGGGAAACCGACGAACCCTGTATTGGCATAGCTCGCGTTCAGTCCGTCAATGGCGGCATCGGCAAGATGATGTCCCGTCGACACCCGCCACCACAGCGTCCCGGCAAACACGATAAAACAGCCGAGCGTGAACGCCGCAATGAATCCCGGCTCCCACAGATCGGTCATTTTTGCATTCGCCACGATGTCGAATAGCACCGCGGGCAACGCAAGATAGACTACGAGCCGATTGACCTCGCGCGTGGCATTGGGACCCAGCGCACCCGATTTGCGTGCGATCCATCCGGTGAGGATGAGGGCAAAGATAGGCAGGACGATCAGCAGATTGTTCAGCATCAGGGATCTCGGGCGGTCAGCAAAAGCGTGACGCTACCGGACGCTATTGATATAATCCAATGCTCATATGGTTCACGATTAATGCTGTCAGGGTATCAGATGGACACGCGGCATATGCGGTATTTCATGGCTCTGGCGGAGACGCTTCATTTCGGTCGGGCCGCCGAGCGGATGAACATGAGCCAGCCGCCGTTCAGCCGCCAGATTGCGATGATCGAGCGCACGTTGGGCGTGAAGCTGTTTGAACGAAACTCGCGCAACGTGGCGCTGACCCCGGCCGGGGAACACTTCATGAAAGACTGCCGAAACGTGCTGGGGCAGTTTGAGGACGCCTGTCGTGATGTCAGGCTGGTCGCCAGCGGCATGAAAGGCGAGATGCGGTTTGGATTCATGATGCATGCCGCCCACAGTGTCGTGCCGCAACTCGTGCAGCTTTATGCAGAGGCGAGGCCGGACGTCCGCCTTGTGCTTGATGAACGCACGCCGACAGAAATCGATGAGATGCTGGTGGCTGGAACACTGGATGCCGCCGTAACATTTGACTGCGGATATGCGCCACACCTGCAGACCGTGCTGCTGGCCAGGGAACGGTTACGCATCATCATGCAAAAGGACCATCCCCTTGCCACGACCGGGCAGATTGGTCCTGAGGGACTCCGCGAGGAGAAGATCATCGCGGCACCTGCCGCGACGGCGCCGGCTCTGCGATCCGCGATCAACAGCTATTTTTCGGCCAGGGGAATTGTCCCGCATGTCGTGCTTGAACCGCGGTTGCAGCACACGATCATTCAGCTTGTTGCAAAAGGGTTGGGCGTAGCCCTCATCCCCGCATCGCTGTGTACCGAACTGGGGGCAGGGCTGATATCACGGGCTTTGACAGATGCGCCTCAACTTGACGTTGTCCTTCGCGCGCCGATCACTACAAAAAACCCCGCAGTCTCGACATTTATGGAAATCGGTAAATCGATACAACGGGCTTTACTCTAAATCCACGAAATCTATGCAGGAAACCAGTTTCCAATATCTTCGCTCTCCATATTCCATCGTCATGAATGAAGTAATTTTATGATGTCTTCCGATGCCAGACCCAGACCAAGCATAATCATGATCACTCCGGATATGTAGCCGGTCACGATGGATGCTCTGGGGCGGCTGCTTAATATTGTCCGCGCGCCAGATCCGACCATCAGATAGATGGATACGCAGTTTATTGTATGAATGATGCCCAAGATCCCGATCTTTAAAAAAATCGGCCATGATGAACCTGGATTTGTAAACTGGGGCAGAAGGGTGAGAAAAAACAGAAGAGCCTTTGGGTTCAGGCCACTGATGGCGAACCCTTTGGTAATCCAGCGTCGCGCACCAGTTTCCCGTTCATGTCCCTCTTTTGGCAAGGGAGGATGACGCAGCAGGGAAATGCCCAGTTTTATGAGATAGGCCGCGCCTGCAAATGTCAGAATGGTGATCGCAAGCGGCATGCTGGCGACAAGCGCACCGATACCGCCCGCGACTGTTCCGGTAATGGCGATATATCCCAGGAACAGACCGAACACAGCGGGAACGACTGCGGCATGATCACGTATTCCGGCAGAAATGACATACGCCCAGTCAGCACCAGGAGTTGCGGCAAGGAGGATGGAGATCGTCCAGAAGGCAAGAAGTGTATGCAAATTCATCGAAAATGCGTCGCTTTACAAGAAAACCCACAGGGATACCAAGGTGTTTTCATGGTCTCCGGTTACGCTCCGGATCGGATGGGAGAGATGGCAGGATAGCGCGGACCAGCGGGCATGGGGTTGCGTTTATGCCAATTGAACCATCAATATCTGGCATTCAATTGCGCTAGTGCACTCATTCCTGATATAAGATGCCAATGAAACTGGATGCGATCGATCGGCGTATTCTTCGTGTTCTTCAGGAAGATGGACGCTGCCCCAACAATGAGCTTGCCAGGCGCGTCGGGCTTTCTCCATCGCCATGCCTGCGCCGCGTGCGGCTGCTGGAAGAAAGTGGCGTCATCGAGGGGTATGTCGCCGTCGTTGATCCCGCGAAAGCTGGGTTTGGTGTGACGGCTTTTGTCAGGATATGGCTGACGGGAGAAGACGAGAGACAGTCCGAGCATTTCGTCGAGGAAATTGGGAAGCTTCTGCAGGTGACGGAAGCGCATGTCCTTGCGGGAGATTGTGATTTCCTGTTGCGCGTTGTTGCAGAAGACCTTCCAGGACTGAGACGTTTTCAGAGTGAACACCTTGCACGGATCAAAGGCGTGCGGAGTATGAAGACCGACATCCCTCTCCTGAAGGTCAAGAACGCAAGCTTTGCATAAGATATCTCACCCATCATGCTGGAGATGAT
>NZ_JBXAYQ010000057.1:0-15536 GCF_057359305.1 Komagataeibacter ossonobensis | reverse complement strand
GATTTTCGTCAATGCGGGCTTCATCGTGGGCTTCGACAGTGAAAAGGACAGCGTTGCGCCGCGCATGATCGAATGTATCGAGGATACGTCGATCCCGGTCTGCATGGTCGGCCTGCTTTATGCCCTGCCCACGACGCAGCTGACGCGCCGCCTGCTGGCGGAAGGCCGTCTTTTTTCCGGCAGCGAACAGACGCAGTCGGGTGACCAGTGTACGGCCGGGCTGAATTTCGAGACAAAGCGCCCGCGTCGCGACGTGCTGAACGATTACAGGACGGTGCTGGCGGCGATCTATGACCCGGTTGCCTATTTCGGCCGTGTCCGCAGGCTTGGCCGGATGCTCGGGCGCAAGCGCGCGCACCGGATAATAAAGGGCGACCTGCGCAGCTTTGTCCGGCTTATGTTCCGTATCCACCGCGCAGGACCGGGCACGGCTGGACAGTTCTGGCGCATGATGCTGGACTGTGCCCTGCATAACCCTAGAGCGCTGCCCTATGTGGTGATGACCAGCGCGCTATACCTGCATCTCGGCCCGTTTTCGCGGCAGGTCATTGCCGAGATCGACCGCGAGATCGCGGACGTGGATCAGGGCCGCTGGCAGACTCCGCCCGTTGTACGTCATGTCGAAGCAGAACTTGTGCCCGTCTAAACTGTGTTAAGGGGGGATGAAGGAGTGTACGTTATGTACAATAAAGTCTCTAGTACGTACTGCTTGTTAAAGCATATTTCGTATAAATTACGACATAACGAGGCCATTACACTTATTAAAGTGTATATTGAATTAATGAAAAGAATTATTCAATAAGTAATTTGTTTTTAAGTTTTTATTATACAATGTTATATTCGAAATATGAATTGTGTCTGGTATAATCATTATGATTCATGGTTGCCTATAATTATATTATTGGGGACCTTCCCTTTTGCATATGCTCAGCCGGTTCCCATCAGCGTATTGAGCGCAGGTGTGACTCCCCAACAGAATATTCCTGATCATATTGACCCGCATGCCCATCTATCGGGGAACTGGGGTGGCGTACGGGACTGGTTGCTGGCGCAGGGAATTGATATCCGTATATCCGATACCAATGAATTGTGGTCCAACCCCGTGGGGAGTGCGCAGGCGTCAAATAACTACATTGGCTCTACGGCAGTGGAAATGGTGACGGACCTGCACGCCCTGACCGGCCTGCCACTGGGAACATTCGACATCAGCGCCATGGAAATTCGGGGGCGGCCGTTCAGTAATGCTCCCCTGTATGTTTTCAACCAGACATCAAATATCGAAGCCGATGATAACGCGCGTCTGTACGAACTGTGGTACAGCCAGAAATTCATAGGGGAACGGCTGGCCTTCCGGATCGGAAAGCTGGATCTCGGCCATGATTTCATGGTCAGCAGTGTCGGGCTGAACTTCCTGAATGCTTCTTTTTCCTGGCCCATCTTGGCCGATAATGACCTGTATGACCAAGGACCGGTCTCACCCGTCACCACGCCAGCAATACGGTTACGCTATACCCTTTCCCGACAATGGAACTTTTTGTTTGCGGCTGCTGATGACAACCCTATCGGAGCCCCTTTCATTAACATGAAGGATCCATGGAACCAGAACCGCGACCCGAGTGGCACACGGTTCAATTTCAACACAGGCGCACTTTTCTTCGGAGAGGTCCATTACCGCAGACAAATATTCGGAAGACAGGGCTCATACAAACTTGGTGGCTACTTTGACACCGGACGCTTTCCCGACCAGTCTGATTTCAGAAAAAGCCACAAAACCAACTGGGCGATCTATGGCATCGTGGATCAGACGCTGCAGCATTTCGGGCGAAAAACGGAGCTTGACGCTTTTGTCCGGGGCAACTGGACAGGGGACACCGATCGCAACCAGATAGTCTATGCCATTGATGGCGGGATCGCCCTGAAGGGACCGTTTGGGCGTACAGACGACGTGCTGGGACTTGGAGCAGGTCTGGGAGCGGCCAGTCCCTATCTTGCCCAGGCAGACCGGCGCTCTGGCCTGCCTATGCAAGGCACGGAGTATCATCTGGAACTGACCTATCAGATCCAGGCCACACCGTGGTTCATGCTTCAGCCTGATATCCAGGGCATCGTGTCACCAAGTGGCGGTGTTCTCGATAGCAAGGGACAGCGTGTGCATGACGAAGCCATCTTCGGGTTGCACGGTAACGTGACATTCTGACCCCTGTAATCCTGTTTCCGGGCTTTTTGGGAAAACATGACCTGCTCTGGTTATCCCCGGCTTTCCATTCCAGTTACCGCTAGAAATTTACATTGGTATGCAACCCGAATACGGCTTCATTACCAATGCGGCGCGTCGGACAGGACGGGTCGCCCATACCGCCGGAAGGATTCAGCACGTACTGGAAATCAGGCTGCACGACCATCCATGGCGTGATCTGGGCCTGATAGGTCAGTTCAAAATGGTTTTCGTTTCCCTGAACCAGGGCACCGCGCGCGCGATCATATGCGCGCACGCTCGACGTGGCGCGACCGATACCCCAGCCCAGACCAAGTGAATCATTCATCCTGCCTGAAAAGGGCGCCTTGAGGTTCAGGCCAGCATCAATGGCAAAGCTTATGATATTGCGATCACCGCTATTCCCCGTCGCCCGGACAAACAGGCCCAGTGCACGCGATGCAGCAGGCGACGGACGCCAGATCAACTGGTCGATTATCCCGTAAACCAGCCAGTTTCCCCGGACCTGCCGCGGCGTGCCACCATAGGCATCAAGCGACTGGCCCTGCGTATTATACCGATAATCCGGGAAACGGGCGGTATCATAATATCCCCCAAGCTTATAAACGCCCGATAAGCCCGGATGACTAACCGCATGTGCGCTGTCGCCGGATTGGGGATTGAAGGCATACTGAATTTCGGTGATCAGTAGCGCGCCGGTTCCCATATTGAACTGCGTACCACTACCATCCCTTGTTGTCTGACTGGTAGGGTCCGCCGGGTTTCCGGTCACGCCAAAGACACTGCTATCCTGATTGCCCGACGGATTGTCATCTGCCGCTGCGAACATGACTGTATATTTTTCGCCGGGTCGGTAGCGCAACCGGATTGCAGGGGCAGCAAGGGGCCATGAAGGACCGCCAGCATAAAGATTGACCGATGGTCCCATTGGCCATCCGAAATTGGCATTGAGGTACAGAGACGCGTAATCGCTGATCAGGAATTCCGTATCGAGATCCTGCTGGCCGATCTTGATGTCCAGCGCGCCCCTGAGAAAGGACTGCTGGTACCAAAGTTCAAACAGACGGGTGGAGCGATCCGCCTCAAATCCGCTAATGGGATTGAAATCGGCCAGATGGTCCTGGGTGATGGACCGTCCCCGGATCTGCAGGGCACTGATGTTGAACGTCCCGCCTTTGAGCCCGATCATCTTTTCCAGGTCCGCCATCAGGGTCGGCATGGTAATGCCGATATAGGAAGGGCCCGTGCCCGATCCCCTGCCATCGCCGTTGGTACTGGCGATCCCGCCCGTAGCGTTGCCCCATAGCTCGTTGACATCCTGAATGCTCAACGTCATGCCGTAACGGGCCAGCCATGGACGCAGCCCCCCCATATCCCCCAGCAGGCTCCCACCGGCAGACGGCATATCCTGGCTCTGGCTGGTCGCGATTGCGCCCGTTTGCCAGGAATCACGCGTGGTCGCCGGGTCGCTCTGGGCCAGGAGAGGAGCGGAGCGGCCCAGACGGGCCTGCCCATCCGCAATGGCGGTCTGGGCATGACCCGCGACGGAGATGAAACTGCCGACACTCCAGACGAAAATTCCCTCACATACGTGCCGGAACAATCCGGTAATGGAAACTGCCGGAATCCTGCGTGATGTCAGTTCGCACGGTCGCAAATGATTCTCATATGATCGCAAAAAAACGTCGTAATCCAGACCAGTATCATACACCCGGCCTTCTTTCCACAACATGATATTTTTGTTAAATACTCAATACGAATAAAAAAGGATTATAATATTATTTCGTACCTGTAATTTTACTTTACTCTCTCGTGAAAAATCCGCCTGAAGGCTGTTCTTATTTTTTCCATAGACGAAAACACATAGCGGAAAATAATTTATCTCCGCTGAAGCTTTTATGAGAAGCAGTTCAGACGTCGCACGTCGGTTACCTGCACAACATGGTCGTCTCCCTGCCTGGGAATACTGAATAGCAGACTGTTCCCTAAAAGTATCGGCTGCCCTACACTCCTCGTAGTGGCTGGTCTTCTGCCACAAGTCGATCCCCCGTAACCTGATTTCCCCTGTTCAGGTTCACGTCATGTTTGCGTGTTACAGGAACAGAAAGCATCGACATGCTGGCATGGACAGGGTCGGATGGCGGGAGGCCGGACACATATTATGAGATTGATAGTGCATTACGGATTGGCGATCCTGATGATGATCAGCATATCTGGCTGTGTAGCCCACGCCGAAACAGATACAGAAACAGATGGTATTTGCGAGACAGTGGAACAGGGTATCCGCCTGCATGTCGACGGCATGTACGGCGGATATCCCCATTCCGTCCTGCGTGATGCGGTGCTGGGGAGCATCGCCTGCCCGTCGGGAGACGCCGAACTACACGCTTTCCACGCCATCGCCACCCCACCGCCGCATATGCGCATTTCCGTTATGCGCCCTACGGGACAGGGACAGCAGGGATCGCTGTCCGTCATGCTGTTTTCGCAGGGACATTTCGTTATCGGCGAACGGATGTCCCTTTCTCCTTTCTCACGCACCCAGTCCCCTTTTTCAGTAAAGGCGGACATCAATCTCGCAACAGCGCGCCTATGGAGTGATCTGGCAAACCGGATCGCACAGGGAAAACCAGCCATTCCGTGATGCGCAGACGCGATCGGTCCGCCATTTGTAATCCGGTTTGCTGCGCCGCGCCGTAGCGTGCGCATCTTCTGCCAGGTTACGGACCGCATGCTCCTCACAGGTATAGCAGCGATAGATTGTCGACCCCACTGGTCGCCGTGACATGATCGAACAACCCCTTTGCCTGCTGTGGAGATATGGACCGCTCCACGTAGGAACAGTGTCCTTGGCATTGCCACCAACATAACCATGTAGATGGATCCCGGCCTGCAGCGGCATTTGTCGCCTGTCCGTTCAGGTTCGCGTCATGTTTGAACGATATGATCGTCCGGATGAACAACAGATCCAGCCTTTCCCCCGCGCGTTATGACGTACCGACGATCATTTTCCACTGGGGTTGCGCGGCCATTATCGTGCTGCAGTTCGCAACCGCGAATTTATGGGGGCTGTTCCAGAACCCGCTACATCATCAACTGGTGGTCACCCACCTGACGGCTGGCATGGTACTGAGCGTTCTGTTTCCCGCCCGCCTGCTGTGGCGACTGGGTTGGGGGCGGCATATCCGCGCCGCTGATCGCTGGCTTGATGCCGTGCTGGCGCGTAGCGTGGAATATAGCCTGTATGGACTGGTCTTTCTGGAAATCTTCCTCGGATATATGTGGCGGTGGGGCAACGGACAGGCCATGAGCTTCCTGTCTATTCAGTTCATGCCGCCTTTCGGCAAATTTTCAGCATCGACCATCAGCCTGCTGCACTGGCTGCACCAGTGGAACGGCTGGCTGATCATTGTGCTTGCCACGGGCCATGCACTGGCCGCGTGTTTTCATTACTTTATTCTCAGGGACGATGTTTTTCAGAGAATGCTAGGTACAGGGGATATATCCGATGAATATGGAAAGTAGAACACCGCCACGCCCCAAGGAGATCCACGCAACATCCCGACTGGGCTGGCTGCGGGCCGCTGTCCTGGGGGCTAATGATGGCATTCTGTCAACATCCAGCCTGATCATTGGCGTTGCCAGCGCCCACGCGACACAGGGAAGCATCCTGCTGGCAGGCATTTCCAGTCTGGTTGCCGGGGCCATGTCCATGGCCGCAGGGGAATATGTGTCCGTCAGTTCGCAGGCGGATTCAGAGAAGGCTGATCTCGCCCGCGAAAAAAAGGAGCTTGGTAGTAGCTGGGACGCCGAAGTGAGCGAACTGGCTGGCATATACCGTCAGCGCGGACTGGATGATATCCTGGCCCGCAAGGTTGCCCTCCAGCTCATGAAACATGATGCGCTGGGCGCCCATGCCCGTGATGAACTTGGTATTTCCGAGGCCACTGCGGCACGTCCGGTACAGGCAGCTTTGGCATCGGCGGGCGCGTTCTCCTCCGGAGCCATACTGCCCGTGCTGGCGGCCCTGCTGTCACCAGTCGGCGTGGTGTCGTGGAGTGTATCCGCCGTATCCCTGATTGGCCTGGCAGTGCTGGGAGTAGTGGGCGCGCGGGCAGGTGGAGCATCACCATGGCGTCCGGCAATGCGGGTCATATTCTGGGGCATCGTAGCGATGGCCATGACGGCTGCCATCGGCCGGATATTCGGAGTACAGACATGACGTATTGAATATTGCCATATATTAAATGAATTGAAGGATGTCATGAATATAATTCTTGTTATCGTTCTATCGAAAGCCGTTGTTTCAATATTTTGTATACGACTTGTCTTTTATTTATATCGCGACGAAAATAATATGAAATCCTACAGAAATAAATCTGGAGGGATCGAAGAACCGTTGGTTGATGCGCCTGGCTCGTGATTTCAGGGTTTTGGCGATTTGATTTACGGTTTTTGGGGTAGCTTTTGATCTGCGTTTTGAGCAGATCGGGGACTGCCCTCCCGCTGGATGACTACGCGCTCGCGTTCAACCTTTCGAGGAAGAGGAAGCGGCGCATGTTGTAGACGATATTGGCCAGCCCGATCCTCATGGTGGCCCGGGTGATACCGACAGTTCGGATGAACAATCCCGTCTGTGATTTCTGGTCGGCAAAGACGTGCTCGACGCGTGATCGGATCACGGACTTTCCAGCATTCGATTTCTGGATATGTCGGGGCATAGGCTTGAGATGCGGCTTTTTTCTGTGAACCTTTGAGACAAAACCCTCTTTGTCCATGAAGTCCTCATTCGCTTTCGAGCGATAAGCTGTATCAGCCCAAACGCTTGAGGCCGTATTGGTTTTATCTAACAGCCCCTCTCTCAATCGCGCACCATCACTGGCGGCGGCATCCGTCGTCTTCCATTTTCGGATGAACCGAAACTTCCGGTCGATGGAGATGTGGGATTTGTAGCCAAAGAACGGGATGGCGAGATCGCTCGACGGTATGGTTCCATCGTCCTGCCGCTTCGCCTTCGTGAACTTAAGTGTCCATCGTGCATGACGATCCTTGTGCGACATCTTTGCGGGCTTGTCCTGCCAGTCTTCTGGAATACGTCCCGCCCGGAGATCCGCTTTCTCCCCTTTGGTATTGCGCTGCTTTGGCGCTGCCACCAGCGTGGCATCCAGGATCTGGCCGGACATCGGCAGATACCCAGCGTTACGCAGGGTGGCGTCAAAGCGCTCGAACAGCTTCTGGATGGCGCCTGCCTCGGTCAGACGCTCGCGAAACAGCCAGACCGTTTTGGCATCGGGCACCCGGTCCGACAGTCCCAGACCGAGGAAACGCATGAAGGACAGGCGGTCGTTGATCAGATATTCCGTTCGCTCGTCGGAGAGATTGTTCAGCGTCTGGATGACCAGGATCTTGAACATCAGCACCGGATCGAACGGGGGACGGCCGCCTTTGCTCCTGTCTGAATAGGCCAGAGCCTTCTCCAGATCAGGGCGGAACGCCTCAAAATCCACAGTCCGGGAAAATGCCTCCAACTGATCGCCAAGCCCGCTTAACCGGGCAAGCCGCTCGTCAACATCAAAGAAACCCGGCTGCTTCATGAGCCATCCCCCCAATCATCACACAAGGTATGGAATCACAGCCACCAATTCAGAGCCAAGGGGTTTTTCGAACCCTCCATCTATGAGATAATGCTATTCTGGAAATGGATAGCGGTCATAAGCTTTAATTAATTTTCAATTCAGAGCAAGACAACCATGGATACCCTGCTCTTCCTGCTGGAACCGGATCGTATGCGTGGTTGTCTCCGTTTCGTTGTCGCTGCCATCATTGATGGCCAGCTACCCACATGCCATGGTCATCCTGCCTGCTTACTCATATCATCCAAGATGACTGAACCGGCCATGCATGGAGGATCATCCTATGCCGCCAGGGTTCACGCTCTCATGACATAACCGCTGCCCCTGACGGTATGGATCAAGGGTTGACCATCCTGTCCCAGTTTTTCCCGCAAGCGGCAAATGTGCGTTTCGACGATGTTCGTACGAACCGGGAAGTCCATATGCCAGACATCCTTCAGCAACATTTGTCGGGAAAGCACTGTGCCGGCATTTCTCATGAAATATTCCAGTAATTTCAGTTCCTGCGGCTGCAGAAGAACCTTTTCGCCATTCCGTGTCACCGCAAGCGTCAGCAGGTTGAGCTCAACGTCAGCCACATTCATTATTGTTGCATGCTGGAAGGTGGATGATCGACGAAGCAGTACCTGCACGCGCGCGACAAGCTCGCGTAACGCAAATGGCTTGACCATATAATCATCCGCGCCATGCCGCAGACCGGCGACACGGCTTGGCACACCATCCATCGTCGTCAGGAATAGCACAGGCGTCGTGATGGCATGGGAGCGCATGCGCATGAGAATTGTCAGTCCATCCAGGCCAGGTAGCATCCGGTCCAGAATAATGATATCCCATGGTTGCGACAGAGCATACTGTGATCCATCAGACCCATTCGCAACAGAAACCACGTCAATTCCACTTTCCTCCAGTCCCTGTCGCAGGTAATTCGTGGTTGCATGGTCATCTTCAACCAAAAGCAGGCGGGGACGTGTTATCGGCATCATGAATGCGGGCCAATCGACAAATTCTGCGTCCCGCCCAGCGGGACTGATTTCCCAATCAGGTTATCAGGATCATTGTTACATGACACCATTCATGATGGCGGACTGGCAATGATTGGCATTTTTTAATGTATCGATCACGCCATCAGAAATGGAAGCCGAAGCCAAAATGACAATATTAATCAAAATATTTATTATAAATAATAATGTATATACGTTTCCTATCATACAATATGAAACAGATACTACGTTCACATAGGTGTCCGAAAAATAGAAAAGGCGATAAATTCTTTCCAGCCCGGACAAGGCTAGGGGTTAATGCGGAGAGGCCATTCAGGTAAACTCAGGTCTCAGGGCGTGCCTGCGACGATCCGCCCTCTCAAAATCAGGGGCGGAAGAATCTAGACCGGTCATCCATATCATGAAAGGATGTAGCTATATAATGGATATATCCAATGATGTTCTGGTATAGGATATCCCGACGCCAGAATATGGCGATACGACGCGTCATCGCCAGTACATCATTTCGTATCGTCACGCTGTTTGCCAGCCTTTTTATATTGGGCGGCATGTTCATGACCGTGACGTCAGGCCTTTACAGCCAGTCGACCTTGCGCCAGCAGATCCGCCGGGAAGTAGAGAACGAGGGTCATGAGACATTTGCAGATGCTGGCGTTGCGGATGTCCGTCATCTGCTGCCGGTAGTGCAAGGACTGGTAGAACATGAACCCGGTTTCCATTATCTGCTTCAGGATCCAGGACAGGTTATTGTCGCAGGCAACATGCTGCATCTACGACCGCTGCCTGGCGAACGCTGGCTGGCGTGGTCCCATCGCCTTCCCCGGGAAACGAACCGGAATATCGTTTATGGAATAGGCTATATACTTGACGACGGCGGCTACTACTTCATTGGTATAGACGCATCATCCCTGACGCACCTGCAGCATGCATTATGGACAACAATCCTGTGGGAAATCTTAGGGTTCGGCTTTATCGGCATTGCCGGTGGCCTTTTTCTAAGCAGTCTGATCCTGAAATGGATCGAGACCATAAGCCTGACGGCACGCAGCATCATGCAGGGTGACATGTCGCGCCGCATCCCCCTGCGAGGCACGAACGATGAGCTTGATCACCTTTCGGAGAGCCTCAACGCGATGCTCGACCAGAATGAATCCCTGATTGCCAGCCTGAAACAGGTCTCCAATGACATCGCGCACGACATGCGCCTTCCGCTAGCACGCATGCGCCAGAATCTTGAACGTGCCATTCTGGCACACGCGCCTTCCGATACCATGCATGAGCAGGTCGAGTTTGCAATCGAGGATCTGGATGCCGCATTGGAAATATTTTCCTCGCTACTCAAACTGGCGCAGCTTGAATCGGGAGCATGGAAGAACGAGATGGAGTTGCTTGATCCCGCCCAACTGCTGAAATCAGTTCTTGAGCCGTATCGATCCGTCATAGACGACCATGGACAGTATCTGGCAACCGAAATCATTCCCGCCTGCCCCACAATAACCGGTCATTCCGTCCTTCTGCGACAGGCATTTTCCAACTTGATTGAGAATGCCATACGCCACACACCCGGCCAGACTACCGTTAGCGCTACCCTAACGTCATCAGATAACAGTATCCACGTAGAGATAGCCGATAACGGCCCCGGCATTCCAGCCGAGGCTATGCTTCGGGTATTCGACCGCTTTTTCCGTCTTGATACAAGTCGTACGCACGATGGTAATGGGCTTGGACTCAGCATGGTGAAAGCCATCGTCCGGCTTCATGCTGGCTCAATCATTTTATACGATAATAACCCAGGCTTAAGATGCGTCATTAAACTACCCATAAAGATTCAATAATCCGCCAGACTTTACCGAAGAGCAGATTTCCTAGCCGAAAAAGCTGACACGAGTTCTGTCGGAAGATTGGGACATTGTAAGCTGACATTCCCTTGAGCTTTCGTCAGATGTAATAACGCTACCTGTATCCTTGCGACGTAGGCGCCAGCCATGCTCCCGGCGTCCAGGGACCGAAATCTGGAGTCACACGACCAATGCTGCTCTGGTTCCTGATACTGGTCGCATCAACCGCTGCATTCGGCCTGAGTGCCGTGTCCGGTGGTGGTGCCGGGCTGATTCTGATGCCCCTGTTGGGGCTGGTGCTGCCCGGCAACCAGGTACCCGCCACCCTGTCGATCGGCACGGCCGCCAGTTCAGCAGCACGCATCGTCTCATTCCGAAATGCGATCCGGTGGGATATCGTCCGTCATTTCGCGCCTACTGCATTACCATTCGCCGCCCTCGGCGTCTGGGCTTTGAGTCGTGTGAATCCAGTCTATCTGTCGCTGCTTCTGGGCCTGTTCCTGCTAGGGAACCTTCCCCTTCTCTTCCGTAAGCCCGCCCCCAACGTCGCTGTGAAACCAGTCCATGTTGCCCGATTACACGTACTGGGCGCTGCCGCCGGTTTCATTTCCGGGTTTACCGGGGCGGTCGGTCTGGTTTTCAATGGGTTCTATTACCGGCTTGGTCTGCGGAAAGAAGAGATTGTCGCAACACGCGCCGCCAACGAAATCATGCTACATCTGCTCAAGGTCATTCTCTACGCCGCATTTGGCTTGCTGAGTGCCCGGGCTGCTGTCGCGGGCCTCGCCGTAGCGATGGCAGCAATCCTGTCCTCAATCCTCATGAAGCACCTGTTGCCATACCTGCATGACCGTCTGTTCCATCATATCGGTCATGCCGCCATGGTCGTCGCGGGCGTCATGATGGTAATCGCCGCCGGCGGCCAGATCGCGCGACAGGAGGACGTCACATTACATTTTGCCCACGCAGCCGAAGAGGTCACAGCATCCCTGTCATGGCAACAACATACATTCGCAGTGGAGTGGGAAAATGGTGACGAACTGGAATTGAGCCATCGCGTGCGTCTCCCGTCGGCTACTTCCCCCGACCTCTTCCAACCCCATGGCTTCGTCCTGCATGTTTCGCCACGCACTGGAATACAGGCCGTTCGGGTCTGGGGAAGTAGCCGCACGAATAGCCGCCCAGCAACCCCTTCATGAAGTAGATCAACTGTTTACTTTAGCACTTTCCGTTTCCATGGCCTGACCGCATGCACCATGCGATGCGTTCTTAAAAAAGGATTTCCTGATGATTGGTCGCATGTTTCCCGCCGGTACGAGATTCGTACAGAGCGCTAGTATGACTACTGCCCTGCTCGTTCTAGGGCCTGTTAGATCTTGAATTTCTTCCCATATTGTAGGGATGGAAGAAGGAGACAGAACAGGCACCTTTACGGACGAGACATGGGCGATCTGGGAACCTCTGATTGAGGCGGTTCGCCCAAGGGGCAAGACGCCGCCCCATGATCTGCGGCGTACGATAGCAGCAATTTTCTGGCGCCATGAGAATGGCGCGAAATGGCGGAGCATCCCCGCTGAACTGGGGCCGTGGTGGCGGGCGGCGCAGCTTTTCATCCGCTGGGCGAAACTCGGCGTATGGGAACGCCTGCTCGAACTGGTTCAGGAACAACAGGGAGTGGCGTTCGGAATGACTTTTCTGAATGGTACGAACATCAGGGCTCACCACAAGGCGGCGGGAGCCCAAAAAAAGGGGCCTCTTTCGAAGAGCGGGACCATCGTGAAGCACTTGGCCGCTCTCGCGGCGGCTATGGCACGAAAGTCTGCGTGATAGCAGACGGGCATGGAAAGGCTGTTGGTTTTGCCCTGGCGCCCGGCCAGGCCCATGAACTGCCGCTGGCTCCAGATATGCTCGATAGCCTTCCCGCCATTCCTTTGTGGGTGGTGGCGGACAAGGGCTATGCCTCGGACGCCTTCCGTGAACGTATCTGGGACATGGGAGCCCGACCGGCCATTCCCGCAAAACGACGCGATGCGCCAGTTGCCTGCCCCAGATGGGTCTATCGGTGTCGGCACCTGGTCGAGAACCTCTGGGCCCGTCTCAAGGAGTGGCGTGCTGTTGCAACCAGATACGAAAAAACAGCAACGTCGTTCCTCGCGGTCATCCACATCGCTGCCGCAGTAGACTGGATCAAGCCCTAACAGGCCCTAGTCATAATAGCCATCCGGATGCTTCTCGCGCCAGGCCAAGGCAGTCTCCACGATAGCATCAATATCCCGATAATGTGGGAGCCACCCGGTTTCCTGATGCATGCGGGAAGCATCAGCGATCAAAACAGCAGGATCGCCTCGTCGGCGATCTGCCCACTCCCAGGAGACTTTGCGACCGCTGACGCGCTCGACACTTTTGACAACATCCAGATTGGTAAAGCCAATTCCATTTCCCAAATTATAGGAAACTGACGATTCATCCAACTTATCAATAACTCGGATATGCGCATCAGCTAAATCCGTAACATGAACATAATCACGCACACAAGTGCCATCGCGCGTATCATAATCGCTGCCAAATATTTTAAGTAATTTATTCCTTCCGAGCGCTACGTCGATAGTTAAAGGAATCAAGTGATTTTCCGGCCGATGATCTTCACCAATACGTCCTTGAGGATCCGCACCGGCAGCATTAAAATACCTTAGGCAAGCACTTCGCATTCCATAAATACGGTCTGCCCAGCTCAACGTCTTTTCAATAAAAAACTTGCTATCTCCGTATGGAGAACTCGGATTTATAACGGTGCTTTCCGATGCTTTTGTTGATTTTATTTCTTCTCCAAATAAAGCCGCTGTAGAAGAAAAAACGAACCGCCTGACATTACAATCCACGCAAGATTCAATAACGTTAAGAGAGTTCATCGCATTATACCGCAAGTAATGGAATGGGGTCCGCATGGAATCTCCCACCGATGAAAGCGCAGCAAAATGCAAGACTACATCCCAGTTTTCTGAAGCTATAGCGTTACGAGTGGCCGTAATATCTGCCAGGTCAATATTCCAGAAACGTGCTCCTTCAGGAATGGCAGATAAATGACCAGTACTAAGATTATCGAGAACAACGACATCATGGCCTGCATCCAATAAACTGATTACAACGTGGCTACCTACATAACCAGCTCCACCCGTAACAAGGCACTTCATTGACGGTTAGCCCATCGTATTCACGGGTCATGACTTTTTGAGGTTTCCTGATTTTGGACGTGGGGGGTCTACGCGATCCTGGGAGCTGATTTCAGAGTGAGGATTGGTCGGCGCTTGAGTTGGCGAGCTGGGGCGGGTTCCGGGGCGACAGCCCCGCCTGTCACGGTCCGGCGGGTTGCAGACCCCGGGCGATACCGGCGAACAGTGCGGCTTCGGGGCATGCTGCGGCGAATGCGATGCGAACCCGGGTTGCGGTCTCGATGACCCGGCCGGCGACCTTGATCAGGCGCATGCGTAACGTGGTGAATTCGGCCGTGGCGAGCGGCTGGGGTATGGGGATGGCCTCGCGCACCGTCAGCATCAGCCAGTAGGCGGCGGTGTGCAACACGAGGCGGACCTGATTTGCGAGAGGCGAGCGACAGCTTGTCCGGTCTGAGGCCAGTTGCCCCTTGTGCAGCTTGATCAGGTTTTCCGCCTGTCCCCGGGCGCAGTAGAGGGTGTCGTAAAGCCATTCGGCATTCCCGCCACGCAGGTTGGTGACGACACAGCGTATATCGAGCCCCAGCGTGGTGGCTTCGATCCTGGCTGCGACCCGGCGTCGGCATCCCCATGATTTCGCGCCATAGCGGATCTCGGCATAACGGCGCAGTTTCGGGACCAGGGTCTCGGCGCGCCGGACCCTGACATCGTCGGCGGCAGGTTCGAGCAACCGGTGCAGTACGACGTTGCCCGGCAGACCGAAGATATAATCGACGTCATTGGCCTCGCACCACGTCATCACCTCGGGTCGCCCGTAATGACCGTCCCCACGGATGGTCAGCCGCGTGGCAGGCCAATGACGGCGGATGCGCCGTACCAGACGCCGAAGGTGGCATCGGACCTCCTGGCCGGACGGTGTCTTTCCCGGCCGCAGCACTACGGCGACCGGGCGCGAGGTGGCTATATCGTAGACATGGATCGGCATGAAGCAGCGCTCGTCGTGATGCGCGTTGAAGAGCGCAAGCTGCTGGTGGCCATGTACGACATCGACCGTATCGTCGATATCCAGCGTCACCGCATCCGGCGGTCGGGGATAGCTGTCACACCAGGCATCGACCAGCGCGTAACTCAGGCGGATAACCTCGCGCAGGGTCGGGGCGTTCTCCCAACGCGATACGGTGGGCTGCGAGCACAGATCACGCCCTGTATCGGGCAGACGGCCGCACGCGAGCTTGAACCCGGGATCGGTGCGCAGGTGATCGAGGTCATCGGCATCCTCGTAACCGCAGGCAATGGCCAGCATGCGGGCGCGCAGGATGTCGGCAACGCTGTGCGTCACCAACAGCGGGTTGCGCGGGTCGGCGATGTTCCGGGCCAGACGATCGGCGATCCTGATCCGTCGCTCGACAGCGGCCAGCAGCATCACGCCTCCATCAGACGTGATCCGGCCACCATCAAACGCCGCCGTGACTTTTTTGCGCCCAACGGCTGGAAACAGGAACGGTGGAACCGTATCATCGGACATGGCGGGTGTGGCTCGGCGTGATCGTGTGACTGGATGGCTTCGATACCCAATCCGTAAACACTTTCAGAACCTTACGCGATACCCGCCACCAGACGCCCAAAAGAACCGTGAATAAGATGGGTTAGCTTTCCGAGATCGCAGAGAAAAATGTTTT
>NZ_JBXAYQ010000056.1:0-16306 GCF_057359305.1 Komagataeibacter ossonobensis | reverse complement strand
GACAGGCACCTGAAAACTAAAAGACATTTTTAGTAAAGCTTTTTGGGAAAAGGCGCCCCGAAAGAACTTTTATTGTCTTTTACCAATGCGTTGTTTTCAAACAGTCTCTTAAACAAGAGACCGCCTTTTATCAGGCCGAAAGGGCGGAAAAAACCTTTTTAAAGCGGCGAGGCCGCTGTCCGGTGCGTTTGCAGGTGTGTCACATCAATCATCAAATACTTCAACGGGCCAGCCTTTTCCATCAGGGCTGTAAAAATCCGTGTCATCTGATTTTCAGGTCATCAAAACAGATCACTCACAGGATTGCCACCATGCAAACCTGTAAATCACCAATCGCCTCTCATTCAATAAATTAACAGGGCCTGAGCCTAGCTTCTGGCGTAGGGATTGCTTGACGCGCGCAGCAGCAGCCGGATTGGCGTGCCGGGCAGGTCGAAGGTCTCACGCAGGCCGTTGACCAGATAACGCTGGTAATCCTCGGGCAACTGGTCCGTACGGGTGCCGAACACGATAAACGTGGGCGGGCGGGCCTTGGCCTGCGTGATGTAGCGCAGCTTGAGCCTGCGGCCATCGACCAGCGGCGGCGGATGGCGTTCAATCATCATCTCGAACCACCGGTTCAGCGCACCGGTCGCGACACGGCGGTTCCAGATGTCATAGGCGCGACGCACGGTCGGCAGCAGTTTGTTGATCCCCGCCCCCGTCATGGCGGAAAACGCGACGACGGGTATGCCGCGCATCTGCGCCAGCGACGTCTCGATACGGTCCTTGATGGCCTGCCGGGTCGCGGCCCGGTCCTCCACCGCGTCCCATTTGTTCAGCGCCAACACGCAGCACCGGCCTTCACGTTCGATCAGGCGGGCGATCTGCAGGTCCTGTTCATGCACCCCCAGCGTCGCATCAAGCACAAGGATGACGACCTCCGCCATTTTCAGCGCCTCGATCGAGGCGGAGACGGACATCTTCTCCAGCGTCTCGTCAATCCGTGCCTTGCGGCGCAGGCCGGCGGTGTCAACCAGCTGGATCGGCCCCTGGTCATCATGCAGCATGACGGCAATGGAATCGCGCGTAAGTCCCGGCTCCGGACCGGTAATCATCCGTTCCTCACCCAGCAGACGGTTCAGCAGCGTGGACTTGCCCGCATTGGGACGGCCGACAATGGCAAGACGCAGCGGACCGGGGGGACGGATATCCTCCTCTTCCTCACCTTCCGCCTGTTCGCGGCGGGTGCGGCGGTTGGCTTTTTGCACCGGCGGCAGGTCGGTAGGCGGCAGGCGGTCGGCGATTTCGGACATGAGGTCGGCAACACCTTCCCCATGCTCGGCCGAAATGGCCAGCGGCGCGCCAAGGCCCAGCGAAAATGCCTCCATGGCCGCGGCGGCGCCCTGCCGGCCCTCCGCCTTGTTGGCGATCAGCAGCACGGGCCGGCCCTGCCGGCGCAGCCAGTTGGCGAAATGCTCATCCGCCGGTGTCAGGCCACTGCGCGCATCAATGCAGAACAGCACAAGGTCCGCATCCGCCACCGCGGATTCGGAAGATGCCCGCATACGGCCGTACAGCGTGTCGGGGGCCGCTTCTTCCAGCCCCGCCGTATCGATGATGCGAATGGCGCGGCCACGCACGACGGCCTGCCCTTCCTTGCGGTCGCGGGTTACGCCGGGGGTATCGGCCACAAGCGCCTGCCTGCGACCGACCAGTCGGTTGAAAATGGTCGACTTACCGACATTTGGCCTGCCCGCGATCACGACAACCGGCAGCGCATCCACTGGCGCGGATGGAAAAGATGAACTCACTGCGGCAACTTTCTTTTTAACTATAGGCGATAAGGTAGCCGTTATTGTCCAGCAGTAACAGCAGATTATCCACCACGATGGGCGCGGTCGTCACCTGACCGGGCAATTTGTGCAGGGATTCGATATGCCCCTGCGCCGGATCAATGATGGCGACCCCGTTTTCGGGGAAGCTGGAAATGAACACCAGCTTGCCCCCCGCCAGCAGCGGGCCATTCCACACGATACCACGCTTCTGCTTGTCGGAATTTTCGTACTGGCGCAACTGCGTGATCCAGCGGACATGGCCCGAAAGCCGGTCAAGGCAGGCCACCTGCTGGTCCATGGAGATAAGGAAGATCCAGTCCCCGATCACCAGCGGCGTGTTCTGCCCCGAAATGCCGCGTTCCCACAGCCTGCGGCCCGAACGCATGTCAATGGCCACCAGCACCGCGCCGGTGCTTATGGCATAGGCCGTGCCATCGGCAATGACCGGCATGCCATGCACGCACGAAAAATCGATCAGCGCCTGCTGCCCGTTGGTGCTGCCCAGCGTGTCGGCCCACACCACTTCGCCACCTTCGGCACGCAGCGCCACCAGGTCGCCCGAGCCGAAACCGGCCAGCACGACACCATCCGCCACGGCCGGGGCGGGCTGGCCATATATGATGGTATCGGCGGCGGTTGCCGCGTATGTCCACAGCACGTTGCCGTTTTCGGCATCAAGGCAGTACAGGTGTTCGTCAATGGTGCCAAGGAACAGGCGGCCATTGACGACGGTGGGCGCCGACCGGCCGGGGGTCTGGATATTGACCCGCCATTTCAGCTTGCCCGTCGCGGCATCCAGCGCCAGCGCCTGACCTATGCCGTCAACAACATACAGCGTATCGCCATCGACACTGATCCCGCCGCCCAGGTTGTCCGAACGCATCTTGCGCGGCTTGGGGTTGTATTCCCACAGCTTGTGCATGGCGGGCCAGCGGTAGGCCCGGATCACGCCCTGTGCATCCATGACGAAAATACGGCCGTTCTGGACCACCGGCGGCGCCTGGATGATGCCGCGCCCGCTCGTACCCAGGGCGACGTAATACAGGGGCTCCGGTTCGGAAATGCCGGCACCGATGTCATGCGTCCATTCATGCTGCATGGTCCCGCGCCAGGCGATGTCCATGCCCACATGGTCGGGATTGACGCCCGATTGCGGCCATGCGTTCAGCGCCGTGGGGGCGGGCACGGTCACGGCCTGCGTTTCATCGGGGTCAACCGTCAGGCCGGCCTTGGTCTGCAGCACGTCGGAACGGTGGCCGATCAGCAACGGCTTCTTTTTCTGTGCACTGGAACAGGCCGCCAGGGCGGGCAGCAGCGCAGCCCCGGCACCAAGTAACGCGTGGCGGCGGCTCAGGGCTGGTTTCATGGTTTTCCTGTCTGTGGGCATGGGGGTGTCATGGGTCGGGCTAGCCACCTGCGTCCGCCCCCATGGTCTGCAGCATGGCTTCGGCACGGTTGCGCACGCCATCGGTTACGGACATGTCCATGGTCAGGCGTTCCAGCCTGGCGCGGGCATCCGCTTCCTTTCCGGTGCGCAGGTCAAGCATGGCCTCGGCCTCAATGGCCTGGGCGCGCCATGGCTGGCCCGCGCCATCAAGCACCGCAAGGCGTGAACGCAGGGTGGCGGGATCGCCGCTGTCGATCTGGTGCTGGACCCACAGCAGGCTGGCGAGCGAGGCGATGACAGGGTCGGTGGCATGTTCCTGCGCCACGCCATCCCACAGGGACAGGGCGGCAGGCAGGCTGCCGCTGTTGGCCAGCAGGGCCGCGCGTTCCATCCGCGCAAGGATGCGCAGCGGTGGCCGCGCCCTGCCATCCAGCGCCTCAAGTTCCTGCAGCCCGGTTTTCTGGCGTGCGGTCAGCGGGCCATCGATCCCCCCGTTGTCGGGCGCGCGGGCGGTATCCTGCATTGCGGTGAAATAGGCTGCCGAGACCGCCGCATCCGCCTTGTGCGCGCGGGAGACGGAATACTGCCACCCCCCGGCCCCGATGCATACCACCGCGACCACGGCGCCCGCGACAACCAGATAGCGGCGCGCCAGCGCCCGGATGCGTTCGGCACGGATTTCCTCATCGACTTCCGTGAAGATGTCGTCAGCCACGTTCCTGTCGTTCCCTGCTCGCTTGCGCGGCGCCATGCGCACGGCGCGTCGTAATTGTCGGCCCCACCATATCCGGCCTGAAACGGCACGGCAAACCACCATGTCAGGATGGATGCGCCATCATGGGCCACCCTGCCTGTCCGATCACATAGACCGACCCGTTTTCCACCGCCAGCCGTAAGGATGGTGGAAATGCAAAAAGTTCGGGTTTTTCACCGTTTCCGTCCCCATCTGTCACGCAGCAGCGCCCGGGCGGTGGTCACGACCTGCGCAACAGCCAGGCCTTCCATCGGGGCATTGCCCACCGGGCCGGGGGCCATGGCCACGCGTGCCCACGGTCCGGATGGCGCATATTCCGACGCCCGGCTGCGCCCGAACAGGCCCAGCGTGGGAATCCCGCACGCCGCCGCCAGGTGCATCAATCCCGAATCATTGCCGATGAACAGCGTGCAGCGTCCCAGCAGCGCCGCCACCTGTGTCACCGACAGGTTGCCCCCCGTATCCAGCGCATCAGGCAACTGATCCAGTACGGCCTGCGCGCGCGCGCGTTCGCCCTGCCCCGGTCCGTACAGGATCACCGGCCGCAGGGATGGATCATCTTCATGAAGCGCCCTGAACACCGCGACAAACCGTTCGGCAGGCCAGATCTTGCCATCCCAGTTGGCAGTGGGGCCCAAGGCGATCCAGCGCGGCCCGTCGGGCAGCATTTCGGCAGCCTGCGCACGTTCCGCCACACTGGTCCACACAACCGGCAGGGGTGCCGGGTCAAGACCCAGCAGGTTGCCGATATGGGTAATGCGCCGCCCCGGCCTGCGCCCGCCGCGCATGACATGGCGCGTGCCGACGCGCAGGAAATAGCTGACAATCGACCCGCGCAGGTCCACGCACAGGTCCCATTTCATCCCCCGGCACTGCCGCCACAGTTCCAGCCAGTGGCGGTCCCATGGCTGCTTGACCATTTCGATGGTGCGTACGCGGCGTGGCATATGCGCGAACAGCCCGGCCGCCACCGGCCCGCAGGCAATGGTGAAATCCGCCTGCGGATAACGCCGCAGCAGCGTGTCCAGCAGCCCGGTGGACAGGATGGCATCCCCCAGTCGGGTGGATGTGATGAACAGGATATGCATTTTCGTGGTGCTAGTCAGGTTTTGCTTATGTGCCAACCTCTCTTTACCCCTTGCCTGCGGGCACGGGCATGGCCAGATTGCGCATATGGCCAGAATTGCTCATCTTCCTGATCGCGCCGTGCTCAGCATTTCGGGCGCGGATCGCGTCTCCTTCCTGCAGGGACTGGTGTCCAACGACATGACAACGGTCGCACCCGGCCGTGCCGTGTGGACCGCCTTCCTGTCGGCACAGGGCAAATGGCTGGCCGATTTCTTTGTCTTTGCCGACCCCGAGGGCGTGCGCCTGCTGGTCGATTGTGACGCGACACAGGCCGCCATGCTGCGCCAGCGCCTGTCGCGCTACCGCCTGCGCGCGGATGTGGAGATCAGCGAGACGGGATACGCCGTCCACGCCGCATGGGGGGAAGACTTTACCGCACCCGAGGGCTATCCCGCCGCCCCTGACCCGCGCCTGCCACAGGCAGGGTGGCGGTTCCTGCTGGGTCACCCCGTTGCCAGCCCCTCGGCGGATGATGTCGATTATGACCACCTGCGCCTGTCGCTTGGCCTGCCTGATGGCGTGCGGGACTGCGAAAGTGGCAAGACCCTGCTGCTGGAAGCCAATTTTGACCAGCTGAATGGCATTTCATGGACCAAGGGTTGTTACATGGGTCAGGAACTGACCGCGCGCACCCGGTATCGTGGGCTGGTGCGCCGTCACCTGCTGCCGGTAACGTCCCACCATGAACTGCCCGCCCCCGGCACGCCCATCCTGTCCGGCACGGCCACGGTGGGGGAAATGCGTTCCTCCCGCGACAAGGTCGGCATGGCGATGATCCGCAACGAACACATCAACGATACGGACCTGACCACGGAAGGGCACGCGCTTCACGTGCATGTGCCCCAGTGGTTTGCCCTGCCCGCCAGGGCGGAATAGCAATACGTCCACCCTGCTTTTTTCAAGGTTAGAGAGACATGCCCTATACTCCCCCGGACCAGGCGGTTCGTGCGGCCATGATCGACCGGGTCAAGTTCAATGAAGACGGCCTGATCGCGGCCATCGCCCAGCAGCATGACAGTGGCGAGGTGCTGATGCTGGCATGGATGAATGCCGAAGCACTGGATGAAACGCTGCGCACCGGCCGTGTATGCTATTATTCACGCAGCCGCCGTGGCCTGTGGCGCAAGGGCGAAACATCGGGACAGGTGCAGACGCTGCTTGACGCCCGCCTGGACTGTGACCGTGACGCCGTTCTGCTGCTGGTGGACCAGAAGGGTGTTGCCTGCCATACCGGACGGCGCAGCTGTTTCTACAATGCACTGCGCCCCGAAGGGATTGTGGAAATAACCCAACCGGAAATAGCGGCGGAGGCGCTCTATGGCAAAAAAGCCTGACAGAACAGTGGTGGATGACGAGGAAAAGCGCGAGCAGATCAGCAAGCTGGTCTGGATCGGCATTACCGTGCTGGGCACCATCATCATGGGCGTATTCATGCTACGCGCGGAACTGCACGCCCTGATCACGGAAAACGAGCCACTGCCGCCCGGTGCCTCAGCCCCCGCTACGCCGGGTGCGCCCCCGCCCCCTGCACCGGGGCAGGCGCCAGCAAATCCATGATCTCGGCCGCCGCAGCCTGCGCCGGCTCCGCACCGGGTCCGCGCAGAGCGGCGCGGATCCGGCCAAACCC
The DNA here is from genome assembly GCF_057359305.1 of Komagataeibacter ossonobensis. Lineage (NCBI taxonomy): Bacteria > Pseudomonadati > Pseudomonadota > Alphaproteobacteria > Acetobacterales > Acetobacteraceae > Komagataeibacter > Komagataeibacter ossonobensis. The sequence continues at coordinate 9,593 of NZ_JBXAYQ010000056.1, read as the reverse complement.
CGCCCGCTGCAGGCTACGGCTCTGCTGATCCGCCAGCAGGCGTTCAACGGTCTGCGCCAGCAGTTCGGGCGTGCAGCGTTCCTGCAGCAGTTCAGGCACCAGCCTGTGGCCTGACAGCAGGTTGACCATGGCCACGTACGGCACCCGGATCAGCCGCCGCGCCATGGCGGCAGTCAGCGGATTGACCCGGTAGGTCACCGCCATGGGCACATTGGCAATGGCCAGTTCCAGCGTGGACGTGCCCGATTTGGTCAATGCCGCATCGGCTGCGGCGAACGCGTCATGCTTGTCATCCACATCCGTCACGATAATCGGCCGCACCGGCCATTTCGCAACACCCCTGCGCACGATATCCGCAATGACCGGGGCGACCGGCACCACGGGTACGATACCGGGGGCGCGCGCCTGCAGGATGGCCAGCATGCGCCCGAATACCGGCAGCAGGCGCGGCGCTTCGGACCGGCGGCTGCCGGGCATCAGCACCAGCACCGGCGCATCCGCCGCAATACCGTGGCGGGCGCGAAAGGCGGGACCGGAGCCGGTATCCGCCCCGGACTGCAGCACGGGATGGCCGACAAAACGTGCCTCGATCCCGTGGCGGGCGAAGAATTCGGGTTCAAACGGCAACAGGCACAGCATGCGTTCCCATAGGCCGGGAAATTCGCGCACCCTGTGTTCACGCCATGCCCAGACCTGCGGGGCGACATAATGCAGGCGGGGAATGGACAGGGGCGCGATCCGACGCAGCAGCCGCAGGGTAAAGCCGGGACTGTCGATGGTAATGACCAGATCGGGCCGCCGGTCGGTAATATCCGCCACCGCCTGATCCAGCCTGCGCGACAGGTGCCGGATTTTGGGCAGCACTTCCATCAGGCCCATGACGGCAAGGTCACGCAACGGGAACAGCGTATGCAGCCCCTGTGCCTGCATGCGTTCCCCGCCAATCCCGGCAAACCGCACATTGGGGCATAGCACGCGCAGGGCCGCCATAAGGCGACCGCCCAGCACGTCGCCACTCGCCTCCCCAGCCATGATCCAGATGGTGGGGCTGATGGAAACCGGCGTGGACGACGCGCGCGTGGGGGAAGTATCAGTCATGCCTGACCGGCTTATCGTGTCGGATCAGGTAGCGCAAATGCCTGTTGTAAAAACAGGGGACGGAACCCACGCCCCAAACAGATCCATTGATAAAAGGTAATGAAAGTTTTTGGGGGACGCCTTTTTTCAAAAAGGCGGCGTTCTTTGAGGCTTTTTGAAAAAAGCTTCACCAAAGACTTCTTCATGATTTTCAAGGCATCGCACAAATTACAGGCGGCTCCACCACGGCACTGGCATGCCGTGGCGTTCTTTTTTTCAGTGCGTTTTAAGCAGGTCGCGTATGGTCACCCGGATATCATCCGGCAACGGGACATAACGCAGCGCGAGGGCCGCGTCATTACCGTGCTGCATGCTCCAGTCAAAGAACGCACGCACCGCCCTGCCCTGTGGCGTATCGGCCCGGTCGGTCGGGATCAGCACATAGGTCGCGGCCATGATGGGCCATGCGCCCGGACCATCCCCATCCAGCACATCGGCGGAATGGCTGTCATCGCCCGCCCAGTGCGCAGTGGTGACGGCCTGCGCGAAACTGTCCGGCCCGGCAGAGACCAGGTCGCCATGATGATTGCGCATTTCGGCAATCGCCATATGGTTGCCCGCCGCATAGGCATATTCCAGATAGCCGATACTGCCTTCGGTATTGCGCACGGCGGCGGCGATGCCGTCATTGCCACGCGCGCCCTCGCCCACCGGCCATTCAATGGATGTCCCGCTGCCCTGCGCCTGTGCCCATCGGGGGGAAACACGGCCAAGGTAGGACGTAAACACGAACGTCGTGCCCGACCCGTCCGCGCGCCGCACCGGGGCCACCGGGATGGCAGGCAGGGGCAGATCCGGGTTTTCCGCGACAATGCGGGGATCATTCCACATGGTGATGTCCCCCGCATAAAGTTGCGCCAGCAGTTCCCCCGTCAGGTGCAGCTGACTGCTATCCACGCCTGGCAGGTTCACCACCGGCACGATCGCACCCATGACCGTGGGAAACTGGATCAGGTGGAACTGCGCCAGTTGCGCCGCCGTCATGGGTGCGTCGGATGCACCGAAATCCACCGTGCGGGCCTTGACCTGATTTTGCCCCGCGCCCGATCCGATGGTCTGGTAATTCAGGCGGATATCCGTCGCATGTGCGGCCCCTTCCCCCCATGCCCCGTAAATGGGCGCGCCGAAGCTGGACCCGGCCCCGATGATTTCAGTGGCATGGGCGGTTGTGGCACCAACCAGGCCCAGCGCCACCGCTGCCCCCAGCCCGATGCCGCGACGGGCGCCGCGCACCCGGCGCCGTTCAGCCACGCAGGACGGCATTGCAGCTTTTCTGTGCGGCTGCGACCACCCGATCACAGACAGCTTCGATTTCCGCATCGGTCAGGGTCCTGTCCATTGGCTGAAGGGTTATCTCCACGCCCAGCGACTTGTGCCCCGCCGGGATCTTGTCGCCCTCGTAAACATCAAACAGGCTGACGGCCACAATCAGGTTGCGCTCGGCCCCCCTGACGGCCTTCAGCAGCTTTTCCGCCGGGATATCGGCCGCCACCACAAAGGCGAAATCACGCTTGAGCGGCTGGAAGGTGGACAGCGCGGGTGGCGCCCTGCGCTTGCGCCTGGGTTCGGGAACCGCATCGGGATACAGCGTGAACGCACATACCGGCACGTCGATCCCACGCTTCGCCAGCAGGGCGGGATGCAACTGCCCGAAATGCCCCAGTACCAGCTTCGGCCCCTGCCGGATCACGCCCGAGCGCCCGGGATGGTAATAGGATGGAGCATCCGTGGTAATGCCCAGCCCCTCCATCGCGGCCCCCATGGCGGACAGTCCCGCCAGCGCATCGGCCTTGGCCTGCCACAGGTCCACCGGTTGCGCCGCCTGTCCGGGCAGACGGGGGGAATGGCCGCTACGGATCCCGGCGGCCACCAGCTTCTGCCCATCGGGGCCGAAACCGGGGCCGACTTCAAACAGGCCAAGATCGGGATAGCCACGCGCCGCGTTGCTCTTTACCGCCGCCAGAAGGTTGACCAGTGGTGTGGGCCGCATCTGGTCCAGATCAGCCGCAATCGGGTTGAGCAGATGCAGGTCCGTGGGCGTCTCACCAAATTCGGCCGCCTGTTCCTGTGCTACAAACGAAAAGCCTACCGTTTCCAGCAACCCGCGCGCGGCAAGCTGGCGACGCAGGCTGGCGACACGGCTCTGACGCGGGGTGAAGGCCGGCACCGGCACGGCGTTGCCCACCGGCAGGGACACGGCAGGCACGCTGTCCAGGCCACGCAGGCGCAGCACTTCCTCGATCAGGTCCACTTCGGGGTCAATCGCCCCCGCTCCCTCGGCGGCGGCCTGCGCGCGGGCGGGCGGCAGGTCGGGCTGCTGGTCCAGCAGCATGGGCGTTGCGATGTCATTGCGCCACGATGGCACATCCACCACCACATGCCGCGCATCGCATTCGCGCACCCTGAACCCAAGACCTTCCAGCAGATGCACGGCGTGATCGGGTTCTTCCACCAGTCCGCCCAACGTTTCCAGACGGGCGAATTCCAGATGCGCCTGCCGCTGCCATGCCGGTTCAGCCCCAGCGGAAACCACGCTGCCCGCCTCCCCGCCACACAGGTCAAGGATCATGCGCGTCGCGGCTTCCAGCGCCGCGGGCGGCATTGCCTGATCCACACCACGCTCGAACCGCTGGCGTGCATCGGAATGCAGGTTGTGCCGCCGCCCCGACAGGGCAATGATCACCGGATCGAACAGCGCGCATTCCACGAATACATCCGTGGTGTCATCACTGACGCCGCTTTCAGCCCCGCCCATGATACCGGCCAGCGACTGCACGCCGCGCGCGTCGGCAATCACGCAGTCATCGGGCGTCATGACATGTTCGCTGCCATCCAGCGCGGCAAAGGTTTCGCCAGCACCTCGGCAGATGGTCAGTTCATTGCCCATCAGTTTGTCCACGTCGAACACGTGCAGCGGCCGGCCAAGGTCGAAAGCAAAGAAATTGGTGATGTCCACCAGCGCGGAAACCGGGCGCAGGCCGACGGATTCCAGCCGCTGCTTCAGCCATTCCGGGCTGGGACCGTTCTTCACGCCACGAATGACGCGCCCCAGTACCCACGGGCAGGCTTCGGGGAAGGTAATGCGCCAGTTGATGGGGGTTTCAAAGCGCCCTTCCACCGTTTCCGCAAGCCACGGCTTCAGGGTGCCAAGACCCGCTGCGGCAAGGTCGCGCGCAACCCCACGCACCGCCAGCGCGTCGCCACGGTTGGGGGTGATCGCGATATCGATGACCGGATCATCCAGTTTGGCAAACAGGGGATAGGACTGCCCCGGCGCGGTGCCTTCGGGCAGTTCGGCAATGCCGTCGCTTTCCTCGCCCAGTCCCAGTTCACGCAGCGAGCACAGCATGCCGCCACTGGTCTCCCCCCGCAGCTTGCCAGCCTTGATGGTGATGCCGCTGGCGGGAATGAAGGTGCCGGGCGGGGCAAAGATCACATGCAGGCCCGCACGCGCGTTGGGTGCGCCGCAGACGACCTGCACGCGTTCGAACCCCTCGCCCGCATCGACCTGACACACGCGCAGGCGGTCGGCATTGGGGTGCTGGACCGCTTCGACAATGCGGGCGGTGCGGAAGGAGGCAAGGGACGCGCCGGGGTCTTCAACGCCTTCGACTTCCAGCCCGATGGTGTTCAGCGTGGCGCAGATTTCTTCCACCGTCGCCGTGGTCTCAAGATGCGTGCGCAGCCATGACAGGGAAAACTTCATCGATCACAGACCTTCGTGCAGCAGGGCGGGAGACAGGGGACTGGTGCCGTAATGGCGCAGCCAGCGGACATCGCTTTCGTAAAACGACCGCAGGTCGGGAATGCCGTGGCGCAGCATGGTCAGGCGCTCGATCCCCATGCCAAAGGCAAAGCCCTGCCATTCCCGCGCATCCAGCCCGCAATTGGCCAGCACGCGGGGGTGGACCATGCCGGCGCCCAGTACTTCCAGCCAGTCATCACCCGCGCCGATCTGGCCGGTTTTACGTGACCAGCCGATATCGATTTCCATGGATGGCTCGGTAAAGGGGAAATAGGACGCACGGAAGCGCACCGGCAGGTTCGGCATCTGGAAAAACGCGCGCAGGAAATCCGACAGGCAACCCTTGAGGTGGCCCAGCGTGATCCCCTTCTCGATCACCAGTCCCTCGCACTGATGGAACATGGGCGAATGGGTGGCGTCATGGTCGGCGCGGTAGGTGCGACCGGGGGCGATGATGCGGATGGGTGGTTCATGCCCCAGCATGGTGCGGATCTGCACGCCCGATGTCTGGGTGCGCAGCACGCGTTCGGGCTGGCCCTCGGCTTCGGGCGGCAGGTAGAAGGTGTCCTGATCCGTACGGGCGGGATGGTGCGATGGCGTGTTCAGGGCCGAGAAATTGTGCCAGTCGCTCTCGATATCCGGACCTTCGGCGATCTGGAAGCCCATTGCGCCGAAAATGGCGGCCATTTCCTCGATCGTGCGGGTGATGGGGTGCAGGGCGCCTTCTGCTTCCGGCGCGCAGGGCAGTGTCACGTCCACGCGCTCGGCCGCCAGGCGGGCATTCAGCGCCGCTGTCTCCAGTTCCTGTCCACGCGCCTCGATCAGGCGGGTCAGTTCGTCACGCAGGCGGTTCAGCGCGGCACCCCGCGTGCGCCGCTCATCCGGTGTCATGCGCCCAAGCTGCTTGAGGAGTGCGGTCAGCTTGCCCGACTTGCCCAGCGTGCCGACGCGCACCGCGTCCCATTCGCGCTGGTCGGTCGCGGCAGCGAGTGCCTGAACTGTCTGTTCCCTCAGGGTTTCGAGATCGTCACTCATAGCACCTCGCACAGGCTCACGTCGGGCGGGCTGGCAAAGGGATATCTACCGGCGGGCCAGACCCGGCGCATGGAATTGTGCCCGCCACCACCAACGGGTGCGGCACGGGCATTGCATTAAAAACAAAACGGGCCGTCCGTTGGGACGACCCGTTTCGTGGACCTGTCGCCACGCGGGCGTAGGACAGGGATCAGGCCAGAGCGGCCTGCGCCTTCTTTACGATTTCAGCGAAGGTTGCTGCATCGTCAAAAGCAATGGCGGCGAGGACCTTGCGGTCGATCTCGATGCCGGCCTTGTCCAGACCGTTGATGAAACGGCTGTAGGTCAGGCCATGTTCACGCACGGCCGCATTGATGCGCTGGATCCACAGGGCGCGGAATTCACGCTTCTTGTTGCGACGGTCGCGATAGGCGTACTGGAGTGACTTTTCCAGACGTTCCAGCGCGATGCGGTAATTGGTGGAGGAACGGCCCCGAAAACCCTTGGAGAGTTCGAGAACCTTCTTGTGGCGGGCGTGGGTGGTTACGCCGCGTTTCACACGTGCCATATCTCAGGTGCTCCTTATGCCAGACCGTAGGGAGCCCACTGCTTCACAGTGCGGCCGTCCATTTCCGTCAGCACCTGCGAACCACGGTTCGTGCGCTTCATCTTCTGCGAGCGGTTGATCAGGCCGTGGCGCTTGTTGCCGGGACCTGCCAGCACCTTGCCGGTGGCGGTGATCTTGAACCGCTTCTTGACCGATGACTTGGTCTTCATCTTGGGCATTTTCTTCTCCTGAATGTCTGGTGCCCGTGTTCCCGCCCGCTGTTCAAGGCGGACGTAAACACTCCATTGCGGCCGGGCATGCCCTACAGGCCCGGACGCGCGAACAGGCAGGCTATAGACAACCCGCACCCCGCGATCAAGTCCCTTCGCACACATGCGTGTGCTTTCCCCCGCCCGTGCGGTGCTGTAGGGGAAAAAGACAGGTTGGAAACAGGAGAAAACACAATGACACAACGCGTTGCCTACATTACCGGCGGCAGCCGCGGCATTGGCGCCGCCATTGCGAAATCACTGGCGAAGGATGGCTATGACATCGCCATTTCCTATGCCCGCAACGAACAGGCGGCCCAGAAGACGATCGAGGAAGTCCTGGCGATGGGCCGCCGGGGCATGGCCATCCGCTGCGATGGCGAAGGCAATGGCAACCGTGCCGCCATCCAGCGCGTGGTGGCCGAGATGGGCCGGATCGACGCGCTGGTATGCAATGCCGGCATCTACCCCTATGGCGACGTGGCCGAGATGACGGACGAACAGGTCGATGCGGTACTGGGCCTGAATGTCCGCGCCGTCATGATCGAAACCATCGAGGCCGCGCGCCACATGACACAGGGCGGTCGGATCATCCTGATCGGATCGACATTTGCCGACCGTTCTCCCTTCCCCGGGATTTCGCTGTATTCGGCGTCCAAATCGGCGCTGAACGGGTTTGCCCGGGGTGCCGCGCGTGACCTTGGCCCGCGCGGGATCACCATCAACGTGGTCCAGCCCGGCCCGATCGACACGGACATGAACCCCGCCACCGGCGCTGCGGCCGACATGCTGTGCAGCTTCATGTGCCACAAGGAATACGGCAAGGTCAGCGACATCGCCTCCGTTGTCTCGTTCCTCGCCAGCCCTGCAGCCAGCTTCATCACCGGCTCCGCCCTGACAACGGATGGTGGCCTGGCCGCCTGACCGGGTGGATGCGTGCGGGCATTGCCCCGCGCGCATCAGCCACGACGCCATTTGTTGTGGAAACGGCCTGACCATCCATGATAGGGTCAGGCCATGAAAAAATTCCGCCTCCTCATACGACCGTGCACTCCAGCCAGATGGAATGTAAACGGGATAATGAGGACAGCAGATGCCAGAATCGGACGATTTTGATTTCCTGATCGCACTGGAAAGCGGTGCCTACGACGAAGAGAAACCGCCTCCTCTCTCCGAAGCGGTGCATTACCAGTCCGACCCCTATAATTACATCCGTGTCCTGCCGGAACATTACCAGTTTCCGGAGCACAGGCGCAAAACCCAGCCCGATCCGTATGAATCGGTCCGCAGGCTTGCGCATCCCCTCAAGCTGCACGAACCGGACAATATCCGCGCCCGCATTCAGGAAGTGGAGCAGGCCTGCCCCCACGCGCTGGCGGCCGTACGGGCCATGGCGGAAACCGACCTGAAATGGCTGGAATGGGGCACGTCCGGCATCGCGCGGCCCGTCATGCTGGTCGGGCCACCGGGATGCGGCAAGTCCACGGTGGCGCGGATGTATTACCGCATGCTGGGTTATGAGGTCATGACCATGAATGTCGGCGCGATGGGCGATCCCCTGTCCCTGACCGGCACGCACCAGACATTTGGCGACGCCAAGCCATCCACCATCGTGGAATACCTTGCCGCGACCGGGCTGGCCAATCCGTGCATCATCCTTGACGAAGTGGACAAGGCCCCGACCGATGGCCGGTTTGGCAGCGTGCAGAATGCCCTGCTGCAATTCCTGGACATTGGCGAGTGCAGGCAGTTCCGGGATGCCTTCCTGAACGTGCCGGTTGATGTCAGCCGCGTGCGGTGGGTCCTGACCGCCAACGACCTTTCCACCGTGTCGGAACCGCTGAAATCGCGCTGCCATATCATTCATATGGACAGCCCGGATGCCACGCACGCCCCTGCCCTGGCCATGAACATCATCCGCCAGATCGAGCAGGACCGGAACCTGCGCCCGGGCTGGTTCACGCTGGATGGCATGGAACGGCGCGTACTGGCACGGAATTTTACCGGCGACATGCGCGCGCTGCGGCGCATGGTGGAAATCATTGTGGACCAGCAGGTCAGGCACTGGGCGAAATGCTGACCCGGCAGGGGTCTTGATTCACTGCCGTGAGCAGATAATGGATGAGACCCCTGCCCCATCCTCACTTTAGCGCAAAGGTCGGGCGCATGTCCTGCATGTCCATGCCTGCATCCCGGTCCCACCATGTTTTCTGGGAACCAATGCCCGCGACCATATAGAAACAGCCTGACAGACAGCCCGTCAGTATCAGGCATTGCCCGCACTTCCATTGTGACTGAAAATGAATAGGCACTGGTAAAAAACCGTTCATATGCAGAAAAAGGAGCCTGCACCAAAAAGGGAATACCTTCCGTATGAAAATATTCACCTTTCAGGCAGAACTTATCCATTCCGGAACAGGCTGAAAAACGGTTATGTAATACCGATACCACGACGCCACTACCGGCGAAGGTTCCATATGGAAGGATATGAAATAATGAAAAAGGGCTTGCTGCTGGCTGGCATGATGACCGTGGCGCTGTCCGCCGGCGCCCATGCGGAAGATGTTTCGTGGGCCGACAACCAGTATCCTTCATCCATCATGAAAGGCCCGCACGCGCCTGAAATCATTGCAGGCATCCACAAGATCGCGGGAAATTACGCCAAGACCATCATCAACTTCCTGTCCGTTGAAACCGGCCCGGCCCATGTCGTAAACGGCATTGCCTATCTTGACGGATGCCAGCCACACATGTGCATGAATTTTGCGACCATTGCCTTTGATGGTGACGGGAATTACTGGGGATACCTCGAGAACATGGACGCAAACTATACCCATCCATACAAAAAGACATTCGGCCATCCGTCTGCCGAAGTCCTTAG
>NZ_JBXAYQ010000055.1:0-16398 GCF_057359305.1 Komagataeibacter ossonobensis | reverse complement strand
GAGCTTTTTAAGAGCAGATTTGTTTTTCTGGTTTGCCGCAGAGATGATGTTCAGAGCGTGTTCTATGCCCGCGGCATTTCCATCTTCTTTCGCCATTTCCAAAAGCACGCTTTGCATATCTGGTTCACGAGCGGCTTCGACAGAATCGAATTCGATCAGGCGGTGTTTGTTCATCCGATCATCCCTTTTTCGGAAGGGCGCACTTACACAAACTTTCGTTTGCCGTGCGCCGGTTTGGTGCCAAATCCAGAAGGGCGCACTTATACAAACTTTTGGTTTGTCGTGCGGAGCGCGGAAATCTCACGAATTTCCAGCGGCCAAGGCTGAGCCTTAGCGATCCCCGAATGAAGGTTCGGCAAGGTTGCTTTTTTTCGGGAAAGGGCGAAAGGTAGGCCCCAGAAACGGCGAAAGGCCGGAGCGCGAACTCCGACCTTTCAGCTTGACCCGCCAGTACAAGTGGACGGGCCAGCTTTCCGAGAGAACGATAGCCCAAACTGGGTGGTTCCCTCAAGAGAAAATGGTCAGTCCGAGTGAGGATAGACAATGACCATCGCTTCCAAGACTTCCCGCCCCCTGACAAAATGGCAGATCATTCGTCGGTTTCAGGCCGTGCTTCGGCGTTTCCGTTCGGAAGGTAAGCTAACGCTTGGCGAGGCTCATGCGCTGGCTGTTTTGCCAGAATTCATGGGCGACGATGGGGCCATGTTTCCCAGCCATGAGGCGATGGCCGAGAAGTCTGGGGCCTGTCGTCGAACCGTTATCAATGCCCTGAACCGAGCGTATGCCCTGGGCATTGTGAAGCACACGCCGCGCTACGTGTATGACCAGGCCCTGGGAAAGCGCGTCAGGACATCAAACGCCTACGAGATCGTCCTTTCTGCGCTTCATCAGGTGGCACAGGCCGCGCGTTTCCTCATGCGGAGCGTCAGGAACCACCTAAGTGCAAGACCTGCACACGAACGTCCCTTGTCTTCTCATCAACCTCGAGACATGAAAACCGGGAACTCTTCATTTTGGGTGGATACAAAATGGGGAGCACGTCAACCCGCGACCATTCGGGTCGAAGGGATATGCCTTCTGCCGTGCTGACACAGGAAATGGCGGTATCGTTCAGCACGCGTGGTCCAGCAGGCGATGAAGGTAGGCGGCCAGTACAACCGCCTCGTTATGCTGCGTGTCACGCGCGCCATACAGCAGGGTGATGGGACCGGCGCGCGCCATGTCCAGCAACTGCTGCACCGGATTGGGATTGGCCTGCAGTTCCGCGCTGTAGCGTTCCTGAAACCCGTCCCACCGGGCCGGGTCATGCCCGAACCATTGCCGCAGTCCGGTGCTGGGCGCGATATCTTTCAGCCACAGCGTCAGGTCAGCGCGCTGTTTGCTGACCCCACGGGGCCACAGCCGGTCCACCAGCACGCGGCTGCCATCATCGGGTGCGGGCGGGTCATAAACCCGCCTGACATGGATGGGGTGCGCCATGCCTATCCGACCAGGGCCGCATCCGCCGCGGAACCGAAGAATTCGAAACGGATCTGGCTTTCGGGCACGCCACCCGCCTTCAGCGTGGCGATGGCATCACGCATGAAGCTGTCGGGACCGCAGATATAATAGCTCGCGGACCGGTCGATTTCGTGCGTAAGCCATGCTGGTGTCATGCGGCCTGCGTGAGTGGTGACGCCTGTGGCGTCCTGTGCTGCCTGCGGTGTAGCGCGGCTGTAGAACAGATCGGCGCGCAGCATGCCCTTTGCGGCAAGGTCGCGGATATAGGGGCCAAAGGCTTCCGTTGCGGGCGTACGGGTGGTGTGGATGTAACGCACGCCCGTGGCCGCAGCCGCATCCAGCGCGCCCAGCATGGAAATGAATGGCGTCAGGCCAGAACCCGCGCTGAGGAATACGATGGGTGCGGGGGCCGGGTTGCCCAGCGTGAAATCACCCGCCGGAGCGGAAACCTGCAGCACCGTGCCCTCTTGCACGCTGTCATGCAGCCAGTCGGATACCACGCCATTGTCGATGCGACGGACGCTGATGCGGTAGGACTGTGAACCGGGTGCGGAAGAAATGCTGTAATTCCGCCGTTCCGAGCCATATCCCGGCACGTCGAGGCGGAAGCTGAGATACTGCCCCGGCACATGGCGCATGACGGGCTTGCCATCGACGGGCGCCAGTTCGAAGGAGGTAACGGTCTCACTTTCCACCGTGCGGCGGCTGACACGGAAGGGACGCCAGCCAACCCAGCCACCGGGGGCCGCGGCATGGGCCACGTAAATCTGTTCTTCCCGCCCGATCAGGATTTCAGCCAGGAACCAGTAGGCCTTGCCCCACGCATCCATGATATCGGGGGTTGCCGCATCCCCCAGAACATGGGCGATGGCGCCCAGCAGGGCATCGGCAACATAAGGATAGTGCTCGGGCAGGATGTTCAGCCCGACATGCTTTTCCGCAATGCGTTCGACCGCACCGGCCATGGCACCAAGGTTGTCGATATTGCGGGCATAGGCCAGCACTGCAAGCGCCAGTGCCTTTGGCTGTTCCCCGTCCTTCTGGTGCGAAATGTTGAACAGATCGCGAATATCTGGATTGGCCAGCAGGCGGCGATACATTTCCGTCGTTATCGCCAGACCATGTGCTTCCAGCGCGGGCACGCAGGCCTTGATGATGCTGCGGGTCTTGTCATCCAGAGGTGACGCCATTTTTTCCGATCTTTCTTAAAGATATATATTTAGGAATATCTTTCTGGATGTCTTTAAAGATGTCAATATTTTATACCTTTATGGCCACGCATACCTTTTATGCATGGGTCGTTTTGTTGGGTGGTCCGAAAACATCTGCATAATCTCGTACGCGGTGCTCCAGTGCCCAGCGTATCGGGAACATGCTCCATCCGTTTCCCACTCAGCGGCATGAAGCCTGCTTACAGGTTGATGGCCTGATGCCGTCCGCATAATCCTTGCAGCAGGGTGATTTCAAATGACCGGCCAGCCAGTGGGCACAAGCGGGAGTATTCGTGGACCGCGACGGTGTGCAGGAACGGATCTTGGGACGTAAATCCAAGCCAGCGGAAGTGCATGGCGTTCTTGGTTTCGGGGATCGGTCCAACCATGCGCCCATATGTTGCCTTGCTTGAAGGTGGCGGCGGCATGGGTGTCCGATCGGCCACTTACGCGGTGGCGAAGCGCTCCCGGAATGCACGCTCCAACGACCGGGCGATTGTGCCAGTGGTATCTACGCAAAAACCGTCTCGCCGGTCATTGCGATCCCCTGCCACGATCTTTTATGCAATGTCTCGAAATTGCGCGGTTTGGCAGGTATCTTTTCTGGGACGACGGCTTTGGCTCATATGATTCTGCCATGACAACACGAGAAAAATGTTTTGACATCGCATTGTTCCGCGTGCAATTAAATACCAGACAGGTTTCCTGAAAGACGCGTTCATCAATGGCGGTGAACGACGTGGAAATGGCACAAACAATCACGACGACACCCGGACGGCCAACGATGGTCTCCGTGCCTGAATAAAGGCGTCTCCGTCACACCTGATGGATGGGGACTGGATGCGATGACGTGGACACAGGATTCCTCAAAGCCGGAAACCCGCGTACCCTTCTTGCGGCGTTCCTGTATTTCGATGTCTCGTTCATGGTGTGGGTCCTGCTTGGCCCGCTGGGCATTTCGATTGCTCACGACCTGCATCTGAATGCCGGTCAGAAGGGCCTGCTGGTCGCGACCCCGGTTCTGGCAGGTGCGCTTTTGCGTGTACTCGCCGGCGCGCTGGTCGATCATTTCGGGCCGCGACGGGTCGCGATTGGCGCCCAGATTCTTGTCATCGCCGGGCTGTTCCTGACATGGCTGATCGCGCCACACAGCTATGGCGCACTGTTCGGGGTTGCACTTGTGCTGGGCGTCGCCGGGGCGTCGTTCGCGATTGCGCTGCCGCTGGCCTCCGCATGGTATCCGCCACAATATCAGGGCACGGCGCTGGGAATTGCCGGGGCCGGCAATTCCGGCACGGCGCTTGCCTCGCTGTTTGCACCTGGCCTGGCCGTGCTTTATGGCTGGGTCAATGTGCTGGGGCTGGCAACGCTGCCACTGACCGCCGTGCTGGTCGCCTTTATATTTCTGGCCAGTGAACCGCCGCAGCGTCGCTCCAGTGGCGGTCTGCTGACGTGGCTGCCCGTCCTGCGCAGCGGCGACTGCTGGCTGCTGATGTTCTTTTATGGCGTGACATTCGGCGGTTTTGTGGGGCTTGCCTCGTTCCTGACCATCTATTTCAACGACCAGTACGGCCTGCCGCCTGCCATTGCCGGAAGCTGTACGGCGCTGGTCGTGTTTGTCGGGTCCTTCGTGCGTCCTCTGGGGGGCGCCATGGCCGACCGGATCGGCGGCGAACGCGCCCTGAGCATCCTGTTCGCGCTTGCTGTCGCCATCTTTGCCGTGATCGGGTTCGGCCTGCCCACGATCTGGCTGGCCTTCCCGGCTTTTTTCCTGGGCATGCTCGTGCTGGGTCTGGGCAATGGCGCGGTCTTCCAGCTTGTGCCCACACGTTTCCCCAGCCGCGTCGGTATCCTGACCGGGCTGGTGGGCATGAGCGGCGGGGTTGGCGGGTTCTATCTGGCGTCATCACTCGGAGCCGCGCGACAGGCTACGGGGTCCTACGGTCCCGGCTTCCTGGGCTTTGCCTCGGTTACGCTGGTGGCGTTTGCCTGTGTTGGCGTGTGCCGTCGCCGCTGGGCGGCTGAACGGCCCCGGATGTCGGCTGAAGCCGATGCGACCGCCTCTTCATAATATCAGATCAGGAACGTATCCCGTGACCTGTATTTCCGACGCGCTCCGGCCCGCTTCGCTTACGGTCGGCTTCACCACCGTTCTTGCCAGCCTGTGTACCGGCCATGCGGCCCTTGCCGACACGGCACCCGCCGCGGGTGTCACGGCAACCGGTATCCGCCCGACCTCGTCCCGTCCACCTGAGAAGGCGGCCATCCACCACGTGACACTGCCACACAGCCCCGACTGGGGGGCATTCAATGCCGGAAAAGGGGCCGCGGCCGGTTTCGGGACCGTTGGTGGTTTCGGACAGGCGCGCTGGGCCGAGGACTGGAGCGACATTGTCAATACGCCACCTGAACAGCGCCGGAACGACTGGTTCAACCGCCTGAAATATATTCCCCTGACGGACAAGGGCGATATCTGGCTGTCCATTAGTGGGGAGGAACGGCTACGCTACGCCTTTGAAAACCAGCCGCAGATGGGAACCGCGGGCAAGACCAACGCCAGCCGCGTACTACTGCGCAGCCAGTATGGTGCCGACCTGCACCTGGGTGAACATGTCCGCGCCTATGCCGAGTTCCTGTGGGGCGACGCCGGGGGATCGAATTATTATGGCTACCAGACCGGGGTGCAGCGCGAACGGCTGGATCTCCAGCAGGGCATTCTGGAGGTAAAAGGCAGGATGCTGGGCGCACGGATGGGCGTGATCGGCGGTCGCCAGATCTTTCTCGATGCCCCTGTCACCATGCAGTCCGCACGCGACCTGACCAACGCACAGCAGTCATGGGATGGATTCCGTGGCTATGCGGTGTGGAAATCCTTCCGGCTGGACCTGTTTGACTTCATGCAGACCAACAAGCTGCCGCGCAATGTCTTTGCCGACGGCACGAACTACAACGCCCGGATGTATGGGATCTATACGTCCACGGCACTGCCGAAGTTTTCGGTCATGGGACAGAAAAGCCAGGTTTTTGCTGATGTGTTCTTCATTGGCTACCTGTTCAACGGTGCATCGGCGGCGCTGGCCACCACAACGGGCACGCAGGCCGGATCGACCCGCCGCGACAATATCGGTGCACGCATGTGGGGGAATGTCGGCCCCTTCGATATCAGCCTGACGGGCGTGTTCCAGGGCGGCGAATTCCGTCCCGCCAGCGGGGGCGCAACACGCGCAGTGCGCGCCTATGCCGTTAACGGGACATTGGGATGGACGGCAAAAAGCCTGAAGGCAAAACCGTCCATCGCATTGCAGGGCGACCTGTTTTCAGGCGGGTCCTACCATAGTCAGGATGGCGCGGTCGGCACATTTGCTACGCCCTATTTCCCGCTGCCGTATTATAATGACGTGACACTGGCCCTGACATCGCAGAACCTCGTCGGCATCGGGCCGGTCATTACGGCAGCGCCACTGGCGAACCTGCGTCTCAAGCTGCATGTTCCCGTTTTCTGGCGCGAAAGCACGCAGGATGCAGTGTATGGCACCGGCAAGATCTATAGCTGGCGCAACGGGCTTTTGGGCGGGTTCATTGGCACCACGCCCCAGACACAGCTTGCGTGGAATTTCGCGCCCCACTGGACATGGACGCACGATATCGCAGGCTTCGTCGCATCGCAGGGGATGCACCGTGCGGGGGCGAAGGACGGGGCATTCTACATGCAGACCATGGAATTCAAATTCTGACAGCCGATTGTACGATAGGGGAAACGAACATGACCGGAACGCGAAACATCGTCATCATCGGCAACGGTATGGTTGGCCATTACTGTGCCGAACAACTTGTGGCGCATGGTCTGCATGAGGACTGCGCGATTCACATTTTTGGTGACGAACTTCACGATGCCTATGACCGTGTGCACCTGACCGAATATATGAGCGGACGCGACGCGCTGGCGCTGCGCCTGCATGTGGATGATTTCCATACCCACCACGGCCTGACCCTGCACCGTGGCGTCAGGGTGACCCGCATCGACCGCGCGGCCCGGATGGTGGAAAGCGCCGAAGGCCCGCTACCTTACGACACGTTGATCCTTGCCACTGGTTCCACGCCGTTCGTGCCGCCGGTTCCGGGCAATACAGGCACAGCGGGGCTGGTCTATCGCACGCTGGATGACCTTGACATGATCCGGGCTGCAGCAGAGGGCGCATCGCACGGCGTGGTCATTGGCGGCGGCCTGCTGGGGCTGGAGGCAGCCAATGCGCTGTCGGGGCTGGGCCTGTCCACGGCCGTTGTGGAATTCGCGCCGCGCCTCATGCCCGTGCAGCTTGATGATGATGGTGGTCAGGCCCTGAAGCAGCGGATCGAGGCACTGGGGATCGAAGTGCTTACATCCCATGCCACGCAGCAGATCACCGCGGGCGAGACACATCGTCACCGCCTTGTCTTTGCCGATGGTACATTCCTTGAAACCGATCTGGTGGTCTTTTCCGCAGGCATCCGCGCGCAGGATAAGCTGGCACGTGACTGCGGGCTTGCCATCGGTCCGCGCGGCGGTGTTGTGATCGACGGGCAATGCCGTACGTCCGACCCGGCAATCTACGCAATCGGGGAATGCGCGTGCTGGAACGGGCAGGTTTTTGGCCTGGTGGCACCGGGCTACACCATGGCGCGCACGCTCGCATCCACCCTGGCGGGAGAAGAAGCTGCCTTTACCGGTGCGGACATGTCCACCAAGCTCAAGCTGCTGGGTGTGGATGTCGGCTCGATTGGCGATGCGCATGGCGCGACACCGGGTAGTCGGAGCTACCGTTTCATCGGGGAAGTGGACGGATCCTACCGCCGCCTTGTGCTCTCGGATGATGGCAGTCGTGTGATCGGGGCCGTGCTGGTGGGGGATAACGCCTATTACGACACGATCGTGCAATATGTACAGAACGCCATCAAACCCCCGGCGGACCCCGCGGCCCTGATCCTGCCGCGTGGGGAGGGAGCGGACCTGCTGGGCGCTGACGCGCTGCCCGATACGGCCATGATCTGTTCGTGCCACAACGTGACGAAAGGGGCGATCTGCACCGCCATTGAAGGCGGCTGTACGGATATTGCCGCCCTGAAGCAGTACACAAAGGCCAGTACCGGCTGCGGCGGGTGTTCGGGCCTGCTCAAGAACGTGTTCGAGACCGAACTCGAAGCGCGCGGCATTGCGGTGGACCACAGCCTGTGCGAACATTTCTCCTACACGCGGCAGGAACTGTACTCGCTTGTCCGTGTGCATGGAATCCAGACTTTTGAAGACCTGATGACGCAATACGGCAATGGTGGCCTGGGCTGCGATATCTGCAAGCCCGCTGTCGGTTCCATCCTGGCATCGGCGTGGAACAAGCCGATTACGGACCCGCTCTATATTCCGCTGCAGGACACGAACGACACGTTCATGGCCAACATGCAGAAAAACGGCACCTATTCGGTCGTACCCCGCATTGCGGGCGGTGAGATCACACCGGACAAGCTGATTGTCCTGGGCCAGGTAGCAAAGAAATACGGTCTCTATACCAAGATCACTGGCGGCCAGCGTATCGATCTGTTCGGTGCGCAACTGGACCAGTTGCCCGATATCTGGGCTGAACTGCTGGAAGCAGGCTTCGAGACCGGGCAGGCCTATGGCAAGTCCACCCGGACCGTAAAGTCCTGTGTTGGCAGCACATGGTGCCGCTATGGCGTGCAGGACAGTGTGGGCAAGGCGCTGGATCTGGAAAACCGTTACAAGGGCCTGCGTTCGCCGCACAAGCTCAAATTCGCCGTGTCCGGCTGCACCCGCGAATGTGCCGAGGCACAGAGCAAGGATGTGGGGGTGATCGCAACCGAGAATGGGTGGAATCTTTACGTTTGCGGCAATGGCGGCATGCGCCCGCGCCATGCGGAACTGTTCGCGACTGATCTCGATGCACAGACGCTGGTGAAATACATCGACCGTTTCCTGATGTTCTATATCCGGACAGCGGACAAGCTGCAGCGTACCTCGGTCTGGCGTGAAAATCTTGAAGGCGGGCTGGATTACCTCAAGGATGTCATCATCAACGACAGCCTTGGCATCTGCGCGGAACTGGAACGGCAGATGCAGATGGTGGTGGACCACTATCACTGCGAGTGGCGCGACGCGCTGACGGACCGTGAAAAACTCAAGCGGTTCCGCACCTTCGTCAATGACAGCCGCCCCGACCCGAACATCCGCACCATTCCCGAGCGCGATCAGGTCCGTCCGGCCGAAAACCTGCCCGAAACCGTAGCATCAGCCGGCCCGCATGACTGGACCGAACTGTGCGGACTTGATGACCTGGTGGCAAAATCAGGTGTCGTAGCCTGGCATGACGGAAGCCAGATTGCCCTGTTCTACCTACCTGCAACGCAGGGCGTGCCCGCCCGGGTCTATGCGATCGACAACCATGATCCGTTTTCAAACGCCAATGTAATCGGGCGCGGCATCATGGGCGACCTGAAGGGACAGGTGGTGGTGGCCTCCCCGCTCTACAAACAGCATTTCCGTCTGGAAGATGGACAGTGCCTGGAGGATCCCGCCGTCCGGCTGCGGACATGGGACGCCCGCGTGGAAAACGGGAAAGTGGCGATCCGGGCCCGGACGGCTACAGCCACGCCGGAACCCATTCCGGCCTGATCCCATGGCGCGGGAGGACATCCGCACGGTCTGCCCCTATTGCGGGGTGGGCTGTGGGGTCATACTGGAGGTGGAGAACGGCCGTATTGCAAAAGTGCGGGGCGATGGCGCGCACCCCGCGAATGGCGGCCGCCTGTGTACCAAGGGCAGTTCGTGCGACCGGCCGCTCCTGTCCGACCAGCGCCTGCGCCATGCCGCCATCCGCCCCCGGCGCAGGGAACAGGCCGCACCTGCGGGCGTGCAGCAGGCCATCGACGCCACGGCGGCACGTCTGCGCGCCATCCTTGATGAACATGGACCCGACGCCATCGCCTTTTACGTTTCGGGGCAGATGTCGCTGGAAGCACAGTACCTGATCAACAAGCTGGCCAAGGGGTTTGTCCGCACCCAGCATATTGAATCCAATTCCCGCCTGTGCATGGCCGCCGCAGGCACCGGCTACAAGCTGTCGCTTGGCGCCGACGCCCCGCCGGGCAGTTATGAGGATTTCGACTGCACTGACCTGTTTTTCGTCATTGGCGCCAACATGGCCGACTGTCACCCGATCCTATTCCTGCGGCTGATGGACCGCAAGCGGGCAGGGGCGCGCCTGATCGTGGTTGACCCACGCCAGACGGCCACGGCGGAAAAGGCCGACCTGTACCTACCCATCCGTCCCGGCACGGATCTGGCGCTGCTCAACGGCCTGCTGCACCTTCTGGTCCAGAACGATGCGATCGACAGGGAATTCATCGCCCGGAACACGACAGGGTGGGAGACGATGGAACCCTTTCTGGATGACTACGCCCCCCCGACCGTGGCCGAAATTACCGGCCTGCCGGTCGAGGACATCCTGACCGCCGCGCGCTGGATCGCGGAGGCCGGGGAGTGGATGAGCCTGTGGACCATGGGCCTGAACCAGAGCGTTGCCGGGACATGGAACACCAACGCGCTGTGCAACCTCCACCTTGCCACCGGCGCCATCTGCCGCCCCGGCAGCGGGCCGTTTTCACTGACCGGACAGCCCAACGCCATGGGTGGGCGTGAAATGGGCTATATGGGGCCGGGCCTGCCGGGGCAGCGCAGCGCACTGGTGGCGGCGGACCGCGCCTTTACCGAAGAACAGTGGGCGCTACCCCCCGGCACCCTGCGCGACACCGGGGGCAATGGCGTGATTGCCATGTTCGAGGCGATGGAACGCGGTGACATCCGGGCATGCTGGGTCATCTGCACCAACCCCGTCGCCACCGTTGCCAATCGCCGCCATGTGGTCCGGGCGCTGGTAGCCGCGGAATGCGTGATCGTGCAGGATGCGTTCGCGGATAGCGAGACGACGCGCTTTGCCGATATCGTGCTGCCCGCCGCCCTGTGGGCCGAAGGGGACGGCGTGCAGGTCAATTCCGACCGTACCATGACCCTTGCGCGCAAGGCGGTCCCACCGCCGGGCGAGGCGCTGCCCGATTGGGACATCATCGCCCGCGTGGCGCGCGCCATGGGGTATGGGAAGGATTTCGCCTTCACATCCGCCGCCGAAGTGTTTGCCGAGGCCAGCCGGTTCAGCAACCCCAAAACCGGCTATGACATCGCGGGCGTCAGCCACGCGCGGCTGCGCAACGGACCGGTGCAGTGGCCCGCGCCCGCAGGCGACATGCAGGACCGGCATCCGATCCGTTACCTGTCTCCTGACGGGACCGGCCCCGTCTTCGCCACGCCAGACGGGAAGGGGGTCTTTTTTGCCCGTCCATGGATGCGGCCCGACGAATGGCCGGATGAGGAATTCCCCTTCGTGCTGAACAGTGGCAGGCTGCAGCACCAGTGGCATACGCTGACCAAGACCGGGCGCGTGGACAGCCTGAACCGCCTGAATCCCGGCCCCTTTGTGGAAATTGCCCCGCCCGATGCCCATGCGCTTGGGCTGTTAAAGGATGATCGCGTAAAAATCACGTCACGCCGGGGGCGGATCGTCCTGCCGGTCCAGATCTCCGCGCGGGTACGGCCCGGCACCTGCTTTGCCCCGTTCCACTGGAATGACCGTTTCGGGCCGGATCTGACGGTCAATTCCCTCACACCGGACGCAGTTGACCCGATTTCGCTGCAACCCGGCTTCAAACTCTGCGCGGTGGCGCTGGAACGGGTGGAACAGGCCGCACGCCCGGCCGCCGATGATGTGGAACCAGTCAGGAAAGGAGAGGCCGCCATGATGCTGCGCGCCCTTACCAGCCATCTCGGTCTGGAGCGACCGGACCAGTCCGTTGCCGCAACCCTGCCCGAGGAGGGACGGGCATGGCTGTCCGGGTTCCTTGACGGGCTGGAAATGGCCCCGCCGGGCGTGGGCGAGGTACCCGTGCTGCCCGCATCGGCACCTCTGCCGGCACAGGCGCGCGCCCGTATCAGCGGTATTTTTGCAGGCTTGTACAGCCGCATGCAGCCGGGTGAAGGCGGCGGGACCATGCCGGCGCCTGCGGCCGCCACGCCGGGTATCAGCGTATGGTGGGCATCCCAGACCGGGCGGGCGGAAGGACTGGCAGCCACGATCGTTGGCTGGCTGCGCGAAGCCGGCCACGCGGCGGAAGGAAAATGCCTTGATGCATTTGATGTAAACATCACCGCCGCAGGGCCGGCGCTGTTCGTGGTATCCACCTTCGGTGACGGAGACCCGCCAGACTGCGCCGCTCCGTTCTGGGACATGCTGCGTGAACGCCAGGCCCCCATGCCCGGCCTGATATTTGCCGTGCTGGCACTGGGGGATTCCTCGTATGCCAGTTTCTGCGGTTTCGGCCGTGCGCTGGACGGACGCCTGCGGGAACTGGGGGCAACGCCATTCGTGGAACGCGTGGACTGCGAGCCGGATTTCGAGGATACGGTCGAGACGTGGCGGACAACCATGCTTACGGCCCTTGCGCAGGTCGCAACCGGTGGGCAGGTTGCCCCGCCCGCGCCGGTGGAAGCACCATCGCCCCCGGTTTCCGGCACGCGGGAGGCCCCGGTCATGGCCCGGCTGTCCATCAACGAGCGCCTGTGCGCCGCAGGGTGCGACAGGGATACGCGGCGCATCGGCCTGGATGTGAGTGGAACGGAACTGAACTGGCTCCCCGGCGATGCGCTGGGCATATGGCCCAGCAACCCGGCGGTCCATGTGCAGGCGGCCCTGCGCGCGCTGCGCCTGCCGGAAGAGACGCCCGTCGTGCTGCGCGGCTGCGGAACGGTGGGGCTGCGCGAAGCCCTTACGCGCCACCTTGACCTGAGCCGCCCCAACCCGGCCATGCTGGAAGCACTGGGTGGTTGTGCGCCGGGTTTCCTGCCCCACCTGCTGAACGATGCAGTGCTGTCGGTCACGGCGCAGGACATACCAAGCCTGTTCCGGCGCATGCAGCCGCGGCTTTACTCGATCGCCTCCTCGCCACAGGCATCCGGGCGGGTGGTGGAATTGACAATGGGGGTCAGCCTTACGCCATGGCCGGGCATATGCTCGAACTGGCTGGCGGGGCTGGAAGCGGGGGCGGACGTGCCGGTTTTCATCCAGCCCACCACGCATTTCCGGCTGCCGGCAGATGATGCCGCCGCCATGATCATGATCGGCCCCGGTACCGGCATTGCGCCATTCCGGGGGTTCCTGCAGGAACGCGCGGCACGGCAGGCTTCGGGCCGGAACTGGCTGTTTTTCGGAGAACGCCACGCGGCGGAAGGCTTCTACTATCATGATGAACTGGACGCCTACCTGTCAAACGGGGTGCTGACGCGCCTTGATACCGCCTTTTCACGTGACCAGCCCGAGAGGGTGTACGTGCAGGACCGGATGGAAGCCGCAGGCAGCGAATTGAGGGACTGGCTGCGCGATGGAGCTTATATCTATGTATGCGGTGATGCGACCCGCATGGCGCGGGATGTCGATGCGGCACTGCGCCGGATCGTGGCCCGTCACGGTGACCTGTCATCTGGCGATGCGGATGCATTCGTAAGCAACCTGACACGCGAAGGCCGCTATCTGCGTGATGTGTACTGATGTGTGAGGACATGGTGCCCGGCACGCGCCTGAGGGTGCTGGTCGCGGACGAAAACCCCCGCAGGGGCCATGCCCTGTCGGAGACGTTGCACGCCGATGCGTCGCTGGATGTCCTGACCGTTCCCCCCGGCACGGCGCTGGTCGATGCCGTGCGGGCCTGTCGGCCCGATGTCGTGCTGGTTGACATGAACAGGGCCGACCGTGACGCGCTGGACAGTATTCGCGCCCTGTCCTGTTCGGCACAGGAACGACCGGTCGCCCTGTTTGTGGATGAGGACGATGTGGAACTGATGGAAACGGCCTTTGATACGGGCATATGTTCCTACAACGTGCTTGAGGCACTACCCCGTGATGTAAAGCCGCTGCTGCGTGCCGCCATCGCGCTGTATGCCCGCTTTCGCCGCACACGCGATGAACTGACCGAAGCGCAGCGTGTGCTTGCCGAGCGTAGGATTATCGAACAGGCCAAGAGATGTTTCATGAAAAATGAAAAAACCAGCGAAGCGCAGGCCTATCGGTGGTTCCAGCGCCGGGCCATGCAGACATCGCGTCGCATCGCAGCCGTCGCCGGGGAGTATCTGGCATCGCAGAAAAAGGATGAGGCATCATGAACACACCGTTACGGATCGGCGTGCTGAAGCTGGCTGACAGCGCACCAGTCATCATGGGGCGGCACCAGGGCATTTTTGCCCGACATGGACTGGAAACCGAGATCGTCGTCTCCCCATCCTGGGCCAACATCGCCGATGGTCTGGCATGGAACCGGCTGGATGCGGCCGTCATTTTCGCGCCGCTGGCCATGATGACCGCGCTCGGGCGGCGCGGGCATGACACGGGGCTACGCCCGCTAGGCCGGATCAGTCGGAGTGGCAACACGATCATGCTGCGTGGCGCCAACCCGGTGGAAGGCACATGGAATGCCGGCTCCCCGGGGCGGCAGGCGTTTGACCTGTGGGCCATGAGCATCGGGAGAAAGCCGCGTATCGCCGTCGTGCATATGTATTCCACCCATCTCCTCATCCTCCGGCGTTTCCTGAAGATGATCGATGTCAGCATGGAGGATGAAATCGACCTCTCTGTCATGCCCCCGACCGACATGATCCATGCGCTGGCGGAAAACGCGATTGATGGCGGCTGTGTCGGTCCGCCATGGGGCACGGAGGCAGAACAACGCGGACTTGCCTTTCGCGTGGGCGGATCCGCCACCGTCCTGCCCGACCATGTTGAAAAGATCATTGTCGCATCGGGGAAACTCCTGTCGTGCGATGCGACGGGTCGCCGCATGTCGCATGCCCTGCGGGACGCGATTGCGTTCTGCCAGCAGCCGGGTCGCCGCGCGGACATCGCACGCGCACTGGCGGCCCCCGTTGCGGATGGCGGGCTGACATTGCCGCTGGCGGCGACGGAGGCCATCCTGCCCGGTGGGGACGCACGCGAATGCGTGACCTTTGCCGGGGGCAGCCTGCTGCCGTCCGACCTTGACTGGATCATAAGCGATATGACGGCGCTGGGGTGGGTGGACAATGCCGAACACCAGATGCTCATGCGCTGGATCGGTCCCGTGCCCGCCGATCCTGCCCCTGCCTGCGCGCGATCACTGTGAACCGTGCGGGGGAGGGAAACCATGCTGTTCAATTTCGAAATGGATTTTACCCTGTCATTACGCTGCGTTCCCATGATCGTGCGCATGAAGCTGGATCTGTGCGGTGTAAAACTGAGCCTGCGCCAGTGGAGCCGTTTTACGCAGCACGACAGGCAGGCACTGGTGGACCGCCCCGCCACCATGCCGCCGGAACGGGCGGCATACCGGTCGTTCCTCCTGCACCTGATCAGGACCCGGGCGGGAGAAGAGCCAAAACTGCTTCCACCGGCCCGGATGGAAGTCTGGCAACTGGCTGTTGGCGTGCCCGATGCGATCACGCTGAAAGCGCAATCCAGTGGGTTGAGGGCACCCACGCCCGAACAGTGGGGACATCTGTCGGTCCTACAGCGCTTCGCGCTCCTTAAGCTTACCAGGCCTGGGCACGAAAATCAGAATTTTGAACCGGCTCTGCGGGAATTTCTCGGTGAGATGTATAATTGAAGCAATTAACTTGAAATATTTATTTTATGAGTTTCTGATTTACGCAGTTCCCATCACGCAATATAAGACGTTTACCTATTTTTTATTTGATGTATGTCGCCTTATATTTTTACAGTGTAGGATCATAACAAGAATCTGGTCTACTAGGATACGTGACCGACAGCAAGATGAGGTTAAAACTATCCAACTTGTTGGCATAAGATTTCTTATGGGACGTTCTTTGGCGTGGAAATTTGAAGTGATGTTCCTTATGGTTCCTCCTAATATCTCATTACGACAAGGCCGACTGCGGGGTTCTCAGGCCATTACCTGCTGTGCTTTTCTGTCCGGTAATGTCAGGTATACGCAGTCTCCGGATGCGAATGCAGTTGACAATCAATGCCCCAGATGCTGTTCCAGTTAGCGTGTTGAAATAAGAGGAATCTGCCCCTCACCTATGACGGATGGCATCGCTCCTGCGGCACGACCCCGGATGGGTCGCTGGCTTGTTGTCGCCATCGTTTTCCTCGGCTTCCTTGGACAGCTGTTCATCCAGAGCCAGACGCTGCCTGATGAGACGCCTCGCCTCACCATCCAGCGACTAACCGGGATAGACATTGCTGCCCCGGTCGAGGCACGATCGTGTAGGACCGCCGACAGCCCTGCCACGCCTGTCGCCATGGCCCATATGCTGCATGTGCATCATGCACAGGCCTGTCACACATCATCTCATCATCACGATGCTTCGTGTCCGTTGTGTCCGCTGCTGCATATCCCCGTCATGCTTCATGGGGATCTCCCATTCCTGCCGTTTGTGGCCATGGCGTGGATATCCATGCGACGCCGTCCGCAGCAGCCACGCGCTCCACCTGTATATGCCATTCGTCTTCTGCCGCCGTTGCGGGGACCGCCCGATATCGACTGAATTCCAGCGCCATGCCGTAACCGGACGCCATTTCGGTTCATTGGCATGGCCGGTGCG
>NZ_JBXAYQ010000054.1:0-17967 GCF_057359305.1 Komagataeibacter ossonobensis | reverse complement strand
GAAAGTTTCCACAGTGCGGGCATTGCCCGACGGGTGGTCGCAGGATGCGATCAAGAATGGCCTGTCGTATTGCTGGCAGACTGGGCTGTGGCGGTGGGCCGGTGACTCTTTTTTTTCCGCCCGACCGCCGTAAGGCGCCGGGACTGGAGAAAGGCGTAGACCATCATGGACATCAGGGCGTGTCGGTGCAGGCCCGTCCATGATCACCCCTCAAAGTGATCGAGGCCCAGTTCCTCCTTGAGTTGCTGATGCGCCTGTTCGCAGACCCATCGGGCCTTGATCGCGGCGGCCAGTAGCCTGAGGGAGGTGTCGGCAGACAGGTTGGACAGATAGTATTTCCGTTCTCCGGTAGAACGGTGCTCGCCAATCAGCCAGGCTTCCTCCCCGGGCATATGCTGGGCCGTCCGGCCACCGATACGCTGGGCTGGACCATCTGTAACGCGTATCCGCATGGCTGCAAAGCGGGCCGCCAGGCCACCTTTGGTCCCGCGACGCCAGCTGACCCTGCGCCATGTTGCAGTTTCCAGTATCTTATGGGCAGGAACAGATTGCTGGTCCGGTACCGGGTGCATCCGGGATGGGCCGCGCTTTCTGGCCGGAAACACCAGTTCCACACCGGTGGAACAGACTTTCTGATGACGTGGTATCCCGACTGCCCAGCGCAGGCCCCGCGCACTCAGGGCCTGACGGAACGGGGCAGACAGGCCATAACCGGCATCCGCAAGAACACAGCCAAAACGGACACCTGCGGCACAGAGGCGATCAATCTCTTCGATCGCCATCTCCGGTTTGGTCCTGGGGCCCTGATGTTCCAGTGGAACACCAGCCCGCTTCAGGCGTGCCGGATCTGCTGTCCAGATATCGGGCAGGAACAGACGGAGTGACAGCATCAGTGGCACTTCACGCGAAGCCAGTGTCACGGACACCAGTGTCTGACAATTCGCTTTCCTGCCCAGGGTCGAAGCATATTGGGGCGCCACGCCAACAGAATGTTCTCCCTTTTTGGGAAGGGAGGTATCATCGATGATCAGCCATGAACGCTCGCCGCCCACCAGATGGTCAGCATGACGCCACAGGGCAGCCTCAGGTGGCGCACTGTCCCACACACCGGCACTGACGAAATGATGCAGCCGGTCATAAGGGATATCGCCATTGCGTGCAGCCATGGGCTGCACGCTCTTGCGGTCACCAGGTCCGATCAGGCCTGCAATATAAACCGGACACATCGTCCGCTGCGCTTTGTGACCCAGGGCCGCCAGAAATGGCGCAAGCCATACTTCCAGATCCGATCGCCAGTCGGTGTTCATCGCCAGCTCCCACTACAGCTGGTCTTCCATGAATCACCGATCGCACCCGTTGGGAATCTTTATTCCAAATTTTCTGCCAAAGTAGTGCTAATACGGTCTATCCGCATACACCCTGCCGTTAGCGGATACATGTCTTCAAATAATATGTATCGCGAAGAAAGATCTACTGCGCTTTCTGATATTAAACTGTATGTATGATTGCAAAAAATGGTGCATGGGTGCATAGTCGCGCCTTCTACGACCTTCGTGCGCGGAATATTTGTGAAAGGCAATTATCCTATGTCTATATACCATTCGATATGCAAAACACGAAAATCCGATATATATATATTATTTTTATTATTATGGTCTTTTTTCTCTTTTCATGCATATGGTTATTCGATAACGGGCGCAAGGCAATTCGGTGACTGTGGCGTTGGCGTTGTACCTTCTGCTAAGAATATGATTATGCTTACATGCGGCTTAGATCCCAGCCTCCCTGGTTTTGTCCTAAACAAAATGCCAGATCCTCGAAATAAAGAAAATATAATACCTGTTTTAATAATTAATATTCCCAACGCAAAACATAAAGACAAGTCCATTAAAATACATTTTGACGGCAGCGTAAATCAGATAGAAGCTATTATTGATACTCCGCCGGATGCGTGGTTTGTTTATCAGCCTGATACATCGGCATGGCCCTCAATTTTTCAATCTATTATGAGTTCACAGAGTATTACGCTCAAAACTGAATCAAATACCTATACCATAGATGTGACTGGCTTTAGCCAGGCATTTCAGTATTTTTGTGATGAATATAAGAAAATGCATGATGAACCGTTCCCGGGTAGCAATTGAAATAGATCGTATAGATTCTATTGACCACAGGCCTGATCCGCGACTGCTACTAGCACTACAGTTGCATTTTATGATGAGTTCTGACTCTATGGCTCACCATGATTCAGGATTTCATGAATGGCGAGGCGTCAGTTGAAGAGACGCTGGAACTGTGGGCATCCGGGCTTCGGGCAGCAAAGAAGCGGATTTTACCGCTGTTTACGCAGAAGCGTGTTGCGGCTTCCGCGTGTGCCTTCCTTGATGTCCTGATTGGCAACAACCACGCAAGACGGGATGGATGCGTGCGGAAGCAGCAGGAGATCCTGGTCCGTGGCGGCAACAGGCGCTTCTGGGGCGCGGGCAATGGGATGCCGATGTCCTTCGTGATGTCGTCAGTGACCATGTGGTCGAGCATCTGGGCACTGAAGAGGGCGTACTGGTCATTGACGAGACCGGTTTTCTGAAGAAAGGCCAGGCCTCCTGCGGCGTGGGGCGGCAGTATACGGGTTCCGCCGGCAAGATCACGAACTGCCAGATCGGTGTGTTTGGCACTTATGTTTCGGAACGGGGGCATGCCTTTATCGACCGCGCCCTGTATCTTCCGAAAGACTGGACATCAAAGCCTGAGCGCATGAAGCGTGCTCATGTTCCTGATGATGTGGTGTTTGCGACCAAACCGGCACCGGCATCGAAGATGATCGAGCGGTGTCTGGATGCTGGTGTGCCTTTCCGTTGGGTTGCAGCAAGCAGCGTTTATGGCGTGGGCGACGTGGAACGCACGCTTCGCCGGGCAGGAATTGGATATGTCCTTGGGGTCAAGGGCAATCACTGGTTCGGATC
Organism: Komagataeibacter ossonobensis; assembly: GCF_057359305.1. Classification (NCBI taxonomy): domain Bacteria; kingdom Pseudomonadati; phylum Pseudomonadota; class Alphaproteobacteria; order Acetobacterales; family Acetobacteraceae; genus Komagataeibacter; species Komagataeibacter ossonobensis. The sequence continues at coordinate 15,004 of NZ_JBXAYQ010000054.1, read as the reverse complement.
ATGGGCAACGGAACCGCTGATTGCCGGAGAGGCGAAAGATATTGCAGCAGGACTGCCAGACCAGGCCTGGCGTCGTCTGTCAGCGGGGCACGGCACAAAAGGTGAGCGGCTGTATGACTGGGCGTATCTTCCGCTTGCTGACCTGGATGCTGAAGAATTTGACTGCCCTATAGCCGGACCATGGACACGTGGCCTGCTGATCCGCCGGAACATCACTGACGGGGACCTTGCCTATTTTACGACCTGGTGCCCGAAAGGGACAATCACGCAGGAACTGGTGAACGTCGAAGGGACGCGCTGGAGAATTGAAGAAGGGTTCGAGACTGCAAAAAACGAATTCGGTCTCGATCATAACGAAACCCGCTCCTGGCATGGATGGCATCGGCATGTCTCCCTGGTCATGCTGGCCTATGCCGTCATGGCCAGTGTCCGTTACCAGGCAAACTCACTGAAACCGAAAAAAACACTGCACAGAACACGACAGTCCTTGTCCGCTGGTCCATCCAGGAAATCAGGCGCCTCGTCCTAAAACTCGCCCAACGCAGGTTACCCGTCGCTCACATTCTCAGATGGTCCGTCTTTCGACGAACACATCAGGCCAGCGCTATCCGTGCTCACTCACATTATAAAATGCAACTGTAGTGCTGGGCTCAGGACCCATTGATATGAGTGGCCGGATGTGATTCAGGCTCCTTGAGGAGACTGAAGACGAATGACCTGTATTGGCTGACGGACGAGCAGATGGAGCGTCTGCGGCCCTTTTTCCCGAAGAGCCATGGCAAACCTCGCGTTGATGACCGTCGTGTGTTGAATGGGATCATTTTCGTGAACAGAAATGGTCTGCGTTGGCGTGATGCACCCCGAGAATACGGTCCACATAAGACGCTCTACAATCGCTGGAAGCGCTGGAGTGCTATGGGGATATTCATCCGCATGATGGAGGGACTGACTACCGGCAACCCGTTGATGAAAACGGAGCGGACCAGCTTTCCGCCAAAAGCATAAGGTATGCCGTCGAGGACACTCTGAGGAGCCGCGTCCGTAAAATTCGCGTGGATCGTATTGTCTGATTTGACGCACATGGCTGACACCCCTGGACGATGGTTGCAAGCATCATCTGGCCCCATCATGCGACCCACCATAACCAACTGCTCAGAAGGGGCAGGCCTTACAGGCCCACCCTTTGCCGCGTGTCCTTCTCTGGCGGCGAAGCCGCCCGCACCAACGGTGCAATGGTGTTGAAGAGCCGGAAATCTGTGGGGAGCGTTGTGGGAGCGCTAGAGGAGCGATTGGGGAGCGATGAGGTGGTTGTGAGTGAAATTCCTGCTTCCCGGCCGAAGATCAGCACCGGGGAAAAGTGGCGTCGCAAGGAAGCCGTCGATTATGCACGGGGTAGTGTTCGTCTTGAGGGTGTGATCCTCGATGCGGATATCGAGTGCATCAATGCGCGGTTCATTGAGGGAGACCTGACGATTGAGGAGCATTTCGAGGCTCTGGAGCGTCATCTGAACCAGTGATAGCCCATGTCTGCTCTAGCAGCCTGTCGGGTTGGGGTACCCTGTGAAGGGGTGAGGTTGTAAGGTGGTGAGATGAGCAGCTTCATCCCGTTTGACCGGTCTCAGCCGTATCTTCTGCCGCCTGATCTGAAGTCGCGGCTTCCGGCTGATGATATGGCGCATTTCGTTGTAGCTGCCGTTGAACGGGTTCCGATGAATGCGTTTTCCGTGCCAGTACGTACGGGTGGCAAGGCACAGTACCATCCGCGTCTGATGCTCGCACTTCTGATCGTCAGCTATGCGAACGGGATTTTTTCCTCACGCCGGATCGAGCGGGCAACATATCGCGACATTAGCATACGCTTCGTGGCAGCGAACCTGCATCCGGATCATGATACGATTGCGACCTTCCGCCGGACGAACCGGACAGCCATTGAAGTGCATTTGCGCAGGTCCTGCTTCTGGCGCGCGAGACGGGTCTGCTGCGTCTGGGTGTAGTATCGATCGACGGTACGAAAATCGATGCCGACGCATCGAAATACCGTTCGGTGCGCTACGACCGGATCAGGGCGCTGCGCGAACAGCTGACGGTGGATATTGCGAAACTGATGGACCAGGCGGAGCACGCGGATGCCACAGACAGCGATCCGCAGGCATTGCCGGAAGAGCTTGCCCGACGGGAAACACTGAAAGCGAAGCTGGACGACGCCTGCGCCCGGCTGGAAGCCGATGCCAGGGAGCAGGCTGAAACGGCACGTCCGGCCTACGAGAAGAAGAAAGCCGCTTATGATGCGAAAACAGGGCGTCGTGGCCGGGCACCGAAACCGCCTGATGGGGAACCGCCACCCGACCGGCAGATCAGCCTGACTGATCCCGACAGCCGCCTCATGCGGCGCTCGGACGCCCATGAATTCCGGCAGGCTTACAATGCCCAGGCCGTCGTCTGCGCCGAAGGCAGCCAGTTGATCGTGACAACCGGCGTTGTCGCCACGTCAGCGGACGCGCCATCCTTTGCCGACACGGTACTGTCGATGGAAGACACAATCGGTCTCCCGGAGAAGGTGCTTGCCGATACCGGTTACGCCAGCGGGCAGGCGGTCCGGAAACTGCGGGAAAAGGGCATTGATCCGCTGGTCGCCATTGGACGGCCCTGTGCCCGTAGACCTTACGACTTCCGCCCCTGGCACGCAGAAAGGGAACCACGCCGGATAACCGAACCCTGGCGGCTTGCCATGGAGGACAGGTTGGAAACCACAGAAGCCGGAGATCTTTACAGACTACGAAAACAGACCGTGGAGCCGGTCTTTGGAATTATCAAAAGCATCATGGGCTTCAGAAGGTTCAGCCTGCGTGGCCTTGCAAAAGTCACGACTGAATGGACACTCGTCGCTCTCGCATACAACTGCAAGAGAATGGCACGGCTTCAGGCAGCATAAGCCGGGTCAGCCTCGGCGTTATCAGCCGCAAAATGACCAACCCGACAGGCTGCTAGAAGCATTCATGTCCCTCAAACACTCCCGCCTGCACTTGATGATTGAAGAATGCGCAGTCAATGACTACAATGCTGTCATTGCCTAATGGAGGTTCCCGTGGCCGTGATGACCATCCGCAATATCGATGACAGTCTCAAGCAGCGGCTTCGTCTGCGCGCAGCGCAGCATGGGCGTTCCATGGAAGAAGAGGTGCGCGATATCCTGCGCTCCGCTCTTTCCGCTGAAGTCTCTCAGGGGGTAGATGCCGGTCAGGCCATCCACCAGCGTTTTGCCAAGCTGGGCGGGGTAGATCTGCCTGCCGTGTCCCGTGAGGCCATCAGGGACGTGGATTTCGGGGCGTGATCGTTCTCGACACCAACATCCTCTCCGAACTGATGCGATCCGGGCCTGACGGGGCGGTGCTGGCCTGGATGTCCCGTCAGTCCATGATGACCCTCTTCATCACGGCTATTACCCAGGCCGAGATCCTGTATGGGCTGGCGCTGCTGCCGGAAGGACGACGGCGGGATCTGCTGATCGCGGCCGCCCGTGCCATGTTTGAAGAGGATTTCTCCGGCCGTATCCTGCCTTTCGACGGAGAGGCGGCCCGTGTTTATGCCGAGATTGCCTCCCGACGCCGGCAGGCCGGAGAACCCATCAGTCAGTTTGATGCACAGATCGCGGCCATCACGCAGTCCCGTGGCGCATCCCTTGCGACACGGAATACACGCGATTTCCTCAACTGCGGTATCACCCTCATCAATCCGTGGGACGAGGCGTAGGGAGGGCGTCAATGGCGGCTTGAATCCGGGCCAGATCGACATCCAGAAGAGCAAGGACCTGATCGGCCGGGACTGCGGGTTTCGTGCTGTTGCGTGCCTTGCGGATTGCAGCCCTTTTGGCAGCCCGTTCGTCGGAAAGGTCCGTCATGGTCATGTCTTCATCGCCTCGTGTTTCGTGGCAGCGACAGGAGCAGAAATCCGCCATGCGTAATCGCAGACATTATCCAGCAATTCTGCTCGTTGTGTCTGACTGTAGTCATGCTGCTCTCCACGCGGATCTCCGTGCAGTGGAATGTCAGCCTGTTCTCTCATCTCATGGGCTTGCCGCAGGATTATTTCGCAAAGCGCGGAGCGGGTGACATCCTGTCGCGCTTTGGCAGCCTGGGAACGATCCAGCAAACTTTCACGACCGATCTGGTGCAGAGCGTGATGGACGGTCTGATGGCCATCGGCATGTTCGTCATGATCGTGATCTACGGGAAGTGGCTGGCGGCGATCGTCGTGGCGTCCTCCCTGCTCGATCTGATGGTGCGGATCGTCCTGTTCGGACCTTATCGGGAAATGTCCGAGGAAGCCTTGGTGCATGGTGCGGCCCAGCAAGGGCATTTCCTGGAGACATTGCGGGGGATGCGCAGCATCAAGCTGCTGTCCCTGGAAGGACGACGGAAGATCGCCTGGGGGAACAGGCTGGTCGACAGCATCAATGCAGGATTGAGAATTCAGCGGTATGACCTGATTTTTGCGCGGGCGCAGGAGGTGCTGTTCGGGCTCGATCGTGTGCTGATGCTGATTCTTGGAGCTAGGATGGTGATCTCGGCCGAGATGTCGGTCGGGATGCTGGTGGCGTTTCTGAGCTACCGGGATCAGTTCGCAAGCCGCTTCGGAAGTCTGGTGACAGCCGGCTTCAAGATCAGGAATTTGAAGGTGCAATGTGATCGGCTCTCCGATATCGCACTCGCCGAAGTTGAAGTTTCCGATCAGAGTCAGGTGATATCGTCCGCTCCGGTCATGATCGACACCAAGCTTGATGTGCCGGTGATTGAATGTCGGAATATTGGCTATCGGTATGGTAAGGAAGATGCGTGGGTGTTCCGAGGCGTCAATCTGAAGGTGCCGGCCGGAGAAAGCCTGGCGATTACGGGGCCGTCAGGTTGCGGCAAATCGACCTTGCTAGCGATCATGATGGGGTTGGTCCAACCGGAAGAGGGGCAGGTGCTGTGGAACGGTGTTGAACTTGGTCCAACAAACCGGGAAGCATATCGATCGCAGATCGCTGGCGTGCTTCAGGACGATATTCTATTGTCGGGAAGTATTGCCGAGAATATCGCTGGCTTCGACGAAACTATGGATCTGGCTTGGGTGGCTGAGTGTGCGAGAAACGCGCAGATTCTTGAGGATATCCAGCGCATGCCAATGGGGTTCGAAACCCTGATCAGCGAAATGGGGCATACCCTTTCAGGAGGGCAACGACAAAGAGTTATTCTGTCGAGAGCCCTTTACAGGAAACCAAGAATATTATTTCTTGATGAGGCAACAAGCAATCTTGATAAAGAAAATGAACAGCTTGTGCAGGATTTTCTTGATAGGTTAAATTGCACACGGATTACGATAACTCACCGCAACTCTAACGAGTGTGGAGTGAGTTTTTCCTTCTAAGAGTATCCGTTGTGGTCAAGCGGCTTTTGGCGTCCAAAGCCGATCTTTGTGAAGCAGGGCGTTTGCGAGGACAACGAGCTTTCGCATGATTGCGGTAATGGCGATCTTGGCGTGTTTTCCCTTTGCGATAAGGCGATCGTAAACACGCTTGAGGTCTGGGTTGAACCGCATGGCGACGATGGCCGGCATGTAGAGAGCTTGCCTTACGGCGGCACGACCGCCCTGGATGAAGCTGCGGCCTCGCCATGTGCCGGACTGGCGCGTGATGGGCGCCAGCCCGGCCAGTGCAGCTGCCTGACCTTCTTCCATCATGCCGAGTTCGGGCATGTCGGCCAGAAGCGCATGAGCCGTGACCCTTCCCAGTCCCGGAATACTGGCCAGCACGTCCCGGCGCCGGGACAGATGCGCATCTTCCGCCACGAGCGCGTCAGTTGCCGCATCGAGGGATGTGACCTGCGCCTCGATCTGCCGCAGGCGATGACGCGCGTGGCGCTGCAGCAAGCCGATCGTGAGGGTCTTGAGACGATTGAGCGTTGCCGTGCGGTCTCGCATCAGACTGCGGCGCGCGGCCACCAGTTCGGCCAGACGGTTCTGTAGATCCGTGCGGACTGGACGCGCCACGGGATCCAGCAGGGCACCATAGCGTGCCAGCATCAATGCATCGACGCGATCTGTCTTCGCGAGTTTGCCGGTGGCTTCGGCGAAACGACGCGCCTGTCGTGGATTAACCTTGACCTGCGGGATACCAACGGCCGCCAGGCGTTCCTCCAGTGTGCGGTGATAGGGGCCGGTTGGCTCGAACACCACCCGGGCAACGGCTTTGATGTCGCCGATCCAGCGCAGAAGTGCGGTCTGGCCCTTGCGGGTGTTGGCGACACGGACGGTATCACCGCCGGGGTGACGGGCGGCGTCGAGATGATCCTTGGATACATCGATCCCAATTGTGATCGATGCGTGTGGCAACTCGGCCTTGGAAGCCGCAACTGGATGCGTCATCTTTTCCATGTCCTATGCTTGTCATCCGAGGCCGAACCTCGGGTATCCGTTCAGGGCACAAGGAAAAGAAGGGGTGGTCATACTCTCAAGACGACCCATTACGGTCTGCCTGTTGCCGACCCGTCCCCTTCCTGATTTTTCCGGGGTGGCCACTCCGGAAAAATCAGTCCTTTGTCGCACGCAGCGACACGGAATGCATAAGACAAGCCTGTCCAAGATCATTTTAAATCATTGGAATCGTTGATAATTTCCTATAAGCGCGCCCGTTTTGCAGGAGTTGCTGATGTGGATCGCCGACAACCGTGCCCGATATGACCGGAGCCAGCTTCGCTATCCGAGTGATCTGACGGACGAGGAAATGGTCGCTGATCGAACCCCTGATCCCGGCTGCCCGGCGTGGCGGCAACAAGCGGATAGCGGATAGTGGATATACGGGAGGTCATGAACGGCCTGATGTATGTTCTTGGAACGGGTTGTCAGTGGCGTGCGATCCCGAAAGACCTCCCGCCGCGCAGCACGTTGAATTACTATTTCTGCCGCTGGCAGCATGACGGCACACTCGACCGTCTGCACCCGCTCTACGTCCTTTGTCGCATACGGCGACCCTGAATGCATAAGGCGATTACGTAGTTCGCAAACACGTTCAATAAAACATTATATATCAATATATTACGGTGATCCTTCAAAGCCACCTCAATCCGAATGAAGATCAGGCAAGACTATAAATGATCATATTATAGAAAATATAAGAGATATTATTTCCAATTCTAAAGATATTATATTTATAACAAAAAAGTACTCGATGTCTGAACTTATGTATTGAAAATTAATTTATTAGGAAATATATGTCTCCTATCGGGTGGAGATTGCGGATTAGAGAGGAATTTTGATGTCTGTTCTTTCAGCTTCTTATTTTCATGACGAAGATGCAGCTTTCGCTGAATTGGAAAGCATCATGTGGCCAGATGGTCCTGTCTGCCCTCGTTGTGGTGGTCAGCACAGGATCACGAAGGTTAAAGGTGGCCGAAAGGGCCTTTACCGCTGTGGTCCTTGTAAACGCCAGTTTACCGTTCGTGTTGGAACGATTTTTGAAGCGTCCCACGTAAAGCTGCATCTGTGGCTTCAGGCTGTTTACCTGATGTGTTCCAGCAAGAAAGGTATCAGTAGCCACCAGCTTATGCGGGTCTTGGGTGTTCAGTATAATACAGCGTGGTTCATGACCCATCGTATCCGAGAAGCGATGAAATCAGGAAATCTCCCGCTTATGGGAGGTGAAGGATCAACCGTAGAGATTGATGAAACCTACATTGGCAAGAAAGATGGCCAAGAAGTCCGCCGTGGATATGCCCATAAGCACGCCGTCCTGACTCTGGTTGAACGTGGCGGCTCTGCACGTTCTTTTCATGTCGATGGAACCAAAGCCACCGATCTTCTCCCGATCATCAAGGCGAACGTAGCGCCTGGTACCCATGTTATGACCGATGAAGCCGGTCAGTATGCTCATTTGAAAAAGCATTTTGGTGCTCATGACTACGTTCGTCATGGGGCCGGTGAATATGGCCGTGGGCACGTTTATACGAATACAGTTGAAGGATTCTATTCGATCTTCAAGAGAGGGATGAAAGGCGTTTATCAGCATTGCGCTGAAAAGCACCTTCACCGCTACGTGGCTGAATTCGATTTTCGGTATAATAACCGCATTAAGCTGGGCATTGATGATCAACAGCGGACCAAGAACGCTTTGACCGGAGCAAAGGGCAAGCGGTTAACCTATCGGCATCCAGTTAACGAATCTTGAAATCGAAGGAAATAAAGGAAAATGATCTTTATAAACGGACACGAAACAAATAAAACTTATGATTTCAAGTATGAAAATCCAGAAACGTTGAGGGCTAGCGCAGGAATTTATATAATTGGAGATATAATTAATGAAAAAATATCCTACACAATAGAACCCATAATAGGGCGCTCTACATCTGTATCATCGAATTATATAAAAATAATACAAAATATAGAGTTGTATAGAGATGTTACGATGAGTAATAATATTAAATTGTTGGTCCATTATTGCCGTTTGTCTGATTTGAATGTAGTATTTTCGGATTTGAAAATTTTATTTAAAGAATTTTAGATTTGTCTATATATTTAATATTCTTTTCTAGATGTAGAATTTTCAGGTGTAATTCTACAATATCTTTACGCATTTGGCTTCTTAGTTCATATGAGCAAGATTGTATTTGATCAGAAAAAAATCTGACTACCCAATCTTTTAATTTATACTTTGCAGAATATATCTTATAGGAAAGGTCAAACTTTTCGAATTTCATGAGAACACTCCTATAGGGATTGAAGACATTTGAAAGTTCAGGCCATCTCTCATATGCTCTCCTGATACCTGTTTGAGAATGGATACGGAGATGACTGAGAAAAGCCAAAAAGACCGCTTCATAGAAGCGGCAAGAGCATTAGAGGCAGACGAGAACGAAGCCAACTTCAGAAAGAAGCTGGGCCAGATAGCCCGTCAGAAGCCAAAAGACCCTTCTCCGTCAACATCGGGCCAAAGCCCGAAAGATAAGAAGTGAGGCCCTTTGCAGGTCAGTTAGGGTAGACGGAATGGGCATTCCGAGCGATCCTCTCTTGGACATCATTAGGCGGTCCATAGCCAATTTGGAATTCATAGAAGCGAATTACGAGACTCATGCCCTGTATGAAGTGACCCAACTCGTAAATACGTTCTTGGGCGCGTTCATTCATCCCTTTGAGAAGTCGTCAAAAGGGAAGCAGTTCATTGAATATTTCTCGAACAAACCAGTCCCGATAGACGTTCATTACAAGATAATTTTAGAAGAAAATATTTCTTATTATGGATTTTTGAAGTGTATTCGTCATGCACTGGCACATGGGAATATCAGGTATAATCCCGATAAAATAAAGAGAATACAATCCATAGATTTCTGGAACAAAGAATATAATAAGAAGACGTTTAGATGTACTATTTCTGTATATCAAATGAAACGTCTTCTTATAGATTTCAAAAAATGTCTTGAATTTATTTATTAATATATTCTTTTCATGTTTGATTCAGAAAAATCACATGAAACTCCATGATAATACAAACAGTCGCCGTCTTCATCACTTTTTGTTATTTTATTTCCTTCCTTTTTGAATTTCATAATGCAACTAGGAGCATCTTCATCCTTATCTTTACCTAAAAGGATAATATAATCCTCATTCTCTACTACTTTCCCTTTTAATCCTCCTGCACACCCGTTTGATGCAACACTAACGGCTCCTATAGAGCCTAAAGGGGTTGTTGTGATTTCAAGTTCTCCCTCACCTGTGCTCATTTTCCCCTCCCACTTTTCAGTGTTAGGGCTTGCAGCATAGGAACAACTGCAAGAAAGAATCAGTAGAGATAAAGCATATATAATTTTATTTTTCATTTTTGCTTCTCTTAAAGAGTTAGTGCGTTAGCGTAGCTGCAACCTTATAAAGCAATCCGTGCTTCTGAGCCGTCCATGACACGTTTCGTTTTCCGCCGGGGAATGTCACGGTGCCAATGCACTGCCTTGTTCCATCGGGGTCTACGGCTTCGTTAGACACCTGCACTACTACATGAGACGCGGCTTGCCCTACGAGGGGAGCTACCTGCTTTGCAACGCTATGCGTGACCAGCAACTTACTGCACACGGGCGCAGGAGAAGAATCAGCGTTTTCCTGACGTTTGTTCATTTCATGGGCTGTAGCCATAGCAGCACCCGTTCCGGCTGCACTAGCTGCCGCAGAATGGGCTGCTGTGCTGGCCAGAGAACTGATAACTCCACCAGCATGAGCCACCATGGGTGTAGCGAATAGACAAATAACAGCGGCCAAGACCGCTGTGCTTTTTATATGATTTTTCATATTTTTAACAATCACCGAGTTTTTAATGAATGTATTTTATAAATCAGACAGGAGGCGCAATCATTTTCTGTTCTTTTTGTGATCTAATTTCTTTAATGGTTTCGTCTAATCTTCTGCTAACTTCATCAAGAGCGAATTGTATAGCTGAGACATATCGTTCAATAACGGATTCAATCAGCTTCTTCTCTGGCAATGCATCAGGTCCAGCCATAAAAGCTTCTGTTGTAACCTTAAAATATTTTATATTTTCATTGGAATATTCATCCAATTCAACTTTGACGCCTTTTTTATTTTTATTTACCTCATTGGCAATTTTAAGAAAATCATATTCTGATAATTCGGTATTATCTGATAAGTCCAATCCTGCTCTGATCCTGAAATATTCAGGGTCATTTTCATAGATAAATATATCAAAATTTCCGTATTTTATTATTTTAAATTCGACATTACCGTAATCATCGACCTTAGCAACCGATCCTATCTTATCTTCTATGATACTTTTATAAAGTTCCTGAAGGTTTTCTTTGATGTTGCTCATCTCGTTGATCCATTAAATTTCATCCGTATTTGGTTTAAAAACCAAATACGGATTTGATGTTGTCGTGTATTATGCTTCAACTGGCTGTAAAAAATATGTAGGATTTCCGTATTGTGCGTCTATCATGTCCTTGGCGTTCCAAAAATTATCCGCCTGAACTCGCACTTCCTGTACACTGCCATTTTTTAAAAGAATTTTGGCTTTAAACGTCTTCATAATGAGCTATCCCTCGTGTGTTTTGCTCTACGACAAGCAAAATTTTCCTTCAACGCCTCCCTGGCGTCGGGCGGGTCGTAGCGTGTTCACACGAGGTATAGGCACGCCCTGCTTATTTCCCTTGGGCGATGAACGAGAAAACCCGTCACCGCTTTGGCTCGAAAGCCGGGTGTTGCATTAGGCAGGCCACCCGACAGAGGGCGACCTCGTGTGAAAAGGCGCTACGACACGCCATTAAACACCATACGGGAAAACAGCCTCATAGGCAAGTTTCTGAGGAAATCGTGTTACGCTATATGGTAGGTTTAATGCCCACATAATATTAGAAAGTTATCATTTATCATTCCGGATGTTTTATGTTATATTTTTGATCTAAATCTCTCGCCATGTTTGGGAATTCCCGTCGAATAAAATTCCTAAATTCTGGTGTTATTTCCATCCAGCTTTTACCTTCGTGGTAATGTTCGATCAAGCAAAGGCTATAATCATCTATGTGTGTCAACATTGATCTTCTCCTCGTTAAAAAATCCGAATTTCTTGCAGATGCTGAAAAAAGTTATGGACCGATACAGGAAACAGAATACAAATTCCGAAACATATATTTTAAAAATGTTTCTTTTTCTGGATCTTACTTGCCTCACATTGACTTTCCTCATTCGCACGCGATTGCAATAAAAAATAAAGTTAATCCTGTTGATATAATATTAACCATGAACGCTTTGTGCAATTACAATGAATCCTTGTATCAATTATCTCACGAAGTCATACATTTACTTTCTCCCAGAGCGGGTTATACGTTTGAAAAAAGAAATGCAAATGTTCTAGTCATAGAAGAAGGGGTAGCGACGTTTGAGCAATTCATGGCAAATTCTCGCTTTAGTCTTGGAATAACTACACGATTTTCTCCAAAGTATAGCAATGCTTTAATGAAATACATGCAATTAAGAGGAATAGACAAATATGCCGTAAAGAAGGTAAGGGAAAGAAAACCATGTTTTTATGATTGGGTTCCTGAGGATATTTTAAAAGTGATAGGAGATACATCTATAAATAGGATGCTTGCGACTGAATTGTGTTATCCATTCTAATTTATTTCTACACTTTCTTTATCCTCTGGTTTTCTTGAGTTTTCGAACCCCGACACATTCGTTGTAGTCCGGGGTTCTTCTGTATCTTCTACCCGCTCGGTACACTCCATACCGGGGTGTGTCTGAGCTTTTACCAATATATTTAACAGAGTAGGCATTTCCTCCCCTCCCAACTGATTAGATTTGATAGAGCCTGACAGTCGCTCCTTCTCTAACTAATTGGGATAATCCAGTATTATTTATTTATGAGTAGAGTGACCATGGAGCCTAATGCAGAACCTATTGCAGTAGCTATAAACATCTTCATTACGTCATACATAAACTCTTGCTTGCTCTTTCCAAATATAAAAGTTTCACCACGATCATGTTGTAGATATATTTTACAAGGACGTTCATCTTTTGCAGAATATATAAATAAATACGTTATAATAATATCTAGAAATATAAATACAGGGGTTATGCTATAATGTTTAAATCTTACCGACATTCCGGTCAGTGGAAATAGTATAAATAACAGTAGAAGCGATGCGATCATGATGGGAATTTTAATCCACGATCTAAAAAACTTCAGCCAAAAACTGTATTTAGACTCTATGTAATCCTTCACATTTCGGTATATATCCCGAGATTGTGGATTTGACGAGAATGTATGCAAGTATATATATTCTTCTTTACAGTCACACGATACTGTAAAGTTATTGTTTGATGGACCATGCGCTTCTATATTAATTTGATTTGCTTTTTTATCGGAATTTTCTGTATAGTCTACATCAGATTTATAGTTGTATTTATTGTCTGATATATTTACATAATCAGAGCCTTCCTTCATAATTTGTATTATATTTTCAATGTCATCTTTGTATAAATTTACATATCGAATGAAAGCACTTTCTGATCTATTTTTAGATTTTAATGTTGGCATTTTGTTCTCTACAATGTTGGTTTGATGATATTATAGTTTATAAACCTGCCGAACCAAAATTCTCTTAAATTTCTTGCTCTTTTGACCGCAATATGCTGCGGATCAACGGCTTATTGAACGTGTTTGCGAACTACGTAATCGCCATGCATAAGACAGGCATCAAGGCCCCACACATAAAAACAAGGGGTCATGACGCCGGCAAGAAGATCGTCGGCCCAAGCGCCATATCGCTGTTGATACCTTCACGACGGATTGGGTGCAGAGCGTGATGGACGGCCTGATGGCGATCGGCATGTTCGTGATCTATAGGAGCCATATAAATTTATTGGGTTATTGGATTTTTTCTTTTCTGCGAGTCATTCTTATTGACACAATCGCTGTCAATACAGCGACCAGCACTGCAGCCACATCGAAATTAGAGTGCCTTAAATGAAAAAAATCAAACAATTTTGGTGTCACAAACACAGTGATACCTGCGATTACTCCGGAAAAAATATTGCTATCGAACACTCTCATTTTTCATCACCTTGCAGAAGGGGCCTGCCAATATGGCAATCTCAGGTGCTGCAATTAATGCAAGGCCACCCAGACCGGCACCGCCTAGCACTACAGTTGCAATTTCCTTTGTTCGCCAATTGTTCATGACTCCCATACTTTCCAGAAGGCTCGAATTTCAGGCTGTCTACGGCGAGAAAAACCGCAATTTTTTCGTTTTTCTGGTCCGGAAAATAAACTGCAACTGTAGTGCTAGCCCATCTTATTCACGGGGGTGGCAGCAAGCCGAGCATGACCATAGAGCAACATTTTTCGCCAAGACATCGATGCCGGCGAAGATTACGCCTTCAGATTTTTATGATGTTAGCGGCGCGCAAAAGAGAAAAAGCTATACAAATAGCCACAATAGAAGTGGCTATCACTTTGTTCGGGATTACGCTCGCAATAATACCACTGCTGAGGATAAGCCCATTTATTTGAGAAGAATCCATTTTCTTTTTCCCATCATTTGGGTGGAAGGAATGGTTGTGTTATCATTTCGAAATGACTGGGCAAATGGCTTGACCCAGACCTGCGCCAATACCGAGGCCGACACCGCCGCTTGCAGCTCCGCCAAAGATTGATCCTAGAATGCCACCACCTGCAGTAAACGCGCCAACGCATTGTTGGGTTGTCCAGGAGAGAAATCCTCCTGAGACGAGATCCAACTCAACATCGGAAACAGGGGTTACAAAAGAATTTGTCTGAATCAGTATGTTTCCTCGATCTGTATACGCAACAAAAATTAACATGCGGTATGGATTTTCGAAGTCAAGATAGAACGAAAATCACAGTTGTGTGACATTGATCGCATGCCATGTTCCAGATGGCCTTCATAAGCCGCAACACTTATGAAGGGATACACTATGGGTAATAGTGTAACAGGCCGGGCCTGAAACCGGTCCGATAGCTCCGCGATCTCTGGGGCTCTCCTGTTCTGGCAAAGGGATGTGTGTTACACTTTTCAGGACCATATGCCCAAACCCATTCAGATAGTCTCTGGGCGGCCTCTTGGCCAACAGTCGCGTTCCCCGAGATGATGATGCAGGCAGGTGCAGACCAAAACAGGCTGGTTTCGTCCGACGCTTCGGTCTTAAATTGCTTTTCTTTTGGTCGAAGGACGTCTGCTTTATGGCGAAAAAGCCAGTGCCGCCGAGTGAGCCCGATGACTGGGATGATGACGAGGCGGGTTTCCTGCAACCTCTGGAGCCACCGCCGCCCGTCCGGGACCCGACGGATCTCAGGCTGCATACGCGCCAGCTCGCCGATCTTCTCCGGGCCAGATTTCGCGACAGATGGGTCGGTGTGGAAATCGGCACGCTTCCGCTGCGGTGTGAGGACGACCTGTTCTCCGATTTCATCGACCTTGGAGATGGCCTCGGGGTTCGCCTCGATTATGAT
>NZ_JBXAYQ010000053.1:0-18079 GCF_057359305.1 Komagataeibacter ossonobensis | reverse complement strand
GCTGGATACGGATAGACGATCAAACGTTATGCTGGCAGGATGGAAAATGTATCCTGTTTGACGACACATACCCTCATGAAGTCCAGAACAATACAT
Organism: Komagataeibacter ossonobensis; assembly: GCF_057359305.1. Classification (NCBI taxonomy): domain Bacteria; kingdom Pseudomonadati; phylum Pseudomonadota; class Alphaproteobacteria; order Acetobacterales; family Acetobacteraceae; genus Komagataeibacter; species Komagataeibacter ossonobensis. The sequence goes on along the minus strand of NZ_JBXAYQ010000053.1, from coordinate 17,983 downwards.
CGGATCATCGGGTAGTGTTGCTTATCCAGTTTGAACGGCCCACATACGGAGTTGGCCGTCTGGTTCAGGGTATGTTTCTCAAGGTCGTTCGTCGTTCGGCATTCGTGCAGGAAGCCAAAAACAATCTTGCACACTGGCATGCCCTCCATCATGAGATGGCCCGGACAGAACGCCAAACCAGCGGACTGACTGTTTGATCCAGTCATGGTAACAACGGGAAGGCGCAGAATGATAAAGTGTAAAAAGTGCGGTGCTGATTTTTCATGTCAGCCTGAAGGTGCGTGCTGGTGCATGGAAAAGCCCCGTGGCCTGCCGGTTCCGACGGATGATCAGGCAGGGTGCCTCTGTCCTGTTTGTCTGGATGCCCTGACGAACCAAGGCCCTGAGACCGAAAGAAGATCATCTGGCAATAGCCAGTAACCCTTCAATATCCAGACTGCTTTCCATGGTGGAAGCAACGGTTTCAAGGGCGCGTTCCACCCGCGCTGTGTAATCCAGTCCATCGGAGCGTGCGCCCCATCTGTCCAGCCATGCCGCGCGTTGGCCAGTCATGTCAAACAGACGGTGCACATAGCAGCCTGCAATACGACCGTCCGGGCTTATTGCTCCGTCCAACCGTCCGTCGTCGCATCTGATTAGGGGCATGACCCGGTGATGTGATCGAACTGTTTCCCCACAATGAATTTCGTAGCCACTGAATCGCGCGCTATCGGAAAGCGTCATGCCTGAAGTCTGGTTGATCTGCTTGTCACGGGTCAGAACGGTATCAACCTCCAGAAGTCCAAGTCCTGGTATCGTGGTCGGGTTCCCTTCTATTCCGTCGGGATCATTTATGGTCTGTCCCAGCATCTGATAGCCACCGCAGAGACCGAATACATATCCACCCCGCCTGACGTGTCCCGCCAGATCAATATCCCATCCCTGCCGCCTGAAAAATTGCAGGTCTGCTATTGTCGCCTTGCTACCAGGAAGGAACACGACATGCGCGGACGCGGGAAGGGGCTGCCCGGGCCGGATCCGTGTGATCTTTACATGCGTTTCACCTTCCAGCGCATCAAGATCATCGAAATTGGCAATGCGGGGCATAAGGGGGACGGCTATCTCGATCCGTGAGGCCGCGGAACAGTCAACATCTTCAGGAATACTGTCTTCAGAAGGCAGTTCACGTATACTGTCTATCCAAGGAAGAACGCCAAGCCCCTTCCAGCCGGTAAACTTTTCTATGAAGTCATACCCAGATTGGAAAATGCTGGCGTCTCCCCGGAGGCGATTAACGATGAATCCCTTGATCAACTCACGGTCATCTGGATCAAGAACAGCATGGGTACCGGCGAGTGACGCGATAACGCCGCCCCGGTCTATATCGCCGATCATGACGACCGGAACATTCGCGGCTCTGGCAAAGCCCATATTGGCGATGTCGCCCTGACGTAGATTGATTTCCGCCGGGCTGCCCGCGCCCTCGACAATCACGAGATCGGATTGGCTACATAATGTCCTGAAGGCGGTCAGAACCTCGGGCAGGAATGCGGCCCGGCCACCGATAAAACTCGAAGCGTGCAGGTGTCCTTTTGCGCGTCCACGGACGATAACCTGCGCTGTATGATCACTTTCCGGTTTCAGAAGGACCGGATTCATAAGGGTGGAAGGGGCAATACGGCAGGCCTGCGCCTGAAGTGCCTGCGCCCGACCGATTTCACCTCCATCTACCGTCACGGCGGCATTGTTCGACATATTCTGGGGCTTGAAAGGCCGGACCGTCAGGCCACGGTTAGCGAAAACCCGGCATAAACCTGCCGTCAAAACGGACTTTCCGACATCGGATCCCGTGCCCTGCAACATGATCGCTGTCATGGAATCAGCCGCAGTCCGTAGCGCTCTTGATCGTGTCGGCAGGCACAAATCGCTCCATGCCTTCGTGACCCCAGGCTGCCATGCGAAGCAGTTCGATATGCATGCGCGCGCGACCACGTCTTGTAGCGGGTATTTTCAGATTTTCCGGTGTTCCATGTTGACGAACATGGGCCTGGAATGTGCCTGAAACCTGCAGGTCTTCCTCCATGCCGAATTCCTCAAGCAACGGCAGAAAGGATAGATCGGCAAGCCGGTCATAATCATGGGAATCATCATCGGACGGTCGGAACGGTGCCGCCGGATGAAGTGTCAGGAAAGGCTGCCAGCCTTCCGGAATGGGATCGAGGGCGGAGCAGGGTCGTTTCAACCTCACCAGTTTTGGCAGCAGGTGGGTATGGGCGCCGAGCGGAGAGTCTCCATCAGGTGCGGGAACGGGTTGGTAGACCTCCAGTCTGCCAGCAGGTGAAAGCATGACCCTGTGGGGCTGGACTTCCATCAGAAGCGCAAATGCTGCTGTGACGACGGCCAATGGGTCATCCGTGTCAACAGCAAGGGCTTCGACCAGGCGGGCATTTTCTGTCCTTACGCACATCCGGACCCGGCCCACGCCAATTCCAAGATCAATCAGCCACGCATCACGATCCTCTGGTCGGACAGCGTCCGCATCCTTTCCCAGAACCTTCAGGGTATGCTTCGCGGTCAGTTGTAACGGGCCGCATAACGCCATGCTATGCCGCCAGCGTCTGCCTTTTCCGACGAGAGAGTCCCACGCAAGGGCATGCAAGGGTTCGCTGGGACTAATGCGTATGGCACCGCGTTGGGTGACGATCTCCAACCCGTCAGGACATGGGGTGAGGCAGACCCTATCATCCGGAACATGATGGAATTCGCCGATCGCACCAAATGTTCCAATGCTCCAGCCGTTACGGAGATCCAGCGCCAGTGAAGTCAGCATGGAGGGCGTGATACGTTTCATCGGAAATATCCTGTGATTCATCAATCAGGCTGAAAATAACAGCAATCCTGACAGGATACTGAAAGATTGAATGCGGGTTGACAAGAACACCCCATCCGATCAGAACCGTTCCGACGGTGTCCCCTTTCGGGGGGATGAAAAGGGAACAGAGTGCGGATTGCGATCCAATGCTCCGGCTGCCCCCGCAACTGTAAACGGTCTGTCCTTGCATTACCGGATGTCATGATCCGGGCCACTGGAAACCGCGGTTTTCCGGGAAGGTTGTGCAGGACGCTACGCCGTGAGCCAGGAGACCTGCCGTCATGATGGTTGCGACCGGGAACTGTCGGGCGGGGTGTCCTGACGGTGTGGTGTTACAGGATTCCGTGCAGATCGGAAATCCTGTGGCAGCGCGCTCTCGTGGCAACGATGATGTGACCGCGAGACCTGAACCAGATGATCCTATTCCGTAATCTGCTGATTGCTTCCACCACGTTGATGACCATGGGGGTTGTAGTGGCGCGTGCCGATGATTCAGTCAGACAGCACGCGCCGCAAAAACAGTCCGCCAACCAGTACGTCATCGAGAATAAAAAATCGAAAGCCGTTGTTTCGTTGGGGGATACGGGTCTTCCCGAACTGATCAGCGTCAGTGCCGCCCGTCGGCCGACCTCCACCGATGATATCGGCACCAGCATGACCATCATCACGGAAAAGCAGATCCAGACCCAGCAGCGGCGCAGCCTGACGGATATTCTGGCACGCCAACCGGGCCTGAACGTGGTCCAGACAGGCGGCCCAGGGGGCACGTCATCCATTTTCATGCGTGGTAATAATTCCAACGAGGTCAAGGTCCGCCTGGATGGCATGGACATCAATGACGGAAGTTCCACCAATGGCATGTTCGATGCCGGTCAGTTTGTAACCGACGGCATGGGCCGGATCGAGATACTGCGTGGGCCTCAGAGCGGCCTGTACGGCGCCGACGCCATGGCGGGGGTTATCGACATTACCACGGCACAGGGGCAGGGCCGTTTCAAGCCGTTTGTCCGTATCGAAGGCGGTGGGTATGGTACCTTCAATCAGACCTTTGGCGCACGCGGCAGCAAGGGACGTTTTCATTATAATGTAGAATTCTCCCATTACCGGATGGACGGGTTCAACAATATCCCTTCCTATATCGAGCGTTATTATGGGGCCAACCGGCAGCAGCGGCATGAAGGCAACCGGAATGACAACCGTGGCGTCAATATCAGGCTGGGTTATGACGTCACCCATAATTTCGATCTTGGCCTGACCGCACGGCTGATACAGAGCAATTATCATTCCTACTCTCTGTATGACCTGCAAAGTGAAAATCTGTATGGTGATAAGGGTGTGCGGGAACAGAACAACCAGAACGAGGCCATCGTGCGCGGGACGGCCCATCTGGTTTCCTTTCACGGGCTTTTTGATCAGGTGCTTGGCCTTGGCTACATGACCAACCGCAACCGCTGGACGGAGACGGGCACGAGTTACGGCAGCCCGGTCAATCCAGACCCGGATTATTACCGTTCCAGCCGACTTAAGGTGGACTGGCACGGCACGTTCAATTTCAAGCAGTATGGCCAGCTTCTGATCGGTGCCGAACATTTCCATGATACGTTCAATACCAGCCATACGGCCTCAAGCATGTGGGACAGCGGATACGATACATCCGCCAGCATGGATACGACCGCAGGTTACGGGCAGTATCAGGGGAACTGGAACCATATTCTGTATGGTGCGGCCAATATTCGCTATGATGCCAATTCGCGCTACGGCAACCACGTGACATGGCGCGTGGCCCCGGCAATCCATGTGCCGGGCACCGGAACCATCATCAAGGCCAGCGCCGGTTCCGGTTTTCATGGTCCTTCGCTGTATCAGTTATTCGCAAATCAGGTGGGTGTGGGTTATTCGGAAAAGGGCAATCCCAACCTGAAGGCGGAACAGTTGATCGGCTATGACGCGGGTGTTGAGCAGAAACTGCTGCATGACCGTCTGAATTTCGGCGCAACCTGGTATGACAACCGGGTCAGGAACCTGATCCAGTCCTCGCTTTCGATTGATTCATCATATGACTACAACTACTCATACGCCAATGTGGCGAAGGCGCGGATGTATGGTGTGGAAGCCTTCCTGAACTGGAAGGCGCTGAGCAATCTGGAATTTAACCTGAGCTATACCTGGACCCACGCCCGGGATGAGACGAACGACGTCCAGTTGCAACGCCGTCCCCAGCACAAGTTCAATTTCAATACGACATGGACCCCCATTCGCGACCTGACCTTTTCGGGCAATATCCTGTATACTAGTGGCTGGCGTGATCTGCCGGTTATTGGCAGCGAGTCCTGCAGCACATGCGCCAAGGGGCATGGTTATTTCACCATCGACGTGGCTGCCAATTACAAAATCAACCGCTACGTTTCCGTCTATGCCCGCGCCGACAACCTGCTGAACCGCCAGTTCGAGGACCCCATCGGCTATCTGCAGCCTGGTCGCGCCGGTTATGGCGGCTTCATGCTGAATTATTGACATGAAAAGCGTGGTCGCAGGGATGATGGCGGGTTTCCTTGCCTGTGTCCCGTTGGCACCGGCATGGACTCTCCCGCGCGTGGCTTCGCTTAATCTCTGCACCGACCAGTTGTTGCTGCTGCTGGCCGAACCGGGCCAGATCGTCGGTATTACGCCGCTCGCCCGGGATTGCTGGAGCGCGGTGCTGTGCGAACAGGCACGACAGGCTCCCGTATTGCGACCCACGGCGGAAAGCATCGTGGCATCCCATCCCGATGTCGTGCTGGGTGGCATCTATACCGCGGCCGTCGCGATGCAGGCGGGGCGGGAAGGGGGCGCACAGGTTGTAGCCCTGCCACCCGCCAAATCCCTGACGGATATTCCGGTCCAGATCATGACGGTCGCCAACGCCATCGGCGTTCCTGAGCGTGGGCAGCAACTGGCTATGGCCTTTGCCACGCGCCTGGCCTCCCTTTCAGTCGAGCGCAGTGCCACCGATCCTACGGCGGCCGTCTATGCTGCCAACGGCTTTGTCACCCATAAGGGCTCGCTTCCGGATGATGTCCTTGCCCATGCCGGCTTTCGTAATTACGCAACGATCATGGGGCACCAGTCATCTTCCCGTTTTTCCATGGAACTGCTGATTGCACGGCCACCCGATCTCCTGATCCTTGACCGTTCGGGGAAGGGAACGTCCCTTGCACAGTCCATGCTGGATCACCCGGCGTTGAAGCAGGCCTTTGCCGGGCCGCATCATCTGGATCTGCCCGCACGGCTTTGGTTGTGTGGCCTGCCACAGACACTGGATAGTGTCGTCATGCTGCGTAACGCACGGCACAACCTTGAAATGTCCGCCCCATGAAACCTGCCCATCAAACCATGCTGCTGAACGTCATGCTTCTGGCTGGTGTCATGGGGCTGTTTGTTACCTCGCTCATGTGGGGAGAAACCCGCATCATGTTTTCACATGCACTGGAGGACCTGCTGGCCGGGCGGCATACCGCAGGCGCGATCATTGTGGAGCGCCTGCGCCTGCCGCGTACCCTGCTGGCCATCCTGGTGGGCGGGACGCTTGGCCTGTCGGGGGCGGTTCTGCAGGGCTATCTACGCAATCCGCTGGCCGATCCCGGCATCCTGGGGGTATCAGGTGGAGCGGCACTTGGGGCGGTCAGCGTGTTCTATACCGGCCTCATGCAGGTGTCCATCGCGGCCCTGCCGCTGGGTGGGCTGACGGGGGCGCTGTGTGCGGCGGCCGTGCTGATGGGACTGGTGGGACGTGGTGGCACGCTGGTGTTGCTGTTGGCGGGGGCTGCACTCAGCAGTTTTGCCGCAGCCCTGACAGCACTGGTGCTGAACCTTGTGCCCAGCCCCTATGCGTCATTCGAGATCATGCACTGGCTCATGGGGTCGTTGACGGACCGGACCTTTACCCATGTCTGGATCTGCTTGCCGGGTGTGGTGTGTGGCACGCTGCTCATGCTGTCCGCGGGGCGTGCGCTGGATGCGCTGACATTGGGGGAGGATGTGGCCGCAAGCCTTGGCTTCCAGCTGCATGGCCCGCGCGGCGTCCAGACGCGTATCGTGCTGGGCGCGGCGCTGGCCGTGGGCTCATGCGTGGCGGTTTCAGGAGCGATCGGCTTTGTGGGACTGGTGGTGCCGCATCTGTTGCGGCCGCTTGTGGGATTCCAGCCGTCGCGGTTGCTCTTGCCGTCATTTCTGGGGGGAAGTCTGCTGCTGCTGCTGGCGGATATGGTGGTACGTCTGGTGGCGGTCGGGCCTGAACTGCAACTGGGCGTGCTGACCGCGCTTGTCGGGGCTCCAATCTTCTTCGCCCGCGTCATTATGCTGAAAAGAACCGTGTCATGATCCTGCTCCAGGCACGCGACGTGTCGCTCCGGCGCGGGGATCGGGCTGTTGTTTCGGCCGCGTCACTGACTCTTGCGAAGGGGCGGGTCATTGGCCTGGTCGGGCCGAACGGCGCAGGCAAAAGCACCTTCATGCGTCTGCTGACGGGGCTGGAGACTCCCGACTGTGGGGATGTCCGGCTTCTTGATCGCGACATGAGCCAGATCCCACCCGCGCTGCGTGCCCGACAGCTTGCTTTCATTCCGCAGGATGGGGGGACGCCGCCACCCATGCCGGTGCGTGCGCTGGTCGCGCTCGGACGCCTGCCGCATGGGCAGGCGGGCGATCATGCCGTCCGTCACCCGGCGGTGGGCCACGCCCTTGATGTCACCGGCTTGCAGGACCTGTGCACCCGTCCGGCCAGCCACCTGTCAGGCGGGGAGCGGGCTCGCATGAATCTGGCGCGTGCGCTGGCGACCGATACGCCGGTCATACTGGCGGACGAGCCGATCGCTGCACTCGACCCGGCGCATGCCCTATCCATGATGCAGCTTTTCCGCCAGCAGGCAGGGCAGGGAAAGGGGATCGTCGTCGTGCTGCATGATCTGGTTCTGGCGACCCGTTTCTGCGATGAACTGGTGCTGATGGATGATGGCGCCGTCATCCGCCATGGCCCGGCCCTGCAGGTGCTGGATGATGATATCATGCGCGTCGTGTACGGCGTAACGGTCCGACGGGTCGAGGACGCGGTCCTTCCGTGGTCCCTGTGCCGCTAACGTGTGCGGCCCGCTGGGACATCCTGCCCATGACACCTTGCGTCCGGCCGCCCGGTTCGGGCACAATGTTGTCTTATCAAGTCGATGGTCCCACGCGAGTGGGTTAATAGGGAACGCCGTCACGCTCCGGCCGGGTCATGAACCCGGGAGCCAAGTCGGAGGCTGCTCCCGCAACTGTAGGCGGTATGCCGCCGGTTCATTTCACCCGGACGGGGTGAGTCACTGTTTCCGAAAAGGAAATGGGAAGGCAGAACCGGCTGGCCATGATCCGTAAGCCAGGAGACCTGCCATCGTCATATATCAAGCCGTCGGACGGGATGTGCCGAAGGCGGGAGAAGCTTAATGCCGGTATGGCAGAAAGCCGCGTGCCATGATGGCACGGCCGAAGGCGTGCCTGCGCGCCAGTATTCCATAGATCACTTCCCGAATACCGCCAGACTGCTTACGGCGACACTTGGTTTTCCCGATGCTGATGAGATGCGTGGGGTGCGATGCCAGCACGCGGCAGGCATTTCCCATATCGCTACGGCCAATAGCCCATGGCGGGACAGAGTCGTGCAGACTGCCCGCATGTTTGGCGTGGGCACCGACAATACAGTCACAGCCTGTGATCCGATGCACGGCAATTACAGAAAGCCCATCCTCAGACCGGGGCAGGCGTTCCATCTTGCGCGCAACTGGCCCCGCGACGCATTTCTTGCAGCGGAACAACTGGGTATCAGCACCCGGCCTGTTCTGCTGGGGCCGGTCAGTTTCCTTGCGTTATGCGGCATGACAAAGGGAGACAGTGTCGGCCAGGGACTGATGCGCCTGCTACCCGCCTATATTGAATGCTTCGAACAACTGAACAACGCGGGATGCTTCTGGATCCAGATTGATGAGCCAATCCTTGCCCATCCTGGCCTGCCCGCAGCCACGCTGACCCATATGGACGTTGCTTGGCATGTCCTCAGTGAAGCATCAAGGGCCACGTCACTTGTTCTGGTCGGGGGCGGCGGGGGCTTCGGGCGACATCTTCCTTTTGTGCTGCAGCTACCTTTTGGCGGCCTGCATGTGGACGTTGTGCATGGCTATCGCGATTTCCCGTATGTCCTGCAGCATTTCCCGGCGTATCGCTGGCTCTCGCTGGGGCTGGTCGATAGCTGCAGCGCGGCGCCTACCCACATCGGCATGGCGCACGGCATCGTGGAACAGACGCTGCGTTCGCATCGGCCGGATCGTCTCATGATCGCGCCATCGGGTGCGTTAAGTGACAGCAATGCCCTGACCGATCCGGACATTACGAACGTCCTGCCGCAAAAAATGTCCGAAATCGTGGCCGTGGCCAGCCGACGCACGATAGCACGTCGCAGCGCATCCATCCGCGACTTTTGCGAAAATGATATCCGTTTTGTCCCATGCGCTGATAACAGCGTGAGACATTGAAAATATCATGACAGGAAATACATCGGAAGCAGCCATCCCGGATGGGGCTGCTTCGCCACATCCGGATATCCGTCGTGTCCGCAGCAATCCGGATTTCTGGTATCCGGTTGCATGGTCGCGTGAACTTCGTCGGGGCAGGACAATTGGCGTACGGTACGCGGGGCAACCCATCGTGGTGGTCAGGCCCGAGGCCGGGGCCATCTTTGCGCTGGATGATGTTTGCCCCCACCGGCAGTTACCACTCAGCAAGGGAGAAGTGTGTGGAGATTTCATTCGCTGTGCATACCATGGACTGAAATACAGTCGGCGTGGCCAGTGTTTTTCCCCCGGCATGAAGCTGGAAAATGAACCGCCACGACTGCGGACATGGGCATGCCGGGAGAAGGATGGCCTCATCTTTGTGTTCATGGGGGATCTGGAAAAATCCGATAGCATTGCGCTGCCGGACTTTCCGCGTGTCCGTGACCCCCATTACCGTACCCGCCGGTTTGGAAAAGTCGTGCAATGTCACTACAGCTTCATGCATGAAAACCTGATGGACATGAACCACCAGATCCTGCACAGCCGACTGGTCGGAGGCATGAAACCACGGTTTCTAGGCATGGATCGGGGAGAGGATTTTGTGGAGGCCCGCTATACCTTTGCCCGCACGTCTGGCAGGCAGCCGCTGAGCGAGGCTCTGATTTACGGGCAGCGTCGCAAGGATGGCCGGGATTTTGCCTATCGGGATGTCATGACCATCCGCACGCAGTATCCCTATCAGACATTGCGGATCGAGACGGAGGGGATTGATGAACCGGTCATGGAACTGTGGATTGCATATGTGCCACAGGACCGGGAAGAATTGATCAACCGGGTATTTGGCCTGCTCTCCATACGCAGGTTGAAAATACCATTTTTACTGGATCTGGCGTGGCCGCTGCTGATCGCCTTTACGGAGCGTGTTTTCACAGAAGATCGCGAAATTGTTGAACTGGAGCAGCAGGCCTGGCGGGAGCAGGACGGCGACCGGAATCAGGAGGTCTTTCCAGTTATCATGGCGCTGCGCCAACTGCTTATCCAGAATGGTATGCCGTCCCAGAAAGACGTAGGATAATAAACTGATAGATGCCCATGCCCCGTCTCAAGGCGCATGGGCATCTTCTCCTGACCAGGCACCACGCAGATCAGGTGCTCATTTTGCAGTTCGGGCCGATATGACCGCTATAAGGAAGCCATGTCTGTGTCTGTCCGAACATCGGAATCCCGAGATAGCCCCGTAACTTGAGTTGTCCGGACTGGTTAACCCACATGCGCGCTTGATACACATGATTGGTATTGGGGTCGAGAATGGACCCGTTCCACCGGTCTGGTTGATCCGGATCCGGCACGAAGTCCCGCAGCATGGGCAACCCACATTCCGAACGGCCCGTCTGGTCGCGTGGGATGTCATCACTATAGTTCAGGCCAACCAGCTTTCCACACAGATGGTCGCCACACCGTGTGATCTCGAAAACACCCTTGTGATTTCTGGTGACCCATTGCCCCAGAACGGCGGGCGGAACTGTTGTCGCTGGAGGAACTTGTGCGTGAACAGCAGCCCCTCCAATCATGATACTGAGTATTAGCGAGACACAGGTTGCTTTTTGCGCAATATTCATGATGTGTCTTTCGTCGCTTCGTACATGACTAAAATTATGGGACATCGGCGGATCTATCGGGGAATTCGGATCGAAAAGCGCATGATTGATGCCCCGAGATGCGCGCCATGGGAATGAGCGGCGAGGGTGCTATCTACGCCATGGACGTTTTCCATGATAGCCTTGTCGCGCCTGCTGCCCATTGCTGCACCGGCTTGAAGGGCCCAGTAAGGGTCTTCAGCAACATGCGGGCGTCCCGTGCCGGTTGTCAGAAACGCGCCGGTCCCGCGATGCTGCATCACGATGTTTCCGCCAGAAACAGGAAACATGGGGGGCATTGATCGGCCGCATTGGTCTTCCCATGACGCATGGGAAATCTCCTGCCTTCGGTGCATCCCGCCCGACGACGTGGTTTGCAGACGATGGCAGGTCTCCTGGCTCACGGATCATGGCCAGCCAGTTCATGCCTTCCCATTCCCCAAGGGAAACAGTGGCTCACCCGCAGGTGAACGAACTGGTGGCATACCGCATACAGTTGCGGGAGCAGCCGCTGACTGGCTCCCGGAACAGAATTGTCCAGCCAGAGCGTTACAGCGTTCCCTTTTAACCCGCTCGCGCGGGGCCATCATCAATCAAGGGTCTCATTCCATTATGCGCGAAGTGAGAGGAACGCCCAATTCCTCGAAACGCGATGCCGGCCTGCATGGAACGAAGAGCTTGTTGATGCCAATCAAACTTGTCGCTCCGATCCAATAAGTGTAGGTCACTCAGTGTCTTCATCTTCGAAACACGCGGGCGGGGATACGCGCCCGCGCGTTAGCCACTATGTTGTCAATCAGGCGTTCGGGCTTGATGCGCTATACAAGTGCATGGCGGCGTCACGCGCGCCAATTGTCCATTGCGCGGAAATATAGGCCTGAAGCAAGGCCATGAGCGCCTCGACCCCGTGCGTGTCCGATAAATCGCGGGCTGTATCCACATAGGCGAGAGCTTCTAATAGCAGGGGCGAAAACAGTTCCTCAAGATAGTCGCCCCGCGCCTTCGGCGCAGCGGGTAATCGGCCAGCGGAAGGTACCAGACGTAGGAATGTTTCAAATCCATCCGCACGAATGCGGTCTTCCGGATTGGGGGCAGGGAGTTCAGTCTTGGCTATTGCCTGAATTACATCTTCCCGCAGAGGTGCGGATTCCATAAGGCGGGATACCGAGACAGAACGCTGACGTCGCCGCTGTTGTATGAGAATAAAATCAGGCGAAGGGACGGGAGAGGCCATTTTTCGTTTCACCGGGAATCGGAGCGGATTAACTGGAAAGATCTGCATCGGACAGGCCTTCTTGAGTCAGGATGCGAGCATCCTCGTCACGCCATGCCGCGATCATGTCTGGGTTCTGACTGAGCCATCCAATTCTCTCGGCACAATATACAGGAACTCTGAATTTCTGGCCGCGCTGATTGTTCAGGATTGTTCCTGTCTGGTGCAGGCGCCCGTCTCGTGTCCAGAAAAGACGCTCCTGGTTGGTGATCCCCAGAATCCGTCGAACCTGTCGCGGCGTAAACGGACGAAAAGACAGCGCGGTGATCTGTTTTTCCACCGAGCTGGCAATAGCCTCCAGAGCATCTGTCCTTTCACGCATAATGGCGGCTATAAAGCGGGCGAAAAGCTGTTTTACCTCTGGCAGCCGCAGGCGAAGGGACGAGGATTGATCCAGACAGGCCGCAATAAGCATCCGAATTGCAACAACCGGCTCTGGCTCCGTAATGGTCGCCATTAGGCGCGACGCAATGGAAGGGGGTACCATGCTCATATCTGTGTTCATGGATATTTCTTTTTATCAGAATAAAACGTAGGTACCTGTGTCCTGGGGTCAGGAAAGTACATGCGAATTATAAGCCGCAGGCCGCGAGGTCTGTTGCTAAGGTTGCCTTACGAAGCCGGGATTCATTCAAGCACAGGCTAACGATCCGCATACATATGGAGGCTTGATAGATATATCGATACGCGAAAGAACGCGTCATAGCTGATCTCCTGCCACCGGTCGGTCCCGCCCGGTAGCACGGTTTGCGACGGTAGCAGGTTTCCTGGCTCACGGATCATGGCAGCTCGGTCCTGTCTTCCCACTCCCTTACTGGAAGCAGTGACCCATCTGATCGGACATCAGATGATCGGATCCGGCTACATACCGCCTACAGTTGCGGGCGCAGCTACCGACTGGCTCCCGGATCATCGCAGATCCCGCCAGAGCTTACGGTATTCCCTATTAATCCGCTTGCGCGGCACCACCGACATAAAAGCTGGTCGCAATATGCGTCAGATTTCGTGATCTACGCAATATGGATTTTCCAAAAAACCTGCGATGAAAGAGCATGGTATCCTTCACACAGACGGGAAGCTGGCAGACTTGCACTGCTCGCGGGCGTGCGTCACACTACCTCTACATCAAAGGCCCCGTGCGAACGGGTTAATAGGGAACGCCGTGCGTTCTGGCAGGACTTATCAGGGTCCGGGAACAAGTCGGTGGCTGCCCCCGCAACTGTAAGCGGAGAGATACCGGATCGTATGTCCTCTTAATCAGGACCCGTCACTGGCTATGCTCAACAGGCCGGGAAGACAGAACCGATATCAAGGACCCGTAAGCCAGGAGACCTGCCTTTGTGACGTAACCAGTTCTATCGGGCGGGGCGCCCGACAGACGGAGTGGCGATCATGTCTTCTGTTTTATCTGCTGCGTTCCCCATCCAGCGTGTTCTTTCCTGACCAGTTCTGAAGAATTACATCCATTGGCCAATGGCGTGTCGCGGGTCTAATCCCGTCAAACGCTACAAGGGGAACATGAGAAATGCGTACATATTTTGGCGGCAACCAGCGAAATGGCACAGGTCGATCTTATTTCGGATCGGAGAGCCTGACTCCCGCACAAAAACGGGCCATTCTGTCCCTGCCGAAAGACGGGGGGTATGGAACCTTGCTGGATGGAGGAAGCATCAGATCATCTCTCGTACTGATGGGCTTTATTGCAGGTGGATGTTCTGCGCGATGGGGGATGGGGCGTTCCCGCCTTACCGCACGCGGTCGGGAACTGCGACACAAACTCGAAGGCTGCGGATCTTAGAATCCTGTCGGAAGTATGCGTTGTGAGATAGGAACAGAGAATTTCTACGATACAGAGATCGCCGACCGGTTGGTCCACGGACAAATTTTCAGCGTTCACCATGACTTTATTTCGTGTCTCCGTCGTGAACTCCGGGACAGGAGAAAGACGCATCGACTCACCTGTCGGCACTAAAAAAGTGACTGCGTCAGGCACGGATCACGCTATCCATCTGTCGCCAGGTCCAGCAGTGCTTATCATTTTCTATTCTTTTTGACCCCGTACAGTCAGGCATGTCTTGACTCACTGATTCATACCCGCGAGTTCTATAAAATCGCGTAAATATTGAATGTCTTCATCCGTCTCGCGATGACCAAGAAAGATCTGTTTCGCAATACCGTTTATACCAAGTTTAACAGGATAAAGCTCAAAGCGAGAGGCATATTCTTCGACAAGCCATCGTGGAAGTGCTGCAACACCGCGGCCATGTGATACCATGACAAGCATGATATCGGTCGTTTCTATCTGCTTCTGCTGTCGCGGGGCTATGCCTGCGGGTTGCAAAAACTGCGTATAGATATCGAGGCGCTCTGACGGTACGGGATACGTAATCAGTATTTCGCCAATGAGCTGATCTGGCAATATATACTGGGCATCTCGCAAAGGATGATGGGGGCCTACAACCAGCACCAGTTCATAGTCAAAAACCGGCGTAAATTTAAGGCCTGGCTTGTAGAGCGGATCAGGGGTCACAAGAATATCGATCTCGTTGCTGAATAGCGCACCTATTCCGCCAAACTGAAATTTCTGGCGCACATCTACATCTACCTTGGGCCATCTTGCCAGATAGGGCGACACTACTTTCAAAAGCCATTGATAGCAGGGATGACACTCCATCCCGATGCGAAGCGTTCCGCGCTCGCCAAGGGCGAACTGTTCAAGCCGATCTTCTGCCAGCGTGAATTGTGGAAGGAGACGATTGGCAAGAGACAGGAGCCACTCTCCCGCCTGAGTGAGCACGAGAGAGCGTCCTTCACGTTGCCATATCTTCACGCCAAGCTGGCTTTCCAGCTTGCGGATGGAATGACTAAGCGCAGGCTGGGTCAGATTGAGGCGCGCTCCTGCAGCCGTCAATGAGCCTTCGCGCGCAACTTCCTGAATGATCGCCAAATGGCTGCGCTCAAGAATACTCATGTTCTACGCACCATATATGATTGCCGTTTATACATCTATGAAAACATATCATTTTTCTTCATATATCCGAAACCCTATCTTCCAGAAGCCATACATCATCTGGATAAATCTTCATGGTTACGACCCATAATCTCGGCTTCCCTCGCATCGGCTTCAAACGTGAACTCAAGTTCGCCCTTGAAGCTTACTGGAAAGGCCAGTCTTCCCTCGCCATGCTGGAGCAGGTTGGCACGGAACTACGCGCACGCCACTGGCGGGATCAGGCTGGTCTGGATTTCGCACCTGTCGGTGATTTTTCCTTTTACGATCAGGTGCTGGACACGAGCTTCATGCTTGGAAACCTGCCCACCCGTGTGCGTGACTTCCATGGTGACCAACTCGATAATTATTTCCGGGTTGCCCGCGGTCGCTCGGCAACGGTTGTTGAAGAAAAGCCCGGATGCTGCGGCGGTGTCGCCGCCGGTGAAATGACTAAATGGTTCGATACAAACTATCATTATATCGTTCCGGAATTTGATGCCGAGACGACGTTTACCCTTGATGCTTCGCGGTTGGTGAGCCAGTTGGACGAAGCGCGGAAGCAGGGTATCCGGACGAAGCCGGTCATTATCGGCCCGATAACCTATCTTGCACTCGGTAAGGCCAAAGATGGTTCGGACAAGCTGGATCTGCTGCCGCGACTGTTGCCCGTATATGCCAGACTGCTCGATGCGCTTGCTCAGACGGGTGCCGGATGGGTGCAGATCGATGAGCCGGTTCTGGTAACGGAACTGGATGCATCGTGGCAGAACGCTTTCGTGCAGACCTATCAGGCGCTTGATACCCGCCGGGTCAAACTGCTGCTGGCCACGTACTTCGGTCAGCTGCGCGAAAATCTGGCCCTGGTGAGCAGGCTCCCCGTGCAGGGCGTGCATCTCGATACCATTAATGCGCGGGAGGAGGTCGCTGAACTGGTAAAGACGAGCCCGCCAGATCGGATAATTTCCCTCGGGATCGTCAATGGCCGAAATATCTGGAAGACGGACCTGGAAGCGACGCTGGACTGGCTGGAACCTGTGGCAAAGCTGCTGGGAGACCGGCTCTGGATCGCGCCGTCCTGTTCCCTGCTGCACGTGCCTGTGGATCTGGCGGCCGAAGAGAAGATGGACGCCGAGATCAGCTCGTGGCTGGCTTTTGCCGTGCAGAAGCTGGACGAAATCCGCGTGCTGGCCCTTGCTCTTGACCGGGGGCGTTCTGCTGTGACGTCAGAACTGGTTACCAATCGGGCTGCGCTGGACTCACGCCACAGTTCGCCCCGCGTAAACAATCCGGATGTAAAAAAAGCCATTGCGGCCATCACTGAATCGCTTGGCCGTCGGATGAGTGAATTTGGGGCTCGCGCAGCAAAACAGGCCGCACTGCTGCAACTGCCGCTTTACCCGACCACCACCATCGGCTCTTTTCCCCAAACTAGAGAAATCCGTCTCGCGCGCAGTCAGTTCAAATCCGGAAAAATTGACGAAGGAACATATAAGGCAACCATGCGTCGTGAAATCGAACATGCGGTGCGCGAGCAGGAAAAGCTGGGTCTGGACGTGCTGGTCCACGGCGAGGCGGAACGCAACGACATGGTCGAATATTTCGGTGAGCAGCTTGAGGGGTATGTGTTCAGCCAGAATGGATGGGTTCAGTCCTACGGTTCGCGCTGTGTGAAACCGCCGATCCTGTTCGGAGATATCAGCCGCCCCAAGGCAATGACGGTAGAGTGGATCAGCTACGCAGCATCCCTTACCGATAAACCAATGAAAGGCATGCTGACTGGGCCAGTCACGATTCTTAACTGGTCCTTTGTCCGAGATGACCAGCCGCGCTCGGCCTCATGCTTTCAGCTTGCGCTCGCCATCCGGGATGAGGTCCTGGATCTGGAAAAGGCTGGCATTCGCATCATCCAGATCGACGAGGCTGCCTTGCGTGAGGGCCTGCCGCTGCGCAAATCGCAATGGCAGGACTATCTGACGTGGGCGGTGGAGGCCTTCTGCATTGCAGCCAATGGTGTCGCTGATGAAACCCAGATCCACACACATATGTGTTATTCAGAGTTCAACGACATTATCGCCGCCATTGCTGCCATGGACGCAGACGTTATCACCATTGAAACCTCGCGCTCCGACATGGAGTTGCTTGATGTCTTCGAGACGTTCAACTACCCGAACCAGATTGGACCGGGGGTCTACGACATCCACTCACCCAACATCCCCACCGAAGCGCAGATGGTTACTTTGATGGAGAAAGCGAATGAGCGCATTCCAGCACAACGTCTGTGGGTGAATCCGGATTGCGGGCTCAAGACGCGCCAGTGGAACGAGGTCATCCCGGCACTCGTCAATATGGTACGCGCGGCCCGCACGCTGCGGGAGAAGTCGGCCTGAACCGCGGACTACACGTGGCGGACGCTGCAGTCGGGTGATTGTATCAAAGCTGTGACCATTCCCTGACGATAACATGAGAGACTGGTCGCACGTCACCGGAAAGCAATGCGTCTGACCGGCTCTCGCTATCAGGGACCGGGAAGACGCCCGGCATAGCTTTCGTCCATTCGTACTTATCGGTACAAAGCCATTGTTGGCATAACAAATATTATAGAACGTCTTGTGTTCTAAGATAGAGAGGGTACGATATTTCCCATGAGACGGCAGAACTAATCTCCCCCGG
>NZ_JBXAYQ010000052.1:0-19188 GCF_057359305.1 Komagataeibacter ossonobensis | reverse complement strand
CACGCCTGCACGAACTGTTCCCCTGAAACTGGAAAAACACCCGTCACGCCAATCATACACAGGCGGCCTGACGCATGCCTGTGGTCCTCGTCGGATGCTTACCTAAAGGATGAATGTCTCAACGAAACGCTGTTCACGTCCCTGACGCATGCCCGCCTGATTCTGGCCGACTGGCGGGAAGACTACAATACGATGCGTCCACATGCCCAACCGGATGGCAGGACACCGGATCAGATCGCCAGACAAGGGTATCGGGGGCATATCCCCGATACCCTTGTCATCGCATCAACCCAAAACCATAAAAACCGGGAACTCTCTTTTTGAGTGGTAACAAAAAGGGGGACACGTCAAGAGCTTTGGAACTACCTATTTTTTACTCAACATAATACTGCGCAAATTATCATCTAATATTGCGAACCATCCTGCCGGCCAAAAAGAATTATAATATTGATTCCATAAATTTTCTGAAGACGCGTTTTTTTCTGCATTCGCAATTAAGGTTGTATTCGCTCCATGTCCACTTGGATCCATACGATGAGGAAATTTACCCAATAAATCAGCCTCATGTGCACCGGGACTGGCTAACAGTCGCTGCCATCCATGACCGATAACATGTTGGAAATCCCATTCTCCTACATGGGAAGGAAGAAGAGGCAAGGAATTATCAATAAACGATAAACATGCATTATGCACGTTCTGCAAAAATAATCTCTGATCATGTGTATATGTATCTTTTGCATATATCTCCTGAAATCCTAAGAAGTTTCTCTTTAGACCGATAATGGTCGGATGATTGGCACTTATAAGAATTTCTAATAAAGATAAAGATTCACTAACGACATCACACGGCTTGTTCAATGAAGGTAGACAATAAGGAAAAGGCTTAGAACTTCTATTTTTACGATTAAAGAAATACCCTTCTGCAGGAATGGAAGATGGAATCTTTTGGTTAGCTGAGGCATTTAGACCAAAAAACAACGCCGAAGTAGAAACGTTACTATCAATAGAACGGATGATTTGATCAATGGGTTTGATCAAAGTGCCTGACCAACCAAAGTCTACAATAGATATCCTTTTGTCTTTACCTAACGGTATATTTCTATTGTAATACATTTTCATATCATTAATATTTTTCTTTGCTTTTTTCTTAATTATGGGAGCAAGTTCCCTAATAAGGGGCATTAAACGGTCACGAACCTGAAGTGATTCGGAATTGAAATCATTCCCAGAAAATAGTTTATCATGAGCGCTCTTGAAACCATACTTTTGAATATACTCTCTATAGTCTTCTTCAGATAAATTGTACACATCCATATATTCCGCTAGAGTAGAATTTATGGAGAAAAGAAGATTATGTGAGAAACATATTATGTCTTCATGTGTGCGCAGGTGTGCTCCATAAAGAAGACGGCGCGATGCAGCAACGTAGCAGGCATCGGCATTAAGATTTAAGTGACGTTTAATCCGTTTAAATGCCTCAAACGGGAGCAGACCATCACGGGCCAAAAAGACAATCTGATCAATAGATGTTCTTTGGGCCTGGCTTGCAATCCATCCCGTAAATCCAAGGATAAGTGGTCCTACCAATTCATAGCCGATATACCGGGCAAACTTTTCTTCCCAGGATATATCTTCATGCTCGATTTTCGTTCTATGAACATGGGCCAGTCCCATTGCTACCGATGTCGTAATGTTGGCCGCATTAACCAATGGATTTATACTTATCTGCTGAAAAAAGGGTCGCGCGTCGCTACCTTCCTGATAGTGAATCGCCTGCCAGCCAACAGATTCCGGATTCAGTTTATCGGAACCATGATTATCCCCAATATGTAGAATCCGGTTTCCATTACATCCAGTCTGTTTTTCTACAATAGAAAATAACTCTCGGTTCCATTTTCCTGCTTTATGTTCCCCGGACACATAGACTTCAGATTTCTGATACCCATTGTTGGTCAATACATCTTGTAGGAAAAGAGCAGGAAGATACATATCACTGACAAATATAACTTTTTTGCCTGCTTTATTAGCCAAGTCAGCCCACTTCAGTATTTGAGGATTAGATTTTAGAACATCGGCCTCAATTCTCAGCTCTTCTTTCATCAATTCAAGAGTGTCATGACTCTGCAACTGAAGTTTTTCTTCAATCACGTCATAAATGTCCTGCAAAGTAATTTCATGCGTATCATGAGTAGCATGCTTACGTGTGCGTGCCTCTCTTTCAGCCCAATAACGGATATCAGAAAGTTGATACGGCACGCTTTTAAACCTGCCAGAAAATTTATTATTCCAGATCGTAAATACTGATAATGGATGTCCCACTGTCCGAAATAATGCTGTATCAAAAATATCGAATGAGACAACATCTACCGTAGCAAGCCGCTGCATAAACTCAGCATCAGACGTGCCATGAAACTGCTCCCGCCCAGGCGGAACATAGGGGCTAGGCAGAATAGCAGATATATCACCAAACGCCTGTTGAGATAATTTCCAAGGCAGACGCGAATCAACGGACCGTTTTTCGTTCTGTTCAGTCATCTGGTGTAAGAAGAACTGAACAGGGCCATCAGCTTCTTTCTTAGCCTTTGGATTGTGGTCCAAAAACCAGTTCACATCAAACAGAGGGTGCGGATTGTACTGTTTTTTCCACCCAATTGTTGCAAAATGCACGTACGGCGAGAGTCCACTTTGTGCAACTTCTGCATACTGTTGCACGTACCATGTCGCATCAAACCATTCCACCATCTCATCTGGCGTCGGAAAATGATAAAGATGTGAACGATCCGCATGTTGCGTAGTTTGGGGCGTATTCTGAGGCGGCAAAGCAGCCGGACGCGCCGGTCGTCCCTCTTTCTGGCCATACTCAATATAATGCAGATAGGGGTTGATACCGGCCTGTGCGACATCTGGGTTCTGCAGTAAGTACCAATCCACGTCGAAGTGCGGGCTTGGGTTACGGTTTTCTCGCCAACCATGCTCTAAAAAATGGATATAGGGATTTACATTAGCCTGGGCAACATCTGGGTTATTCTGTAGGTACCACTGCGTATCAAAAAGTGGATGAGGGTTACGTTTTTCCTGCCAACCGTACTCATTAAAATGCCGCACAGGCTCGGCCTTCGCCTGAGCAACATCAGGATAGACGCTTCGATACCAGTCTGGATCAAATGCTACCTTCCAATCAGATGGAAAATTCTTTTTCTTTTTTATTATCCTCGCAACGTTATTTGCAATGTATTTATAACTCATTTTCTTAGCCATACTTCTGCACCTGAAGAAATTTTTTAATACACTGGGATGTTATGGTTTTTAAATTCTTTCTTTTCCTAATTTACTTATTACATTGCAAATATGATCTAAATTGCCTGAAGCAAGCGAACCTTTTAAGATAGAGTTCTTTATAAATGGAAAGTCATTATCCAATAATATGTCCCAAAGATCGTGCGAAGCATTTAAGTTCTTTTTCTGCAGGAACATATCTTCGCGCCACTTTTCTGCACGATTTTTCTTATACTCTTTTTGTATAAGAGATTTATAATCCCATATCGCCGACATTGGAACCTGCTGTTGCTGCATCCATCTGGAGAAACCGTATTCTTGACTATTGATGACAAACCATTTGTTGTTATGAGGACGATAATGATTCCAAAAACCACTCCAACTACGTGAGCCAACAACAGATGCCCCACAATAAACAAAAAATGACTGTAGATGCCAAAAATGCTGCCATCCATCAACAGCACCAGTAATTCCATCCTGTTGAAGGCGGCACCGATCGAGGATTTTTTTCAACCCTTGGCCTAGATAAGTAACACTATCGTTAGCCAATAAAATAGGCGAGCCAGGAAATTTGTTATCTAGGAGTTTAACGGCTTGGGAAAACAGACCCCAATCGTAAGCACGATTATCGGTGCATAGGATACGCCAGACATATTTTTTTAATGATGCTATGTCTTTGGCAGCTAGCGTCTGACTATTCGTCAAGAAAAAAATATAAAGTCCTTCTTTGTGTAATGCATCCAGATAATCAAAAACATAGGGCTGAATCGTATCATGTCTGTCATAGTGCACAAACAAGCAGATCTCCTGCCCTCTATGCGGTGGTAAGCCTACAACTATATCTTTCTTAATAATTTCATTATGGAAAGATCGCAGCATCTCATTGCGTGCAAAAAGGGCTTCCTTCCCCAATTGCCTTGAAAGCTCAAGACACCAGCCATTACGCCCCGGAGACACAACAATGGTAGAGTGTGCTCCACCTGAATGAGCAGAATATGTTTCCAGCCATTGTTTCGTAGAGAACAATGGGGAAGGATCGCGTAAATTATTTCTATCCTGCCGACAAAAATGCTCCAAACATGTCATGTTCTGAGGCATTTCATGCTGATATTTTTCTCGATAGAATTTAACATCGAATAAAATATTTGGTCCCACCTCATCCTGTCGATCAATACACTCGCGCGTAGAAAGTGACCAGTTACCACACGCCTGGCGTATCCAATCCAAGTCAATCATAGGGTGAGGAGAAGAATTACCGTACATTGAGAGATAAACCCATCTAAACAGAATAATGAATATTTTACGAATTGGGAATCAATATGAAGCAATTCCCAAATATTTTTGATAATGCTCGAGGATCGGTATTTCACCATTCCCACAAAAGTCATCTTCTAGGTATATTTTATTCCAGAAATTTGCAGAAAATATGATTTCATTCATCTTAACCGCTAATAGGGCTGCTTGAGCTTCTTTTAGTGGGTAAGAGGCTTTAGTAATTTCAGGACCATATATAGAGATCATCTCTTTGAAATAATTTTCGATCCCATCATATATCATATCAAAATAATGAAAATTGTCCTGTGCCATTCTTTTTTCTTTATAAATCGGATTTATTTTATAAAAATTATCAGAATTTGAGCAATTATAATCCACAACTTGTCCATGTGGCGCCGTCATAAAGCCTTCAAGAAGGACAGACATTGCCTTCACTGCACATTGCGGATCCGAATTTTCATTATTGAAACAACCAAATGCTTCTCCACCCGCTGTTTTATTAACATCTGCAACTTCTGGAGTAGTGGACATATAATATCCGGAAACGCCTCGATTGATTATTTTTTGAAAAGCTTTCTGTATTGTGCCGCTATATCCAATATCAACAATGGCAAGCCCCTCCTGATGCAGGAGGCCTTCCTGTCGCAGATATTGGGTCATACGGCTTAGTTTACCCGCACCATCTAGTACGATGTCATGCCGAATCTTATCCAAACAATAGGCAACATAAGCCCTATCACGTGGTAGGCTGACAACCGTATTCAAAAACTCTTCCGGACGGTCAAGTTCAAACCCAATCCGATTTTTAAGGAGATCGGCAATGGTCATTTCAGATGCCTGACTACCAAGAATCAGTCCATCATCATAATTAATTCCCTGGAGAGCTGAGAGAGAAACATTCCGCGAAATCTCAAGATAAACTGCCGGTGGTAGGTGACTGGCATCACCTCCCAGAGCTTTCCGCATTGCTACATAATATTTATGAAGAAAATATCCTTCTCTTGCCAAAAAGGCTATCTTTGTTATTCCTTTAAACGTAGGATGATTAATCATCCAAGTCATGAAGCTAAAAAATACTGGCCCTAAGATATTGCAACCGATATCTTCGAAATTACCCATATGGATAGGCCTGAACTGCCTATTCTCTAGAGATAGGCTTCCCCCGAAACGCGCAACGGGAACGCCCAGGAGCAAACCTTCCTGCCAAGTAATTCGGCGTTTTTTCCAATTTAGTGGCATAGGATAACCACGCAGCTCTGCCAGCAATGGAGCCGCTATCACGTGTAAAGCATTAATGGAGCGTACGATCGGCAAATGAACGTCTGATTCAAAATTATCGCCTGTATGGAAAAGGGTGTTACCTTCCTGCTGATCTTGTAGTACGATATCCCAGATCTGCCCCTGGTCTTTGCGAGCCTCACGGTGAGAAGATATATAAAGCTCGCTGAAATATCCGTACATATTCCATTTTTTCAAAACCTTCTCAAAGAACTCCAGCGGCATATAGGTATCGCTTACCAAGATAACGCGGCGTGAACGATCCTTGGCACGCTGGAGCAATTCGACGATCCCGTCACGAGGCATCAAGACCCGTTCTTCGATCTGGAGTTCCAGGTCGAGGGCTGTCGTGACAACATTGACGGGCCAATCACAGACATCCGCAAAATGGTCATATATATCGTAGATATCGACATCGCCCTTTGTCAGCTTCTGACGGGCACGTGCTTCTGCAGCTTTGCGGTAATGGTAAAATTCATTTTCGCTATATTTTCCAAACCGGCAACGCAGTACATGACCTATATATAAATGGATGTCGTCTGGCGTCGTAGCTTTACGGCAAAATACAGTATCGTAAAAATCAAAAGAGATCGTATCGAAGTGATCGATCGCATAACGCATTGCCGGAATATAGTCTTCATACTTATGAAGGTTCTTTTCGGTCCAGCCATCACGATAGAGGCCGCAGTCATAGTCCAGTTCCATAGGGTAGAAAGACTGGCTTTCCACGAACGTTCCTAATCCACGTTCGATAACATGTGGTACGGTTCCGTCATGACCTGCCGGTTCTTCCTCAAAATCTGTATATGCCCAAGGATATTCGAGCAGTGGCCGCAAGGCTTGGGTCCGAGCCCAGAACATTGATCCAACAGAAAAATCTTGCATCCCTCTGGATGGGACATGATCAATTCCCAGCTTTTCCAGCATGCTGGGTATCATGTGAGCGCAGCCTAGCCAATCATGAGCCCAGTGGCCAAAATCGGCAAATGTTGAAGGTAAGGCTACACCAAATTTCTTATTTTTCTGGTCACCCAAACGGTTGATAATAAAAGAGGTATATCCGCGGTTCGCGAGCAGGCTTTTGAAAAGATGATCTTTCCATCCCGTCTGTTCGTTTCCGGTTCTTAGTGACTTCTTACTGTGAATATGCAGCATAACGTCGTAAGTCAGCAACTCGCGACGGAATTCCACCAAGAAGGGGCCAAAATTACGACCACGATTTTGCCCTATTACGACCTTCAGATCGCAATCCAGACCGTATTTTTTAACGACACTCGTAAATTTCTTGGCAATACCTGCATCGGGAACAGTTACAAACAGCGCAAAATGACCACTGATATTATTAAGATATCGGCATATTTCTTCAGACATATCCGCATAAAAAATATGCAGGGCTACAGCAACCCGTATATGCTCATTCCGTTCTTCAGATTCTATTCTCTCCGAAGAAGCTAGGTTCCTTGTAGCGTGATGGGGCAGCAAAACACTATAAGCGTGACGGTGTTCTGCTTGTCCATGGTTTAGAAAATGGTGCAGCGGTTCCTGACCAGCTTCCCTCACATCGGGGTAAGCATCAAGGTATGCCTCAGGATCAAACAAAGGTCCGGGCGTGCGCCTTTCCGCTGCGCCATCCTCGCAATAGTGAAGGAATGGGTCTATCCCTGCTGAGAGAACATCCTGATTTTTTTTCAAATACCACTGCGGATCAAAATATGCATTAGGTTGTATTCCGTCAAATCGTCCAAAATTTATATAATTATCAAATAAGTTTGAATAATTTTTCTTTATGTAAGGAACCTGCGTTGCATACCAATCAGAATCAAAATATTTCTTGAGAGCCTTTTTCTGTTTTTTTGAAAAATCTCTACGTTTTTTTTTAAACGAAAGGAAATTTTTCAAAAATACCGACGAAAAAATCATAATGCAGGCTTCCAACAGAAAATCAGAGAATTTTAATGATAAACCATGGGAAAAGCAAAGACAAATTTCAAGATGTTGATCTTCAAATTATATAACATCTGATTGTTGAGTATATAATTCAGAGGATATTATGCACTTTTTTGTCCAATTGGTGTAGTGAGAAAGAATGACGATCCTATACAGATCGTAATCCTCTAACATATCAGATACTGAAAAATTTCTGGTTGTCATATTCAGGCTGAACTTGTGACGGTTTTGTGCCGGTCATCTGGGCGTTTTAAGCTCGTATCAGGAGACCGATAAGACCATGAAGCATACGGAAATTCCAAGCGCAAGGCCGTGAGGATAGCGTTGAGCAGTAGGCTGTCACGCGCGCACGTTGCGTGCCGACGTGGCTATTGTTAAATAATGGATAGTGGATTACCCTTCAGGCAAGGCGGCATCCGGGTCTCAAGCTGATCTGGCCCGCGAGAATGAACGTCTTCGCCTGGAGAATCGGCCCAGCCCATCACACACAGCATGCAGCCTTGAGTTCAATCCGCCTTTTGTGCGTCCGATATGGCGGGGAAAAGCCCCTTTTTGAGCAGGGACGCTGCTGGCCTTTGCGCCTTGAGGTGTGTCGCATCGATCATCAAACGCGTCGAGCGGCCAGCCTGTTCTGTCAGCGCGACGAAGATCCGGTCAAAGACACCCAGACGGCTCCACCGAATGAAACGGTTATGTAAGGTCTTGTGAAGACCATACCCTTTCGGGGCATCTTTCCACTGAAGCCCGTTACGGATCACATAAACGATCCTCTCAGGACCCGCCGGTCATCCACACGTGGCACCCTGTGAGCTAGAGGACAATACGGCGTAATCCTCTCCATCCGGCTCTCAGATAGCAAAAACACATCACTCACAGGGGCCCATCATTCCCGAAAGCCTGTGAATCATGGAAATCAATTCAATGAATTAATAGATCCTGATCCTAATCTACCCGTTATCAGGCTGCTGCCGCCATTTTCCAGTATATCAATGGGTTTTACAATCCACGTTGACGACATTCATATTTGGGCAGTATCAGCCCCTCGCTTTTGAAGCAGGAGTGGCATAATCACTATCAGAGCATTACAAAATCCTTATGGGTAAAAAAATAAACCCCACTAAATTTCATGGAAAATTTTTTTTACTTTGCCAGACCTCCCATTGACGTGCCTGGAGAAATAATTGTCGTAATAAGATTCATAAATTTATAAAACTTATTGGTAGCAGAATTGGCAATATAAATAATATCATCATTTCGCATCATGAATTTCTGAGCCAGAAAATAACTGTTAGGATTCATCATGTCCAACTGATAAACAACCGGTCCAGTTGTTGCATTGTTGTCAACTGGCATGCCAAGACGCCGAAGAACATCGGCATTTTCAAAACGGAAAAGATAGACCGCGTTGGGATCCGCACGTGAATCGATCGGTCCACCCACACGGGCAACGGCTTCAGCCATGGTCAGTGTAGGTGTCGTGAACTGGGTTTGGGTTACATGGCCGCTGGCACCTAATACCGTAAAGGTACGCGGCTGGAATGTGACCTGTACCCTGTCTTCCGGCTGTATCAGGATGTTCTGTTCTGGATTGTTTTCTATGACCTTGAGCGGCATTTCGGCAATCCGGTCATTGCGCGTCAGTCGGACCATATAATCTTCATCTGACTGGCTTGTGTGGTCTTCTCCCCCTGCAAGGGCAATGACATCCAGAATTCGTTCACGATTTGGAGTCAGCGGAATACGGCTGGGACGTCGTACACTGCCATATACCATAACAGAATTGGCAATATCAGATACGATCCGGACCACGACCTGCGGTGACTGAGACTTTTGCCTCAGCCGGGCTTGAATAGTCTGAGCTACCTGCGTCGTCGTCAGACCGGCTACGTGAATCTGACCTACGAAAGGCACACGAATGTTGCCCGCACCGTCAACATTCAATGGGGGCAAATTACTGGCAGTAGATGCACTGGGAATGGTTGTACCGCCGCTAAGATTCGCATTGCTCAAAGCAGCACTGCCACTAGTGGAACTGAAAAGCGCACTACCGATCTCGTATATGGAAACTTGCAGGACATCTCCCGGTCCAACCGTGTCATTCTTGCTTGAAATACGCGGCGCGTTATCAGTGTCCAGACTGCTGAACTGTGTCGGCGCTTCGCTATCCAGAAGCGTGATCAAGTCCAGGCTGATCTGAATAATTCCGTAGCCGACGGTATTTTTTTTTGGATCACGCTGCGTATGATTGATCTGCGCTTCAGTCGGGCCACTGTCAGGCAAGGAATTGCACCCGGTCAGAAACAGCAGCATTCCTCCAATCACGACAAGACGTTGTTTCCCTCCCGCACGACGTTGAATCGGGGCCGAATCTGGAGGACAGTAGAAATTGCTCAATGTAACACCGCGATTGAAGGTTAATTGGGAAGGCAACGACAAAGTAGTGTAAAACACCAGTATGCCTCTGAATATACTATCAACATAAAAGTTGCAAATGACCCGAACATATCATCTATCAGATTAAATTTTAATAGACCACATATATATTAAATGTTTCTCTGAAACTCATATCTTTGATTCAGCGTGAAAGAGAGAGGTTCAGTCTGAAGATTAATCCTGCATGAGAAGAATACATCCTAACGCATCAAACAAATGCCCTTATGGCAAAAATGGACTAAACGACAAAATGAAATGTTAACCAGGGCTTATTCCGATCTGACAGGTTTTCTTTAGTTTATTGATTTCATTGAAAATATATCAAGATTTCGCATGTTCAGTTGCTGCTCAAGCCTGTCTTGATAATATCCTGCCCGCAGTCCATAAAGTTTCTCTTATCAGAATCTCGAATTTTCCGCCAGAATAGAGCCTGTTAGATCTTGATGTAGTCTGCTGCAGCGGCGGTGAGGATGACGGAAAGGAAGGATATGGCTGTTTTCTTGTATCGGGTCGCGACAGCCCGCCATTCCTTGAGCCTTGTCCACAGGTTTTCGACCTGATGCCGGGGCCTGTAAGCCCATCTGGAACAGGCGACTTCTGGATCATTCTTTCCTGGCGGGCTGACGGGCCGGAATCCGCAGTTTCAAAGATATACACCGAATTTGTGCGAGGCATACCCGCGATCGAAGACGACATAGATCATTGGCTGTGGCAGATCCATCAAGCAGGGCATAGGCACACGGTAGTTCGTGCGCCTGTCCAGGAGAAATCGTGAAGGAAAGAGCTCTGGACTTGTGCCGGTCAGGAAGTGATTATGCCACTCCCGCTTCGAAAGCGAGAGAGCTATGCCGCCCAGATATGAATGGCGTCGACGTGGATTGTAGAAACCATTGATATACTGGAAGATGGCGGCAGTAGCCTGACGACGGGTTGGCCAGTTCTGCCTCCAGAGCCGTTCCGCCTTCAGGCTTTTGAAAAACGTTTCGAGATCAGCGTTGTCAAAACAGTTTCCCTTTCCAGACATTGAAGCCAGCAGTCCATGGGCCAGCAATTTTTTCTGGAAATCATGAGAACCGTATTAGCTGCCGCGATCAGCGGCATAATGTTCAAGGATATGCGCCAGCCACCTTCAGATCGGTGCGCTGGCAGGCCGGTCGGGATGTCCAGGCGAAGACGTTCATTCCCGCGCACCAGATCAGCAGATTGCCCGGAGTGGATTTGCCAATACCCAGATCGATCGCAACGCGCGTGCGTGACGGCCCATTGCTCAACGCGATCCTTACGGCCTCGCACTTAAAACGCTCAAGACCGGCACAGAACTGTCACAAGTCCAGTTCGCTGATGGTGCCTAGGGGCGCATCCGTCTTATGGATGCCGTGACCTATCAGGATTTCGTCCTCGAGATCATCCGCCGCTCCGACAAGGAAGTCGGCTTCAGGGTATTGCCCCGGCGCCGGGTCGTCGAGCGCACTTTCGGTTGGATGACGCGCCGGAAGCGGCTCGTGCGGGATTACAAGCAGAGGATCGACGTCTCGGAAGCGATGATTCATGTCGCCCCCGGGGTAACCTCATGCGCCGCAGAACTGTCCATCCACAACCATTCTCAAACAGACTCTTAGAAGGATATCCGTTCCTGTAAAGTCACCGAGGAGTAGAGGAAAGCAGCCAGGCCGTCCATTGTGCACACAATATGTGAGAAATTGCTCCTTTTGAACAGATGGGGCGATATCCAATAGGCTTGAGGGCACACAGTAGATACCATTACCCGTGCAGTATATCCTTAACTGTCTGTTTTACGCTTTCCTGCCATTCCGGCAATTTCACACCAAAGGTCTTTTCAAGCTTTGTTCCATCAAGACGTGAATCTTTTGGGCGCTTGGCCGGTGTTGGCCAATCTTCCGTACGAATGGCCGTTATCTCCGGCATGGGGCACCCAGATTTAGCAGCTTCCTGCAGCACCTCCACGGCAAGTCCATGCCATGTTGTCATGCCTGAGCCGGTTGCATGATAAATGCCAGCGTAAGCGTCCTGCCATCCCTGCTGCAATTTTTCAATTATTGCCAGAATGCCGGCAGCCAGATCATCAGAACAGGTTGGATTGCCGCACTGGTCACCAACCACCTTCAACTCGGGATTTTTTGCACCTGCATTGATCATGGTGCGCACGAAGTTTTTCCCATGGGAAGAATAAACCCACGCCGTTCTCAGAATGAGGGTCTTGGGATGTGCGGCCAGTACAGCCTGTTCTCCTGCCGCCTTGGTACGTCCATACACAGTCTGGGGGCTGATCGGATCCGTTTCAACATACGGCTCCCCTTTATCGCCCGCATATACATAATCTGTTGAAACGTGGATTAACGGAATGTCATGCTGGGCACAGACACGAGCCAGTTCAGCTGGACCCGTTTCATTGGCACGAGAGGCCCCTTCCGCTTCACTTTCCGCCAGATCAACAGCAGTCCATGCCGCTGCATTCACGATAAAAGCGGGACGATATTTTTCAATCGCTGCGGCAATGGTTTCGGGTCTGTCGAAGTCAAATTCCGGACGTCCGACCACCACTACGCGCGTACCGCCCAGCTTTGCCAGTGAAGTCGCCAGTTGACCCTTGCCGCCAGTGACGAGAATGGGACCACGCATATCGCTATTCATCAGATACTGAACCAGCCTTTGGCTTCGGTAAAATGCGGAGCAACCTGATCCTTGTCAGACAGGATTGCATCACCCGGATCAACCGGCCATGCAATATTCAGATGCGGACAGTTCCAGATTACGGCCCGTTCAGATGCTTTGTCATACAGACCGGTACATTTGTACTGTACTTCCGTATTGTCAGCCAGGGTCACAAAACCATGCAGGAAGCCCGGCGGAATCCACAGTTGGGACCAGTTTTCTTCCGAAAGTTCAGCAGCAACCCATTTGCCATATGTGGACGATCCGGTCCGCGCATCCACCGCTACATCCCAGATTGCACCTTTTGTGCAGCGTACGAGTTTACCCTGTTCATGCGGTGCCAACTGACAGTGCAACCCACGCACAACCCCTTTCTGCCGGGACAGGCTCTGGTTATCCTGAATGAAAGGCAGATTGATCCCTGCATCTCTCATACGGTCCAGATTATAGGTTTCAGAAAAAAAACCACGACTATCACTGAAGCGGGGTGGTGTGATCAGAATGACATCAGGGATGTCCAGACGCTCGACCTTCATGAATGGTTACTCCTTTAAACCTGCTGCTGCCCGACAAGACGGAGCATGTAGCCCAGTTCGGTCTTGGCCATCTTCTTTGCCTGCGCCAGCAGGGTATCACGATCGATATATCCCATCCGGTAAGCAACTTCGGTCGGTGACCCGACCAGCATGCCCTGACGGGACTGGATGGTCTGAACAAAATTACCAGCCTGCATCAGACTGTCAGGCATACCGGCATCCAGCCAGGCGCATCCACGGCCCAACTGGTCAACGCTGAGCGTACCTTCCTCCAGATACATCCTGTTAAGATCGGTGATTTCCAGTTCGCCACGCGCACTGGGCCTGACCCGTCGCGCCAATTCTGTCACACGGTGATCATAAAAATAAAGCCCGGTTACGGCCCAGTTCGATTCAGGCTTTTCAGGCTTTTCGACAATATTGAGTGCACGACCATGCGCGTCGAAGGAAACCACGCCATAACGTTCAGGGTCGCGTACCTGATAGGCAAAAACGGTTGCCCCGTTCGCCTGCCTGGCCCGCTGGGCTGCCTCACGTAACAAGCCGCCCAGATGGTCAGCAAAAATCAGATTGTCACCCAGCGCCAGCGCACAAGGTGCACCGTCGATCCAGTCTTCTCCGATTACGAATGCCTGTGCCAGCCCATCGGGCGAAGGCTGGACACGGTAGGCAAAACGGACCCCGAACTGCGATCCATCCCCCAAAAGCCGCTGGAACTGCGGCATGTCCTGCGGTGTGGTAATGATCAGGATATCCTGAATCCCTGCCAGCATCAGCGTTGTCAGAGGATAATAGATCATTGGCTTGTCATAGACAGGCAACAACTGCTTTGACGTGGCCAGCGTCATCGGATGCAGGCGTGTTCCGGACCCGCCAGCCAGCAGGATACCCTTCATCGGTGCGGGCTGTGTTACGGATGCGGTTGTCATGCTTGGGTTCCCAGTCTCTGACCTGTGTAGCGTTGCGCGCGGATGCCTTCCCACCAGGCGCGATTGTCCAGATACCACTGCACCGTGCGCCGGATGCCCGTTTCAAAATCATGTCGGGCCTTCCAGTCAAGCGCCTGCTCGGCATGGCTGGGATCAATCTCATAACGGAAGTCATGTCCTGGACGGTCCGTAACAAAACGGATCAGGCGTTCACGCGGCCCCTTGGGGTCGGGGACGAGTTCGTCCAACACGGCGCAGATGGTCTTGACGACCTGCAGGTTCGTGCGGGGCTGGCGTGCACCAATGGCGTAGGTTTCACCCGGCTGTCCGTATTCGACCGCCTTTACCAGCGCCTCGGCATGGTCTTCGACAAACAGCCAGTCGCGAATGTTCTCGCCCCTGCCGTAAACCGGTAGCTCCTTGCCCTCAATGGCGTTGATGGTCACAAGCGGGACAAGCTTTTCGGGGAAATGCCAGATACCGTAGTTATTTGTCGTATTGGTTACGAAGGTAGGCAGGCCATAGGTGTGGTACCATGCCCGGACGAGATGGTCGGACGCTGCCTTCGATGCGGAATACGGGCTGCGGGGATCATAAGGCGTGGTTTCGGTAAAGGGCGGATCGTTGACGTCCAGATGCCCGAAGACTTCATCGGTCGAGATATGATGGAAACGGAATGCCTTCTGCCGGCCGTTATCCAGCCCCTTCCAGTAGGCATGCGCTGCTTCCAGCAACGTATAGGTGCCGATAACGTTGGTCTGCATGAACACCCCGGGCCCGTCGATGGAACGGTCCACATGACTTTCTGCCGCAAGATGCATGACAGCGTCAGGCTTGTGGGTTTCAAACAGATGCTTCATCGCGGCAGCATTAAGGATGCTGGCAGGCACATGAAGGTAACGGTCACTCGAAGCGACCTCTGCTACAGCATCTGGCGACGCTGCATAAGTCATGCAGTCGACATTGATTACGCTATGTTCCGTCTTGTGGATAAGGTGCCTTACCACAGCAGAACCGATAAACCCGCAACCTCCAGTCAATAATACCCGCATCAATTATGCCCTACATTATAAAAATACCAGCGTAACATGAGGAATTATAACAGTAAATATATAAAACAGCAGATCTCCAAAGCACATCAACATCTAAGGCCTGTTAGGTCTTGATATAGTCTGCTGTAGCAGCAAGGAGGAGGATGGAGCGGCGGTCTTCTCATATCAGGTCGCGACAGCCCGCCATTCCCTGAGCCTTGCCCGCAGGTTTTCGACCTGATGCCGGTGTCTGTAAGCCCATCTGGAACAGGCGACTTCTGGATCATTCTTCCTTGGCGGGATGGCAGGACGAGATCCCCGGTTCCAGAGGTATGCATGGAATTTGTGCGAGGCATACCCACGATCACAGACGACATCGGTCGGTGGGTGTGGCAGGTCGTCGAGCGGGACATAAGCGGATGGCAGTTCATGTTCCTGACCGGGCAACAGCGTGAAGGACAGCGCTTTGCCATGTCCATCCGCAGCTATGCAGACCCTGATGCCAAGGCCTCCACGTGAGCGGCCAGGCGCCTCACGATCCCTGAGGCATCCCCTGTATCCTCCTTTTTGGTGACCTCGGCCGGCTTGTGATCAGCACGGATCGTCGTGCCATCGAGAAAGACCATGCCCAGTTCCGGGTCCGCGCCTCTTAACCTTTTCAAGGAGGCGCTGCCACACCCCAAGCTTCGACCAGCGAATGAACAACTGTGCGGCAATCCACCAGGGGCCAAACCCAGATGGCAGGGCGCGCCATTTCACGCCGTTCTGATGGCGCCAGAAAATCACGGAAATCGTCCGTCGCAGGTTCTTCGGTGGGGTCTTGCCCTTCGGACGGACTTCCTCGATCAAAGGTTCCCAGACGGACCATGTGGTATCGGAAAAGACAGGCTGCATCATGCCCATCACAAACAGCCATGCAGTCCGTTCTGTTATTCAGACCTAACAGGTGCTGGAAATTCAGAAGCTGTTCAAAATCCTTTGGTAGCTACAGTCCATATCCCTGAGAGTCCGTTTGAGAATGGTTATGGATGGACAGCCATTCCCTGTCCGTCAGATCGGTCGGGTAGCGCTTTAACCGCCTCTCCAGTGCGGCCATCCGGCCACGGCCTGCTCAGATCCATATCCCAAGCTTGAATCACGCCCAGGCCACCGCATCAACACATTCTCAAACAGGCTCTAACCAATGTTGAAATTTTCGCCTTCTTATGTATGAATAGATGAAATCCATCTTATGGCGGCGATAAATATAATGAATAAAATTGACTGTGCTCTTGATGATTATCAAACAATCAAAGAGCTAGAATATTTTATTTCAAATTTTGAAATAGTATCTTTTGACGTATTTGATACCTTGCTTTTCCGCAAAACGGCGCATCCAGAAGGCGTTTTTGATTATATTGAAATCAAGACGGGAAACGCAGGTTTTGCCAAGCGGCGCATTGCAGCGGAAAAAGCTGCTCGCGAAATCAATTTTTCTAAATATAAATCTCACGAAACAACATTAACGGATATTTACAAATTATTATATGAAGACGATCGTCAGCAGAGAGAGGGTATAAATCAAGAAATTGCAGCCGAATATCATTTTTTAATTTCTTATGATAAAAACAAAAAAATATATAATATGGCACGGTCATTAAATAAGAAGATTATTGCTATAAGTGACATGTACATGCCAGCGTCTGAAATAGATAAAATATTGCAAAAAAATGATATACATGTTGATGAAATTTTCTGCTCATCCAGCTACTACAAAGATTATCTATCTAAATCTAATGGAAAAATTTATCCTTTTATTTGTAGATCGCTAAATGTTTCACCTAAAGACATTATCCATTTTGGGGATAACTATCATTCTGATTTTGTTCAATCCATATCTGCAGGAATTCCTGCAATTCACACATCTACGGCATTAAGAGAACTTTTATACGATAGGAACTTAAATTCAGATTTAATAAGCGCCCTGAATGAAAAACATAATCTTGAAGGGAATATAATACTTGGCTTAATAGCAAAGCGGCATTCTGAAGGATATTTTCATAATAATTCTACATTGAAGTCATTTGGATATATTTACTCAGGTATTGTTATTACATCATTTATAAAAAATATTGTTGATATTTCAAAAAAATATAAAGTGAAAAAATTATTTCTTATGACACGCGATGGATTTATAATTCAGCGCGTTATGGATAAATTGGATTTATCTGACATCGATTATGATGTTATCTGGTCCTCCCGACGTATGTGCCTCGTACCATTGCTGGGGATGGGAAAGCAATATGATTGGGTGTACTCTATGCTGTTCCCACCTAAAGGAAATAACTCATATAGTTTAAAAGAGGATCTGATACGCCTTCACATTGATGCCCCGGCAGATTTTCCAGATATTAATGAAATATCTTATGAAATTTATATCGAAAAACTGAAAAAAATTGGTAATTTATGGAATTCTGTAGTGTGTTCGGAACGTGATTCGTATATAAATTATTTAAATGACTTGATTGGAGGGATGAATCTATCGGATATCGCTTTCGTAGATGTTGGCTGGGGTCTGTCGTCCCATAGGGCTTTAGATATTTTTTTAGAATATCAGATAAAGGGATTCTATATAGGCACACATAAGAAAGCCTATGCTACAAAAAACATTCACGGAATTCTATTCCAAGAAGGAAAACCTGAGAAAATAGCACATACCATTATGAATGGTGTGGAACTAATTGAACTAATGTTTTCTGATGCAAGCCCATCTTCTATCAGCATGAAGAAAGCTGGAGAAAAATATTATCCAGTTTTCGAAAAACGCAATGCAGCGGATGTGTCTCGCGACATATATGTAAAAGAAATACAAAATTGTATTATGGATTTTGTATCAGATATAGCACCTTATTTTTCTCTTTTTTCCGCTGATATTCTAAAAAATATGGCGGAAGATTGTATGTCTAATATTCTTTCCAGACCCACTTCATCTGAAAAGGAAATTTTGGGAAGCATTCCTCATGCCTGCGATATAGGACATGGGCGTTTTTTACCCATTTCTTATTGGTGGCATCCACACTGGTCTCAAGCCGAACGAGATAGCTTCGCACTGCATGGTCGTATTTTGCCCAAATCAGAATTAATAGGTCGTAAAATACTGGACCCCATAATAGGAAAAAAAGGAGCAGACTGGGTTATTAAATCATGGAATAAGAATAAACGTAGATTTAAATGATTCAAAAAATAGATGAATATTATCAGTAAGGAGATTGGGAGAAAGTATTTACTGATTTTCGGCCTGTACTTAGAGCCTGTTTGAGAATGTGTTGATGCGGTGGCCTGGGCGTGATTCAAGCTTGGGATATGGATCTGAGCAGGCCGTGGCCGGATGGCCGCACTGGAGAGGCGGTCGAAGCTCTACCCGACCGATCTGACGGACAGGGAATGGCTGTTCATTCAGCCATTTCTGCCGTCAGCGGCCAAGCGCGGTCGCAAGCCTGCGGCGGACCTGCGCGATGTGCCTGATGCGCTTCGCTATCTGGCACGAACAGGCGGTGGATGGCGGATGCTGCCGAACGAATTCCCGCTCTGGCAATCGGCTGGTTCTGGGACATGAGGGAGAGCACCCATCGCGGTAGTTTCGCTTTCTGAAAAGATCGGCTGTTCGGCGCATACGCTGAACGAATTGGTCCAAAAGGTGGAAGTCGAAACGGGCAAACGTACCAGCATCTCTACAGAAACTG
Organism: Komagataeibacter ossonobensis; assembly: GCF_057359305.1. NCBI lineage: Bacteria > Pseudomonadati > Pseudomonadota > Alphaproteobacteria > Acetobacterales > Acetobacteraceae > Komagataeibacter > Komagataeibacter ossonobensis. The sequence goes on along the minus strand of NZ_JBXAYQ010000052.1, from coordinate 88 downwards.
CCGATCGGCTCAAGGCGCTGAAGGGTGAAGTGGACGAACTGCGTCAGGCGAACGAGATCCGGCGGAAAGCATCGACATATTTCGCTCA
>NZ_JBXAYQ010000051.1:0-19636 GCF_057359305.1 Komagataeibacter ossonobensis | reverse complement strand
GTTTCGTCAGTTAAGCGGGAGGATTATGCCGCTTGTACTCCCGTTTGATCTGTGATGTTTTCTTCCTGTTGATGGGACGGGAAGAGTGTGAATGCGACGGTATGGTCTGAGCGACAGTCAGTGGAAGCGGATAGCCCACGCGAGCCAGGCCATGCGTGCAGGACGACTGGTCATCATGGTGGACGATGACAGCAAGTAGAACGAAGGCGACGTGGTCATGGCGGCTCAATTCGTGACGCCTAAGCGGCCCAGAAACATAGCGAAACGGCCGACATTGCGAAGGTAATTGCGTTGCGTTCCCTGGGAGAACCGCCGCACCGCCATGTCATCAAGCAGGCGCTGGCGAAGGTGACTGATTGCAGCAATGCACAGGGACTCCGTCATCATCCGGGCTCCTTTTGGTGGGAAAAAGCCAGAGTGCTTGGCCCGATCAGGACAGTTACAAATAAAATAGATCTCTCACGCCGTGGTGACAGACTTCCATGTCACACCAATCCCGCGCAGCGGGTTCGTTCATTCAACTGATCGGTGCATGCGCGGACACTGCTCAGATCGGCAAGGTCCAGGGCAACCAGTTCAGATGCTCAGCCTGCGCGTTCTACCTCAAGTCAGACGAGGTGGTAGGCCTCCTGTTGTATTCCACATGAGGCTTCCCAAATCCCTAGGAACTGCGTTTTTTAAGAAGGATCTGTCATGCCCAGCCTGTTTGAGCCGATTGAACTGGGAAGCATTTACGCAAAAAACAGAATTCTCATGGCGCCGCTGACACGTGGCCGGGGCACCCGCGAGCATGTACCCACTCCCATCATGGCCGAATATTACGCGCAACGCGCTGGGGCCGGTCTGATTATCTCGGAAGCGACTGGTATCAGCCGCGAAGGTCTTGGCTGGCCGTATGCGCCGGGTCTGTGGTCGCAGGAACAGGTAGAAGCCTGGAAGCCTATCACCGCTGCAGTCCATGCAAAGGGCGGAAAGATCGTGGCCCAGATCTGGCACATGGGCCGCATGGTGCATTCCAGCGTGACGGGTCAGCAGCCTGTGTCCTGCTCGGCGACAAAAGCACCTGAAGCGCTCCATACTTATGACGGCAAACAGGCTCCCGAAATTGCCCGTCCTCTTACCAGGGAGGACATTGCCCGCATCCTGGACGATTATGAAAACGCCGCTCGCAATGCTCTTCAGGCAGGCTTTGACGGTGTGCAGATTCATGCCGCCAACGGTTACCTGATCGACGAATTCCTGCGGGACGGCACCAACCATCGTTCCGACGAGTATGGCGGTTCGCCGGAAAAGCGCATCCGCTTTCTGCGTGAAGTCACGGAACGCGTGATCGCAACGATTGGCGCGGACAAAACGTCAGTACGGCTGTCCCCCAATGGCGATACGCAGGGCTGCATCGACAGCCATCCCAAGCAGGTTTTTGTGCCGGCGGCAAAGCTGTTGAACGACCTCGACATCGCTTTTCTTGAACTGCGCGAACCCGGACCGAATGGCACGTTCGGCAAGACCGATCAGCCCAAGCTGCATGGCCCGATCCGCGAAGTGTTTAAGAAGCCGCTGGTTCTGAATCAGGACTACACACGCGATGAAGCGATCGAGACAGTTGCAACCGGTGTTGCAGATGCCATTTCATTCGGTCGCCCATTCATCGCCAATCCGGACCTCGTGCGTCGTCTGGAAGACAATCTGCCCCTGAACAAGGACGATATCCGCACCTGGTACTCGCAGGGTGCAGAAGGCTATACCGATTATCCACTTGCTCGCTGACACCCTATTTTTTCCCGCAAGCTCCTTCCAGGGAAAGGAGCTTGCATTTTAACTATAGAAAACATTTAGATGCCGACCTGATACTTGTCATGTGCAGGATGAAATCACTTGAATATTTCTACCCCCTGTCATGAATTTGAATGCTGCGAAAGCCTGTTTTTGGTAGTCCCTATGACAGCCGACTATCTCCTTTCTCCCAAGTCAGACGTTTCATTCCGGCTGTTCATGTGGGAAGAATTATCGTCGAATAAGGCGGCCATGATCTATGAAGCGGATGTGTCCGCCGGTACCTCGTGTCCGCCCTGTGCGTCTTCACGCATGCCTTTGCTGTTCATACACGCGCAGATTCAGATCCGTGAGATCCAGGAGAGGCGTAGGGATCTGATGGACGCGTGCCCGCCTGACCAGGTCACCAATAATCTGCTGCGCCTCCACAGGAGCGCCCTGCAGCAGATCCCGGAACATGGAGGACGTCAGGGTGGAGTCCGTTTTCGTCAGGAGACTGACAGTGCTCTTCAGGGTGGCATCCCGCAGGGGATAACCGGCAGCAGCGGCCGTTGACGCACATTCATGGATCACCGCCTGTGCAAAATCCTGACCTGCTGGCTGGCTGGCGACATCCCCCACGGTTCCGCGCATCAGGCAGCAGATGCTGCCCAGGGCGGCGAGCAGAACCCATTTGTCCCACATGTCCTGCAGGATGTGGGTGGAACACACGGTTTCAAATCCGGGCCCCGACAGGGTTTCCGCAATACTGCACGTCGCTGGCGTCTCACGACCGTCCCGCTCCCCCACGGAAAGCCGGGGGAGAGAACCCGCCTGGACAATGCGCCCCTGCGCATCAAGCTTGCTGACGATAAAGCACGTCCCCCCCATGACCGCGGCAGGGCCAAAGCGGTCTGCCAGACTATCAAGATGCTGCATGCCGTTGAGAAGCGGGACAATCCATGTTTGCGGTCCCACCGCAGGCGCAAAATCGTTCATTGCACCCGTCAGGGAATAGGCTTTTACGCTGAGCAGGATGATGTCGTAGGGACCCTCAATCCCACCGGCCATCACCATCCGGGGGGCGATGGTGACGTTGCCAACGGAACTGATCAGGCACAGGCCCTCGGTACGGAGCTGCTGCAGGCGCCTTTCGCGCACCAGAAAAGTCACGTCATGCCCGGCGCTGGCCAGACGAGCGCCAAAATACCCACCCACGGCACCCGCGCCGACAACAAGAATTCTGGAGCCCATCACGCTGTTTCCTCTCTTTGATCCGCCCTGACGTGTTGCGGTTGAAGGCGAGTTGAAGCGCTCTGGAGGCAGGGGTCAAGACAGGCTCAGAATCTCGATCTTCCCGGGTGCCGGGCCTTGATGCTGGCTTCGTCGATATAGGTCTCGACGACCTGAAGGCTTTTGTGACGCGAGAAGCGCTTCAGTTCCAGGAGATCATACCCGTCCTTTGCTCCTGTGGTGATGGCGCCGCGACGCAGGCTGTGTCCGCCAAAGTCCCCCTCAAGGTGGGTGTCGCCGCAGCGTTTGCGGATGATGTCCGTGACTGCCCGGTCCGACAGGGCGTGCGGCCCGATCCTGGGCGGGGTCCCGACGGGAGTGGCGCCCGCCCTGCGGTCCCGCGCGGACCAGATGCGCCGGAAGACCGGACCTTCCGTGATCCCGGCCTGCCGGAGCCAGGTCTCGTACGCCCGAACCGGACAGTTCCGGGTCAGGCCCCGCGGGATGCCGATCAGCGCACCCTTGCGCTGGGGATCACCCTTGGACCGGCCCAGCCGGATCTGCATTCCATCCTCGTCCACCGTGATGTCTTCCACCTTCAGTGCGGCAAGCTCGGAGCGCCGGAACGCGCCGGCGAAACCGAGCAGAAGAATGGCCCGGTCCCGCGCACCGACCAGATCATGTGGACTGATGGCCTCGACAACCCGGACTAGCCTGTCCCAGGTGAGCGCGGTTTTCTGGCGGGGCAGGGTCTCCTTTGCCTCCCGCCGGATGCCGGCAAGCGTTGCGGTCACCATCGGGTGGGCGGTGGGTACGGCAGTCTGCGCCAGGTGGTGCAGGTAGCGCAGGGCGGCACGATGCAGGTCGATGGTGCTGGTCCTGCGGCCCTGCAGCGCCATGTCGGCCAGATAGGCGGCAACATCCTCGCTGCGGGCAGGCAGGGCTGGCAGGGCATGACCGGCAGCCCATCGGCACCAGGACCGCACGGCGGCGCGATAGGTGCGTAGCGTGTTCTCGGCCTTGCTGCGATGCATATAGGCATCGGCCGCCTGACGGGCCGTAGCCAGGCGGCCATCATGTTCGGGTACAGGCTGTGCCGAGACGACAGAAAACCATTGCGCGACGGCAGCAGCCGGTTGGCCGACGGGCGCAGGGGGCGCTGCGTCTACCGTCCCGGAACAGGAGCCTACGGGCTGGAGCGGCCGGAACCAGGCCAGGAAACAGGGGGTGCCATCATCGATTTCCAGCCCGATGGCCAGTTCGAACCCCGATGGGATATCGGCCACATGGTCCTGAGCCATCTGCTGGGCCGCCGACGCATACGGCACGTCCTGGGCAAGCGGGGTATCCGGGGAATAGCTACCGTCCGGCAATTCGATGCCCGCCAGAAGCAGGGGCAGGGGTGGTGTGAAACGCGCGGTCGAGAGGATTTCGCGCCAGCGCGCCGGATCCTGTGTCTCGGCCAGACGCTGCTGTGTCAGGGGGTCAACACGGGCATGCAGCGCGGCCTGCGCCTGCCTGCTGGTGCCGAGGATCCGGACGTCGCTCAGCATGGCAGGGTTGCCTGCGCGTATGACCCCTGACCGTCACCGGGGCAGCAGGGAAGGAGTCCGCAGACAGGCTTGGCGAAAAGGCTCGGAAACAGGCGCATTTTGGGATTTTAGCAGGCATTTTGAAATTTTTCATCTACTTCCGACAAGATAACTTATCGGAAGTAAGTTTTTGATTGGTCGGATTTTGCCCCGCGAGGAAGGGAGGGGGCAGAAAGTCCGGGAAACCGCGCCTTTCCAGATCAATCGGGCGCTTTTCCGTTCTCCAAAACCCGTTAACATGATACGACGCATTATATGAAGCACAAACGCCTTAATATGGTCAGGGTCAGGCAGCGCGGTTTTCCGCTGAGGGCGGGTAGGCTGTCCGCTTTCGCCGTCCGTCCGACGTCGGCCTGCAGCGAGTTTAGGGCGGAAAACCGGGGATCCGATCAGAATGGCTGAGACCGGCCGACTGCTGCAGGCGGCGCGTTCGCCGACCGGCCTGTCGCCTGCCACGGCACGGACCTATGCGGCCTCCTGGCGCGCCTTTGTCAGAACCCAGCCAGCCGATAGCGGCTTTCCGGTCGGCCCTGTCGCGGTGGCAGCGTGGCTGGAGGCCCGGGCGAAGACGGGACGGCCGCGGCAGAGCCTGGTGGTGGATCGCGCGGCGCTGACGGCATGGTGTGCTGCCAATGGCGAGGCGTTCGATGTCGCCCTGCCCGCTACGCGGGTGCGCCGGACCGGGGCCGGGGTCGATGCGGCTTCGCTGCTGGCCGCCGCGCGACGCTGTAGGGCCGACCTGCCCGGCTTGCGCGACCGGGCTTTGCTGTTGCTGGCGGCTACGCTGGACATCGGCGCCGAGGCGCTGGCCCGTCTGACGGTGGAAGACATCAGCGACACGACAGACGGGATGACCGTTGCCCTGCTGCGGCCCCGGTCCGGGCGCCACCGGTTGCGCCGGTTGCGGCGCCGCCGGGACCCGGCCGTTTGTCCGGTGCGGAGCTGGGCGGCCTGGCGCGATGCCGCGCAATTGCGGTGGGGGGCGGCGTTCCGGGGGATCGATGCGCATGGCACGGTCGGGGATCCATTGTCGGTGCCGGGGATCCGGTTCGTGCTGGACCGGGCGCTGGGACGTCCGGACCGCCCGGCCCACCGGACGCGGCGGACAAAATCCGGGTCCCCGCCAGAGTCCCCAGTTGGGACGGCGGTGCGTCGACGCACGATGAGGGCCGCCCCGGGCTGGATCCGGACAACGCTGACGGTGAGCGGTCCGGTAGACGAAGTGGCCCGGTTCCGGGTGGCGGCCCGGGGACCGGGGATCATCCCCTGGCAGGTGGATTTTGACTACGAACAGGCCCGCCTGCTGGCGCCGATGGCGGCAAAGGGGGCGCAGGCGGTGACGCTGGCCCGGCTGCTGCGCCAGGCATCCGAACGCCTGCATCGGATCGCCCTGCAGCATCAGGCGGCGGGTACGCCCGCCTGTGCCTTTGACCTGCACCGGCTGGTACCGGTGCCCGGTCCCATTCTGGAAGCCGGGGCGGATTCATGCGCGGCGGCGGCCTGGCTGCAGGCACAGTGGGGCACGCTGCTGCCGTTGCGTCGGGTGGAGGTCGAAGCCGTGCGCGACCAGCGCGCCCGCCGCAGTGCGCGGCTGGTCTACAACTTCTGGTCGGCGGAATGGACGCCGTGGCAGGCGCTGGAGCGGGTGCGGACGGACTGGCCAGAGCTGGTTTTCGACATCCGGCCGCAGTACGCGCGCGCTGATGCCGGGAAGACCGCCGATGCTGCCTGACAAGGACGAAGACTGGGGCGATCAGCCGCGTCGGTTGCCGCGCCCGGCGGTGCCCGAGTTCCATGTCGAGGGGTTTGACGGGCCGCTGGACCTGCTGCTGGATCTGGCGGAACGGCAGCGCCTGGATCTGGGCATCTTGTCCATTGCGGACCTAGCGGCCCAGTTTGTGGATGAGGCGGAGCGGCTGGCCCAGACCACGCCACTCATGCAGCGCGCGGACTGGGTGATCTGGATCGCCCGGCTGGTATTCCTGCGCTCGCGGCTGCTGTTTGCCACGCAGGCGGAAAAGCAGGTTGCCGAGAGCGAGGCACGCCGGACGGCGGACCAAATCGAGGGGTTGTTGCAGATGCGCGCGGCAGCGGACTGGCTGGAGGCGCGACCGCAGCTTGGCGTGTCGGTTTTTACGCGGGGCGGGGCGCGGGCGGATAGCAGTGTTTCTGCATGGCAGGGGACGTATTTCAGTCTGATGGAAGCCTGTCTCAGTGTACTGGAGCAGGAATTGGCGCGGGTTGCGACGTCCGTTCCCGTCTATCGGATTAATGTGCCTGCATATTGGCGTGTGACAGATGCGCTGACTCTGGTCTGTGAAAAAATAGCGAACGGAACCTTCCGCAGCATATGGGAAGACTGTATGCTCCTAACGGATTTAAGGGGACCGGACAGGATCATTGATCGTCGCGCGGTTGTTGCTGCTACGTTTGTGGCTGGCCTTGAACTGGTGCGACGGGGAGAGGCATCGATTGCCAATGTTGCGTTTCCCTCGCCGTGATCTGCGTCTCCCCACCATAGCGGTGATAGTGTGTGCCTTAGCAGTCTGTCGGGTTTGTAAATGCTGTTTCAAAATTCCCCACATGTGCTGTCGGAAAATTCCCCAGCACGGATATGGTGATCAGCCATTGAGGTGATCGATAGCTCCATGCTTTGGGGGCCTACCGCGGCGCTTTGGCGCTGCCGGTGGCATCAGATTGGCGTGGGCCCGTGTATGCTCGGGGATCAGATCGGCATGCTGGCGCAGGCGATAGCTGGCACCTTCGATGTGGACGACGACAGCATGGTGAAGTAGCCGGTCGAGCAGCGCGGTGGCGACGACCGGGTCGCCGAAGACCTCGCCCCACTCGGCAAAACCGCGATTGGAGGTCAGGATCATCGCTCCCTTTTCGTAGCGGGCATTGACCAGCTGGAAGAAGAGGTTGGCACCACCTGGCGTGATTGGCAGGTAGCCAACTTCATCGACGATCAGCAGCGAAGCCCGCGTGTAGAAGCGAATTTTCTCGGCCAGACGCCCCTCGCGTTCGGCTCTGGTGAGCGCCTCGAGCAGTTCTGCCAGAGAGCAGCGATAGACGCTGCGTCCGGCCCTGACGGCGGCCACGCCGATGGCTGTGGCCAGATGGGATTTTCCGGTGCCTGGCGAGCCCAGAAAATGCAACACCTCGGCCCGATTGATGAACTCGAGCTGGGCCAGCGCGGTGATGCGATGCCTGTCGAGTGAAGGCTGGAACGAGAAGTCGAAGCTCTCGATAGTTTTGATCGGCATGAGGCGGGCGGTGCGCAGTGCTACGCTGATGCGCCGTCCCTCGCGCAGGTTCAGTTCTTCGGCCAGCAGATCGTCGATGGCCTCGATGGCGCTGATCTCGCCCTTTTCCAGCCTGCCCAGCGTGTGATCAAGCGTTTCGAGGGCGCGTGCCATATGGAGAGCCAGCAGGCTTTGTCGGATGCGTTCGGTGACAGACATCATGCGGTCCCTTTGGCATTGATGTTGGCCAGGCGTTCACCCACCGCGCCGTAGAAAGCCAGAGGACGCTGGAGGATCGGCACCGCCGGTGTCGTCGGCAACATCTCGGCGTGTTGAACCGGTGGGGCCTTGCGGTGGCCTGGCTCGATCCGCTTACGGTTTTTGCCTTCCAGCACGGGATGCCGGGCGATGAGTTTCCCTTCCTCGAAGATCAGGACTTCATGTGTATGGTGCTGGATCTCGACCACGCGACGGCGGGCAGTGTCAGGCACACTGTAATAATTGCCGGCCACCGCCACCATCCCCTCGCGGCTGATCCGCCGCTCGACGCTCAGAACAGCATCGTAGCGCAGGGCAGGCAATGGATGCAGATGGGGCTGCTCCTGTGCAAAATGCTCCTGCACGATCCGCCCGGTGGTGGCATGTGCCCGCGCGTTGGCGATATCCGCGCGCCAGACGTCGAACTGGGCGTTGAGGTCATCGAGATCATGGAAACTGCGGCCAAGGAAGAAGTCCTGACGGATGTAGCGGAAGGGTCGCTCGACCTTGCCCTTGGTCTTGGCGCGATAGGGCTGGCAGGCTCTGGGGGCGCTGCCATAATGGGCCAGAAGCGCCACCAGCGAGGCATTGTAGGTCACCACGCCCGCATCATCCTCACCGATGACAGCGGTCTTCATGCGATCGTAGAGAATTTCCGTGCAGCAGCCCGCCATCGCCTCGAAGGCGGCGATGTGGCAACGCATCACTGTTTCCAGACCCTGGTTCGGGCAGAAACGTCCCCACAGCCAGCGACTGTGCCCCAGCACCATGCTGAACAACCAGACCTTGCGCACGATGCCTGGCTCGCCGGTGAAGACTGTCTGGAATTCCGCAAAATCGACCTGCGCCTGAACGCCGGCTCCGGTCTCGAAGCGCCGCTCATAAGGCCTGGGCAGCGGGGGGCGGATTTGCCGGAGATATTCCGTCAGCGATGAATAGGCACCGTCATATCCCATGTCGCGAATTTCACGATGCAGCCTGCGCGATGAAAGTCCGGGATAACTTGCCATCCGCTCCAACAGATAGGTTCGATAAGGTTCTGCTGCGCTGGCCACCGGTTTACGCGGTGCATAGGCTGGAGTCTCCAGCCCATTGGCCAGATACTTCTTCACTGTCTTGCGATCGAGCCCTGTCTGGCGCGCGATGGCGCTGATGCTGAGCCCCTGTCTTTTGAGTTCCTGGATCAAAACGACCTCCCTGAGTCCTATCACCTGCTCGCCCTTCCTTTGGCATCAGCAGGGATAAATGTGCCGCGTGATCGTCATGGGGGCATGCCCCCATGACGATCACGCACAGTCCTCAAACTGGGGAATTTTCAACCAGCACATTTGGGGAGATTACAACCAGCACTCACAGGGTTGGGGTACCCTGTGAAGGGGTAAGGTTGTAAGGTGGTGAGATGAGCAGCTTCATCCCGTTTGACCGGTCTCAGCCGTATCTTCTGCCGCCTGATCTGAAGTCGTGGCTTCCGGCTGATGATATGGCGCATTTCGTTGTAGCCGCCGTTGAACGGGTTCCGATGAATGCGTTCTGCGTGCCAGTGCGCACGGGTGGCAAGGCACAGTACCATCCGCGTCTGATGCTGGCCCTTCTGATCTTCAGCTATGCGAACGGGCTGTTTTCCTCACGCCGGATCGAGCGGGCGACATATCGCGATATCGGGGTGCGCTTCGTGGCGGCGAACCTGCATCCGGATCATGATACGATTGCGACCTTCCGCCGGACGAACCGGACAGCCATTGAAGCTGCATTTGCGCAGGTCCTGCTTCTGGCGCGCGAGACGGGCCTGCTGCGTCTGGGCGTGGTGTCGATTGACGGCACGAAAATCGATGCCGACGCTTCGAAATACCGTTCCCTGCGCTACGACCGGATCAGGGCGCTGCGCGAACAGCTGGCGGTGGATATCGCGAAACTGATGGACCAGGCGGAGCACGCGGATGCCACAGACAGAGATCCGCAGGCCCTGCCAGAAGAGCTTGCCCGCCGGGAAGCGCTGAAAGCGAAGCTGGACGGAGCCTGCGCCCGGCTGGAAGCAGATGCGAAGGCGCAGGCCGAGGCGGCGCGACCGGCATACGAGAAAAAGAAGGCGGCGCATGACGCAAAAACAGGGCGTCGCGGCCGGGCGCCGAAACCGCCGGATGATGAACCACCACCCGACCGGCAGATCAGCCTGACCGATCCCGACAGTCGCCTCATGCGGCGTTCGGATGCCCACGAGTTCCGGCAGGCTTACAATGCCCAGGCCGTGGTCTGCGCCGAAGGCAGTCAGCTGATCGTGACAACCGGCGTTGTCGCCACGTCAGCGGACGCGCCGTCCTTTGCCAGCACCGTGCTGTCGATGGAACACACGATCGGTCTCCCGGAGACAGTGCTCGCCGACACCGGTTACGCCAGCGGGCAGGCGGTCCGGGAATTGCGGAAAAAGGGCATTGATCCGCTGGTCGCCATCGGACGGCCCTGTGCCCGCAGACCTTACGACTTCCGACCCCATCCCGAAGCAAAGGAGCCACGCCGGATAACTGAACCCTGGCGGCTTGCCATGAAGGACAGGCTGGAAACTACAGAAGCCGGAGATGTTTACAGACTACGCAAACAGACCGTGGAGCCGGTCTTTGGAATTATCAAAAGCATCATGGGCTTCAGAAGATTCAGCCTGCGCAGCCTTGCAAAAGTCACGACCGAATGGACCCTCGTTGCACTCGCATATAACTGCAAAAGAATGGCGCGGCTTCAGGCGGCATAAGCCGGGTCAGCCTCGGCGTTATCAGCCGCAAAATGCCCAACCCGACAGACTGTTAGATTATATTTCGACTTTTGAGCAGGTTGTCGGGCCGGGGTATCCGCCATTCCAATACATTCCGGTCAACGCCAAACATTATAAAGGTATTTAGGATTCAAAAATTGTTTTTACCTCAGTCGGAAATCTAGAAAGCAGGTCAGCCGCAATAATCGGCACACGTTCCGCGTCGATATGCTCACTGGCGTAGCAACGCGCCAGCAATTCGTCTCCTAAATAGGCGTCATATTTCGCTCGCTTCATATCCGGCACTAGTCGAGCTAAAATTTTCGCGTCCGGCACAGGTCCTTCTGCAATGATTTTTAGGGCGGCAATCAATTTGCTCCCATCCTTAGCAGGAACCGTGACCGCGATACCTTCCGAATTAGCCATTACGCCATGAGAGGCAAGCGCCAGCACGAAGGCCAGTTGTGCCCGATTGCCGACCCAAGGGAAAAGCAGGAGTTCGTCCTCATGTCGTCGCAGGCTCGCATGGCGCAGTCCAAGATGATCGAACGTCTCTCTGGCTTCAGTAAGAAACTCAAGTGCTGCCTTGTCGAGAAAGCGGGGAATAGCGATGTTCTCGTAAACCCTGCGCATCTCTGCCACGACTTCGTCAGCCGGGGGCAGGCCCTCGCCACCAAATTCAGGCGGCACGCCGCCATAAGCTCGTGTGACCAGAATTTCCCGGCGTCGATTGTCGATCTCGATTATCTGCCACCGCCGTCCAGCGAAGATAATGAGTTGTTCCGGCATCACGGGGTTATCGACCGGCAGCGTACCGAGGTTCCGTCCGCGATCCGTGATAACCTTGAACTCGTCAGGCGTCATGAATACGGCGTAGAACCCACGGTCATTGATGACCCGCTCACCTTCTTCGCCTGGCAAAAGCGTCCCGTCTGGCGCCTGCTCAATAAGCTGGACTTCCGGATGCTTCATTCGCCGCAGCACATCAATGTAGAGGGCCTGATCAATTTCAGGAAATACCCGACTCTCGATCAAGTGGTTCCAGCCCTGTTTGACTGTCAGACCACCGTGTTGAGCGATCAGGGCCAGAATTTGCTGTATCAGCGTGGAGAGGTGGAGCCGCCCAATTTGAGGCGGTTCATTCCAGCGCCTCAGCATGAGATTGAGCATGGCTATGGTCTGCACCGTGCTTGGCCGCATAGCATCAATGGGATGGATGCGCTCGTCGATCGCCATCTCGGTGGTGTAAACCCGCATTACCGAGGATTGTCCTGCACGACGACCGGAACGTCCTAGTCGCTGGCGCATGCCTGAAACAGTATGTCCCGGCCCGATTTGGCTTACAGCATCAATGTGGCCAATATCGATGCCCAGTTCGAGGGTCGTGGTTGCGACAATGGAACCTGGTCGATCTTCTTCTTTCAGCCTTCGTTCAGCTTCCTCACGGTGCTCACGCGACAAACTGCCATGATGAGCGAAAAACTCCTCCGGCACGCCCAATGTCTCGCAAAGGCCACGTAACCTTGCGGTATAAAGTTCAACATTCCGTCGTGAGCCGGCAAAGATCAAACTCCGATGCCCCCGGAGCGTGTTGAAGATGTGTGTTGCAATCTCCATGTCTGCCGTGCGCTCGGCGACCTCGCCCTTGTCTGAATTGTCGCCCCGTTGCTTCAGGCGCGGCTGTATATAGCCGCGAAGCTGGAGCTTCAGGGGTTGGCTGCCCATTTCAGATTCCAGTATCTCCACGCCATCCGCATTCAATGCCCGTAGGAAAGCCGCAGAGGTTCTCATGTCGGCCAGGGTGGCCGAAAGGCCTACGCGAACTACCCGATGTCCGGCGGCGATCTCGATACGATTGAGCAGCGATTGAAGTTGGCGTCCGCGCTCTGCATCCATAAAGGCATGCATTTCGTCAACCACGATGTAACTTAGCGCAGCGAACAGACGCTTCGCCTCATTTCCCCGTCGAACAAGGATGGCCTCCAGACTTTCTGGCGTGGTCAGCAATATCCCTTGGGGCCGCTTGCGTGCACGCTCCTTGATGCTGCTGGCTACATCCCCATGCCATTTCCAGACTGGAATTTCCACTTCTTCGCAAAGTGTCTCCATGCGACCAAACTGATCGTTGATCAGTGCGCGCAAAGGACTGATATAAATGGCCTCGAAGCCGGCACCGGGTTTGCGTTCATCTGCTGCCAGTCGCGAAACAATTGGCAAGAAGGCCGCCTCGGTCTTTCCGCTTGCGGTCCCGGCCGCGATGATGAGATCCTGCTGTCCTTCCAGAAGGACGGGAATGGATCGTTCCTGAATATCACGAAGCTCTGTCCATCCCTGACGCCAGATCCAGCGCCGGATTTGCTCGTGCAACAGATCGAAAGCCGTCGATGCACCCTTACCGGAAGTTTGCCCGAGTGGGTCGGGCGGCGCGTCGTTCAAAGCTTGAAGTCCGCCAGATCATCATCGGGAGAGGCCTGAGCGGAGCCGATCGTCGAAGAGCCTGCCCCACCAGGCGTATCTTTATTGTCGACCTCGACAATATCGCCACCCGCCAAGGGCGTATCAGGCGCGACTTCAGCCTGGTCCACCAGATCCTGCCACTGCGCCTGTGAATTCTGTTCCAGGATGGCAAGCAGGTCGAGAAAAGCCTTGATGGTGTTACGCGGTGTACGGAAATAAGCCTCGCCAATCCTCTGGTTGCAATGAGTCATGAAGGCTTTGAAAACCTCATCCGGCACCAGATAACGATTCTGGTCACCATAGGCAAAGACGTGCCGTAACCTGCCAAGCAGAATGTAGAGGTCTTCGGGTGTCAGGCTCTGAAGCCGGATGACCGGGCCGGAAAGATCAACCAGACCATTTCGGGCAAAGCTGTTTTCAGCCAAACGGGATCGCAACGCTTCGTAAGAGTAAAGGCCCCGGCGGCTGTCCATCAGGAATTCGGGGGTGCCCCCGAAATAGACGCCGAGGGATTCAGCCGAACCTTGAAGCACATCATTCACGATACGGAGAATCTGCTCGTAGTTCGCATTGCGCGACTGGGCGCTGACCAGCTTGAAGAGGTTTACGCATTCATCGAACATGACCAGAAAGCCGGAATAGCCTGCCAGGGTCACGAAGCGGCTCATGACTTTCAGGTAATCGTAAACCGAGGCATCATCGATGATAGAGCGTACGCCGAGCGCCTCCCGGGCCTCGGTTTTGAGCGTGTATTCGCCACGGAGCCAGCGCAGTGCCGCAGCCTTTCCGCTCTCGCTACCTTCTTCGAAAGCTCGCCAGTAGCATTCGATGACGGTTGCAAAGTCATAGCCGGAAACGAGTTCCTGAATGGGAAGCAGTCTTTTTTGGATAACGTCTCCAACCTTGCGACCCGAAGCCTTGGCAGCAGCCTGTGTCTCTATGATGAAACGTTCGACTACGCTTGCAAGCGCTCCACCATCCTGCTTGGTGCGGGTGGCCATGTTACGCATGAGTTCTGCGTAAAGGCTGCGAGCCTGGCCGCCGCTGGCATGCAGGCGACGATCAGGCGATAAATCTGCATGCGCCACGACCAGCTTGCTTTGCATGGCAATGGAGCGCGCCAGATTAAGGAAAAAAGTCTTGCCTGCACCGTAGTCGCCAATGATGAAACGAACAGCAGAACCACCGTCCGCGATGCGTTTGACGTCCAGCACCACCTGGTTGACTTCGCCCGCGCGACCGACCTGCACTAATTGGATGCCTGACCGTGGCACGACACCTGCGCGAAGCGCCTGAATGACGCTATCGCGGTCTCTGGGCCTGATTTTCTCCGCAGTGCGCGCCCCGTCTGAGGTTGCAATACCAAGGTTGGTCATGATGCTGCTCCCGGCGCGTCAGCAAGGAGCGCCATATTGATGATCAAAGGGTCGCCGTCCTCAATGAGTTCTTCATCGAAAGTATCATAGGCCCATTCGTTGATGGCTTCGAGTGCGCCATCTGGCATCAACCCGAGTTCGTGTGCCTTGGCCTCAAATCCGGAGCGTGTCCACTCCTTTTGGTTGACCAGGATCTCAAGCAGTCGCGTCTGCTCCGCACCAAGTCCGGCGAAGCGCGTTGCCTGTTCCAAAGTGGGTGCAACGACTGCCGGACTTGGAATTTCAGAAGTCTCGTCCTCATAGATTGGTGCCAGGATTTTCTCGACCGCCCTCGTTTCGCGCAGGATGGTGCCGACCTTCCCCATATCAATGATGATACCGTCAGCAGGTTTCGCTTTCGAAGGCGGTGCTGGAATTCGATGGCCGCCTCCCTGTGACCTGCCATCCTCGACCACGATCGGTTCCGCGGTATAGGATGCCCTGGCAGCCGTAACCCGATGCAAGGTGGCGTAGAGTTCCCGTCGATCGAGACCACAGGCTTCGTAAAGCCGCTCAAGAGCCACCATCATGCCTTGGTCGGTTTCACCTGTCATTACAGTGACAGAAGCTGCCAGCGTGGCGACTATGGTTTGTTGCCCGGACTCCAGACTATCAACGATGGCTTTGAGGCGGCCAGGCGTTGGCAAGCGCGGCGGAAGCAGGCGCAGGCGGGCTATCAGCCGTTTTGTTTCAGGCGGGGTAAGCTGCAGGTGTGTGGTGAGATCGTTGACCAGATTTGTACCCAAGGTCAGGTTTTTTGCTGCCGGGCCGATGGCGGTCATGACCACGGCAGCGATGCGGAAGTTGTCACCGACAGGTATCAGGGAATCCTGGGCGTCGCCAGCGTAGAATAAGATTATATTCTCGCCTGGCTTGTTCCCACCATAGGTTGGATCCGGTTCCATGCCGTAACCTAGGCGTGCCAGCATGGCGGACATGTCGCGCGCTTGCCGCAGACCCGTGGCCCCCTTGCCAGAACCAAAGCATCGCAGACCCAGTTCCTTAAGCGGCACATCGGCAACAGGCCGGGGCAGATCGTCCAGCCAGGCTCTGAAAGCACGAACGGTTTCTCTTTCCCCAAGTTCTACGGGCAGCATCAAGGCGGCAGCCATACTGTCGACACGTTCACGTTCCTTGCCGATGACCTTGGCAAATGGAGTCAGATCCTCACGGGCCCCTTCGCAGAGCTTGATCATTTTGGTCCATGTCAATTGCGCTGGATCAGGAAGGCGATCGAAGCCATCAAACTTGATCGAGACATGGAGATACTGACTTGCCGCTCGATAGCTCAGATCAAGTCGGCTCTTTTTTTTATCTTTGAGCCGCACACCGTCAGGAAATTTCTTATTAAAACGATGTCGCGTGAGTTCAATGAACTCCGGACGCGCTCGTGTCATTGCCATGCGTGGCCATAAACCGGTTAAGTGAGAGGGCAAAGACAGAATACCTGCCATGGCGAGATCGAAGTCGAGCGGAATGCCTTGCAACGCATGCAGACTTAATTTGACCCGAAGTAAGGGAGACATGTGGTCTCCCAAAGCTGAGACATCCGGTTTCCATGCCCCCAATCTTTGCATATCGGTCAAGGTTTGTCGCATTTCAATGAAATTGAGCAGTTCAGTGCTGTAGTTTGCAAAAGAACCATTATGTTCGAAGAGGCTGCGCAGGCGTTCTACTTCGGCCATCAACAACGCCTCTTCAGCCATTGAAGGCGTATCGGCTACCAAGCGACGTTCAAGCCCATAAAAATAAAGGAAGGGATAGCCCATTGGGTAGCTCGTGTCGGATTTTCCGCTCGCCAGCCAATGCAGGTAAGCCAATCGTTGATTGGGCGTGATGTCAGTATATGAGGACCAATAACCCAGATCCAGGTTCGTTTGCGGCACTCTGGCCGCGATCTTGAGCGATGGTCTGATAAGGCAGGGCGCTGGAGTGTCGGCACGCCAGCCTCCATCCGGCGCTGCAGACAAAAAGTTGCCGACATAGACCATGCCATCAGTTATCTCGAAGCCATGGATCGTGACTTTTTCACCGGGAGGGACCCAGTGCGCATCGTTCTTCTTGTGGCTCCGGGATTGTCCATGCAATACTAATTTCGCCTCATCATTGGGAAATATATGTTGGGCATGGGATGAGGAAGCGTGCGTAGATGACGAGGCAGTAGTCTCTTTCCTGGTCGCCACATTGGTCGTATCCGGAATTTCAGATCCGCTGAAAATACGCTTTAGCCAAGAAAACATAATATGCTCACCGAATGCTCGCCAATTCTTTCAAATAATAGACATTGTTCTTCCGATGCAGCAACTCTCCTCTGTGGCGAATGGACATCGATACAGATCCTCGGCTGTTCTGTTCACATTCTCAGGAACAACGGATTATTTTAATAGAATAGTAATCCATTTGTCCGTCTTCTGAAAGAAAGGTGGCATGCTCAGCTTGCGCCTGCGCCATTAGAAGATGGTCAAACGGATCACGATGATGCATAGGCAAAGACATAAGAATCTTCAGATGCTCGGGCTGTATTTGCAGCAGAGAGAAGCCTTCGCCAGGAATTGCTGCCAGAATATCGTTTATATCCGCATCCAGTTTTCCGATACGGATTTTGATTGCAATCTCCCATAATGACACGACACTCACCAGAATATCATGGGCCGGATCCGCAATGATTTCCCGTGCATTATCTCCTAGCCGATCAGAATCCGAAAGCCACCAGAGCAACGCATGCGTATCGAGCAGAACCTTCACAGGTCGCGTTCCATGCTTTCAAGAACGTCCGGCGGTGTCTGATCAAAATCTTCGCTCATCCTGATTCGCCCTCGAAGGACTCCTGGCTGACGACGGGGACGATAGGAAGGAGCAGGCGGCCGCAGTTCAGCCACGACCTGGTCGTGAGATGTAACAAGGATCGTGCTGCCTTGTCTGACCTGACGCAGATAAACTGTCAGGTTTCCTCGAAATTCTCGAACACCGATTTTCTGTGGGGATGGTGCGTTATCTGAAAGATGCTGGCTCATTGTCTCCTCCCTCTGTGTCATCATAACATGTACACACAGCGAGGAGGTAGAGAATTCCTGAGATATATTCGATTTCAAAGATCAGTGGCTTCCGGACAGTGCCAGAGCAGCCGTTATATTCTCAACTCCGGCCGCGAACTCGGCCGGAGCGTTCGCCCTCCAATGACGTCTCCACCACCAGCGTCCGGCATTCATGCGTGTAAACCAGACGGGTCTGCTGGGCTCTCTGGCAGGCGCTTCGGTTCGGAAAAGGCCGTGAGAGGCACCAGGCAGTGATGCGCCACACCTTCACAACGCTTCCGTCAGGTCGAAGTGGGATTGCGGATATTATTGGTCACGCCTCGATCGACCCTGTGGGCTTTCAGGTATCCCGGCGGCGTGGGCATGCTCCACCGGGCCATGATCAGGTCGCGACCATCCGGCGTATTCCGCGCGATGGGCACCATGATGTTGGGCGTTACAACAGACTATTCAGGCGTCTCCGGGCAGGGGGTATCGCGATGGTGGTGAGACGCTGATGCTGGTATCCTCCTATTCCCTATTTTGGGGATACGTAATTGTATGGCCCCCTTATATGTCGATATGAAAGAACCTGTTATCTCTTGGGGAAGCAGGTTGTGGACTATTTTACTGCGTTGCGCGTTTTCCTTCGTTCTGCCCAGATAGGAAGCTTCTCTGGGGTTGCTGCTGAACAGGGCATGGAGGTATCAACGGTATCACGCCATATCTCCCGGCTGGAGGCAGACCTCGACGTCGCGCTATTCAACCGTACGACACGTGGTCTTCACCTGACCGAGGCCGGCGCCTTGTTGCAGGAACGGGCCAGTCGTATCCTTGGTGACCTAGATATCGCCCGCGAAGAAGTAACCTTACACAATTCTTCGCCGCGAGGCATATTACGCATAAATGTCCCTGCCGCTTTCGGCCGACGGCATGTGATGCCACATATGTCGGCCTTTCTGACATCGTTCCCGGAAATCCGCATTGACGCAACATTAACGGATGCCACGGTTGATCTAATAGAAAGCGGTACCGATGTTGCGATCCGTATTGGTGCGCTCCCTGATTCTACCCTTGTCGCAAAGCGGCTGGCTGGTCAGTCACGAATTCTTGTCGCTGCCCCTGGTTATATAAAACGCGCAGGTCTGCCTGTCTGTCCTGGGGATCTGACAAATCATAGTTGCCTGTTTTTTACCGTCCAGGCAGGAAGTGCATGGTATTTTAGGCCTTGTGGCAAGCCAGAGGCTCAGTTCGAAAAGCTGTCCGTGAGCGGGGCTGTGAAAGCAAATGATTCCGAAGCTCTTCTTGAAGCGACTTTGAGCGAGATTGGTCTGGCACTTTTGCCAAGTTGGTTGATTGGGGAAGACATAAAAGCAGGAAAACTCGTACGGGTTCTCGAGCAATTCGAGTGGGTTCTAGCCCCGGGAGCGGAACGGGCCATCTGGGCAGTTTATCCCCCCAAGAAAGTTGTTGCGCCAAAAGTAAAAAGTTTCATTAATTTCATGGCGCGCCAACTTAAAGACTCTCTCGGGTGATATGGGTATTACTGGGCGGCACCCAATACTCGGAACCGCCCAGTCGGTCAGCACTAGCTTACTTTTGCAGCATCTCCCCCGGTAACTGCCATTTCTGCGCCGGTCACAAGTGCGGCTGCGTCCGATGCCAAAAATACGGCCATAGGCGAGATATCTTCAGGCTGGAGCCAGCCTACGCCAAGGGGAACGGTCGGCGCACGGGCGTCCCATGTTTCCTGAGCGGTAGGATACGCCGAAACTGCCTTATTTGACTGCGCTATCGCGGCCCGGAATCTTTGTTCGTTATAAGTGAGCGCAGTTCCAACCAGGCCCGGAAGAATAGCATTGCATGTTATATTGTAACGCCCAAGCTCCAGTGCCGCCGACTTCATCAGGCCAAGGATACCCCACTT
>NZ_JBXAYQ010000050.1:0-20156 GCF_057359305.1 Komagataeibacter ossonobensis | reverse complement strand
CTTAGAGGCACGGTTGGCGATAGGGCAGAGCGTACTGGTTCCGACACCTATAGGTATCTGCTGTTTGGCATGGTCTTTCTCATGTATGTCATCAATTATGGTGATCGGGCTGCTCTTTCCATTGCCATGCCGGCACTCGAGACGGAATTTGTCCTTACGCCCGTGCAGATCGGGTGGATTTCATCAAGTTTCCTGTTTTCTTATGTCGTACTGAACCTGCCATCTTCCATCATGCTGGATGTGTACGGCACTCGCATCGTGGGTACGCTGGCGGTAGGATTCTGGTCTATCGCGATGATGCTGGGCGGTTTCGCACACAATGTACTGCAGTTCATCCTGACACGCATCATGCTGGGGGCTGGTGAAGCCCCTACCTTCAGCCTTGGCAGCAGTATTGTCCGACAGTGGGCCCGGGTTGGAGAGCGCGGTATCATCATGACGGTCATCCTTTGTGGCATGCAGGCCGGGCTGGCTGGCGGAACGATCGCGGGGGCCTGGCTGATCGGATGGTTCGGCTGGCGAATGGAATTCATCATTCTGGGTGCGCTGGGGTTCGTGTGGGCGGCGGGCTGGGTCGTGGCCTGCCGGGGGGTGCTTCCTGCCGGGCAGGAAGCGCCAGGCAGGGGCGTGATTTGGGTGCGTGAAGTGGGCTCGCTTTTCCTTTCCCGCTCTTTTTGTGCCATTGTTATTGCTCAGTGTTGCGGCAACTACCTGAATTTCCTGATTATGTCATGGTTGCCGCTGTTTTTGATGAAGCAGCTTCATGTAGACGTACTGCATGCGGCGCTTAATGGCACGGCCTGTTACGCAGTTGCGGCTGTTGTTGCCATTGTCTGTGGTGCGGTGGGTGAACGCTGGATTGTGCGCCGGTATCCAGGTCTCGCCGCACGGCGTCTTGTCGTATGTGTCTTTTTCGGGTGTGCGGCCCTGATCGGGTTATTGCCTTTTGTGCATGCAACATCGGCAGTGGTGGCCCTGATCGCATTTTCGTTAGGCAGCATGATTGCGGGCAATGGAGCGAACATGGCGCTGCTGGCTGATCTGCTGCGTGAGCATGACAAGATTGGTACCGTTACCGGACTTACACTGACCTTCAGTAACTTCATGGGGATGATTGCCCCTATCGCGACGGGATATATTGTTGCTGCTACGAATAGCTTCGATGCCACCTGGTATATCTGCGCGGCAGGTCTGATTCTGGGTGGGCTGCTTTCAGTATGGCTTGTCCGGTCCGAAATCGTCATGAAATCTGCTGCAGAGACATAAAAAATACGACTGTTTCTTTTTTGCATCATATCATGTCATTGTTGGGAAAGGTTTTTTTATTATCCGATGGCTTCGTCCCTTCGGGATGGAATTATGTTGTTTCGGAATCGGTATCATTATCTTTATATTCCATATATAAATTGAACATGAGTTCGCTGGCTTTCTGTCATCAGCCAGCATGACGCCAGGACTCTTCTATCCTTGTGATTTACGCATGAGGGAAAGAATGGGGTCTTTATGTCAATATGAATGAACAAAAAATTGTTTTATTTCAATAAATAAGAAAAAAACAAAGAAAGTAGACCAAAAAGAATTTGCGATTTCGGAACGTTTTGTTATCGTCGCATAACATGTGTAATTTATATATAAATCATCCACTATACGGCCATAAGAGGCTGTCCGGTTCCTGAGCGGACTACGAAAGACGGGCGCAAATGATTGTTTCTTTGCAGCAAGGATTTTCGACAGATGGATAAAATGAGAAAAGATAGGCTGTATCTGCTTGCAGGTGTGGCGTTTGGCATGCCCATGCTCCTGGTGGCGGCAGGGAAGGCCCAGACGGCCTCCACCATTCCGTCCAGCAGCGCATCCACGCGGAGCCAGCACACGACCAGGACACAGTCGGCCGCCCGGGTAATCAACCATGCGGTAGCCGATCATCCTGAAACAATCCAGGTAAGCGGCACGTCCACTAGTTCGGTCCTGTCGCCCGCCACCGCCCGGCATAGTACGACACAGGTTACGGTCGTCAGCGGGGCTGAGCTTCTTGCTACCGGTCAGACCAACGTCATGCAGGCGCTGGCACAGGCAAACCCGGCCATTACATCACCGCCGCAGGCGGGCGTGGGTAATAACGGTTTTGTACAGACCATGCAGTTACGTGGTCAATCGGCGGATGACACGCTTATTCTTGTCAACGGACACAGGCGGCATGTTGGCGCGAACTTCAACGCTAATGCCGGTCCGAACTGGGGTACCGATCCGGCGGATATCTCCCTCATCCCCATTTCCGCCATTGACCATATTGAGGTGATCACGGAAGGTGCTACGGCGCTGTATGGGCAGGACGCGCTGGCGGGCGCCGTCAACATCGTCCTCAAGCATACAACGCATGGCGGTTCCATCAATTTCAAGAACAGTGGCTATTACGCGGGCGACGGGCAGGCACTGGACGGATCAGCGGATTATAACATGGCGCTGGGCCATCGTGGCGGCTATCTTGATCTTGCGGCACAGGTTACGCACCAGCTTCCCACCACGCGTACGGGCGATTACGTGGGTACCCTCTTTACCGACCCTGAGCGCAACGCCACGGCGGACCGGGATGTGCAGCGCATGTTGGGCATACCCAAGTCCACGCTGGAGACGATGAGCGCCAACATGTCGATCCCGCTGGCGGAAAACATCAATTTTTACAGTACATCGACCTTCTCCCATCGTCGTTCCAATGTGGCCGAAACCTATCGCAGTGAGGCGGACAGCCTGACAAACCCCTATCTGTACCCCAATGGTTCACAGCCCTATATCGCGATGGATCAGTATGATTTTGAAACCGACAATGGCATCAAGGCCCGTAAATTTGGTTTTGCATGGGATGCGTATGTAACCTATGGTCGTGACGATCAGACCTATTCCACAATTCATTCCGACAACGTTTCCCTGGGCAACGCCAGTCCGACCGATTTCTATGATGGCAAGGCCATTACATCGGAGCTGACGGCAGGCCTGCGCGGTTCGCGCTCGTTCGATACCGGCTTCCTGCCAAAGCCGCTCAACCTTCGCTTTGGCGGGGAATACCGTCACGATACATTCCAGATGACGGGTGGCGACCCGCTATCCTATTACGGACGTGGGGCAACCGATCATGCTGGTAACGTGCCGGCCGCGGTAACCAACCAGAACCGTGACGTATTCGACGGTTCCATAAATCTTGATTTCTGGGTCACCAACAAATGGGAATGGACCCTTGGCGGACGCTCGGTCAGCT
Source organism: Komagataeibacter ossonobensis (assembly GCF_057359305.1). Lineage (NCBI taxonomy): Bacteria > Pseudomonadati > Pseudomonadota > Alphaproteobacteria > Acetobacterales > Acetobacteraceae > Komagataeibacter > Komagataeibacter ossonobensis. The sequence continues at coordinate 16,903 of NZ_JBXAYQ010000050.1, read as the reverse complement.
ACAACAACCTGGCAACAGTGCAGACCGGCTCCATCGGGACGCGCTACAATTTCAACAAACGCTGGGCCATCCGGGCCAGCATCAATACTGGCTACCGTCCCCCCACGCTGGCGGAAATGTATTATTTTTACAACGCACCCTTCGCCGGATATTCGATCGATCAGCTACCTGCTAACAGTGCGGCAACCCGTGCACTCGGTGGTGGCAACATGAAAGGCGAATATTCGCGCAATTACAGCATTGGCGTGGATGCAACCCCGGTGGACAATTTCCATCTGACCGGAAATCTGTACTACATTGCCATCAACGACCGACTGGCCAGTACGACGACCCTTGGCGGCAGTTACGTGGCGGAGGCACTGGCGCAGTCAGGGCTGAGTGGCGTGACTTATGCTTCGTACTATACCAATCCCGTCAATACGCAGACATTCGGCGGCGATTTCAATGCCGACTACACGCTGCATACACCCCGTTACGGCACCTTCCGTTTCGCCATGGGGTTTAACTTCTCGGATAACGAAATACGCAGCTACAATGCAACACCGTCCGTACTGGCCAGCCACGGGCTGTCCACCTTTAATAATTATGCGGAAGAAATGATGCTGCATTCCGCCCCTAAGAACCGCGAGAGCCTGAGCGTTAACTGGAAATATGGCAAATGGTCGGTCTTCGTGCAGGAAATGCGCTATGGCTCCATGACTTTCCTCGCCAGCCCGACTTCGGTCCCTATGCAGGTCAACCCCGCGTTCCTGACCAATATGGAGGTCAGTTATCAGGTCCTGCCGAAGTGGTCAGTCGCGGTCGGGGCGAATAATCTTGGCAACAAATATCCGACACGGGTGCCGTCCTCCATTTCCGGGCCGCTGTTTGGGGCATACAAATATCCCTTCTATTCACCTTACGGTTTCAACGGCGGTATGTACTACGTCAAGACGGCGCTCAATTTCTGATATCTGGGGTTTCCATTTCGTAATGAAGCAGTCCGTGCATAATTCCTCCGTGGTTCCAGGCTACCGTTTTGTCATTTACGCCATGACGGTCCTGATGTGTGTTATCGGTTATGGCGACCGGGCGGTGCTGGCCGCGGGCATGCCTCTGATCGGTCAGGAATTCGGTCTGTCCACGACACAGGTGGGGTGGGTGCTATCCAGTTTCCTGTGGTCGTATTTCATCCTCAACCTGCCTGCCGCCCTTCTGCTTGACCGGTTCGGTCCCCGGGTGGTGGGCATGTTTTCCGTCGTGCTGTGGTCTGTCGCCATGATCCTCGGGGCGCTGTCGGGCACGCTGGTGCAGTTCCTCATCGCCCGTGTCCTGCTGGGCGCGGGGGAAGCCGCGACGTTTTCCCTCGGCAACAAGGTGGTCGATGCCTGGTCCCCGGTACAAGAGCGCAGCATAATGATGACGGCTTTCACATGCGGTATCCAGATCGGCCTGGCCGCAGGGGCTGCGGTGGGGGCTTGGCTTATCATGCAATATGGCTGGCGCGTGGCGTTTGTCGTGCTCGGTGTCGTGGGATGCCTGTGGGCTGCCGCATGGTTTGTGGCCTATCCTGCCCATGATCGATCGTCCACATTGGCCGGCGGTGTGTCGGGAGGGATGGGTCTATCCTTGCGTCCACTGTTGCGCAGCCGTTCCTTCTGGTGTGTGGTAGGTGCCCAGTGTACGGGCAATTATGCCAATTTTCTCATGATGACATGGGTGCCGACCTATCTGGTGAGCACCCTGCATATGGATCTGCTCCATTCCGGCGCCAATACGGCCATCTGCTATCTTGCCGCAGCCTGTCTTTCGATGGCAGGCAGCAGGGCGGGGGAATGGGTGCTGGCGCGTTCGGGGAACGGGATCGGCGCAAGACGGCGTGTCGTCGCGTTTTTCCTGTCACTGGTGATGGTTGTGGCCGCGCTGCCGTTGTGCACCACGGCGCTGGAAATCATGGGGGTTCTGTCTCTTGCCATGGGGGCGATCATTGCAGCACTCGGGACAAATATGGCGCTACTGGCCGAACTGCTGGTCGAGCGGCACTACCTGGGGTCCGTTACAGGGTTCATGCTGACCTTCAGCAACGGGATCGGCATCCTTGCCCCGGTCGCGACGGGCTATCTTGTCGCGGCGACTGGTAATTTCCATGCGGTTTTTTATGTTACGGCCTGCATTGTGCTGGCTGGTGCACTGACGGCATGGCTGGGACCAAGGCAGATGTTCCATGCAGCGGCAGGCCGTGACCGCGCAGGCAACGAAGTGCAGCAGGGAGCTGGATCTTGAAAATAAGCATGGCAGGCACGGGCGGCCTGTTACTGGATATGGCTGAAGGCGCCTTTGATGAAGCCGTGCAGGCGCGTATATGGGCCATGGCCCGCACGCTTGGTGCGAGTGAATGGTGCACGCAGGCCGTACCGGGGGTGAACAACCTGCTGGTTACCTTCGATCCACTCGTGACCGACGGGGAGAAGGTCAGCCAGAAGCTCGGCATCCTGTGGGCCGAGGCCGTCGCTGATGATACGCCTCCTGCCGTTATAGATGTCAGGGTGGATTATGGAGGAACCTTTGGTGAGGATCTGCCCGAAATCGCGTCGCGGACTGGTCTGACGGAAGATGAAGTGATTGCCCTGCATGCTTCGGGAACCTATCGCGTTGCCGCAATCGGGGCCATGCCTGGCTTTGTGTACCTGACCGGTCTGGACAGTCGCCTCGCCATACCCCGCCGGCATTCACCGCGGCTTAAGGTTGAGCAGGGCGCGGTCGTAATCGGTGGTGGCCATGCGGGGATCATGCCCTGTGCCGCGCCCTCTGGGTGGCACATTATGGGACGTACGAAACTGGATATGTTTTCCCCCCACCGGCAGGATCCGCTCCTGCTTCATCTGGGCGATATCGTGCGTTTTCATGACAGCCGCAAGGACTGCCCTGCATGATCGAAATCCTGACCAGTGCGCAGCTCAATTCCATTCAGGATGCGGGTCGCACACATGCCCTGACACTAGGGGTGTCGATCGGTGGAGCCATGGATGGCATGGCTCTGGCGGCAGGCAACATACTGGTGGGCAATGCCCGTAATGCTGCGGGGATCGAAGTCGTATTCTATCCCTTCCGTCTGCGTTTCGAGATCGACACCATCTGTGCCGTGACCGGGGCTGACTGCAACGCGACGTTGGATGGCAGGCCCGTTCCCCCATGGTGGGTGGTGAGTGTCAGGGCTGGGCAGGTGCTGACGTTGACGTCTCCACGCAGCGGATGCCGGAGTTATGTCACGATAGCGGGCGGACTGGATGTGCCGTGTGTGCTGGGGGCGCGGGCAACTGATATAAAGGGGGGCTTTGGCGGCCTTGACGGGCGAGGACTGAAGCGGGGCGACAGGATCGCAACCTTTCCTGCAGGACGGACTGAGGCGGCATTGCCTGTCGGTGGTATCGGGGCCGGTCCAGGCTACACGCTCCTGCCGCAGCAGGACAGCGTGACGGTCCGGTTCCTGCCCGCTGCGGAATATGATGAGTTCCAACTCCGGTCCCGTGAACGGTTCGTGACTGAGGATTGGACCCTCTCCAGCAGCGCCAATCGCATGGGCTATCGGCTGGAAGGTGCGGAACTGCATATGCACAGGCCACTGAGTCTGTTTTCACACGGCATCGTGCCAGGCACCATACAGGTGCCCCCTAGCGGCCAGCCTATCGTGCAGATGCTTGATGCCAATACCTGCGGGGGATACCCCAAGATCGGCACGGTCATCGAGGCAGACCTGCACCTGCTGGCGCAGCTACCCATTCAGGGGCGTGTCCGCTTTGAACAGGTAGGGCGTGACACGGCAATTGCGGCACTGCGGCAACAGCGCGCGATGCTGGATCAACTGGAGCAAGAGGTCGCGGCCTTTTACATATAAGGAAACCGGGATGAACAGGTTCATAGATATCAATGCCGACCTTGGTGAAGGCTGGGGGCATTACCAGATCGGGAATGATGATGCGATGCTTTCCATCGTATCTTCGGCCAATGTAGCCTGTGGATTTCATGGTGGTGACTTTAATACAATGGCCCATACATTTGCCGAAGCCCGCCGCAAGGGCGTCACGATCGGGGCACATCCGGGTTTTCCCGACCTGTGGGGTTTCGGGCGACGGATCATACCGTTTTCCCTACCTGAAATCGAACGGATCGTGGCCTATCAGGTCGGGGCCGCACGGAGCATGGCGGCCTATGCCGGGCATGAACTCGCCTATGTCAAAACACACGGCGCTCTGGGTAACCTGACGGAAAAGGATCCCGAGGTCGCCCATGCCATTCTCAATGCCCTGAAGGCCGTCGCTCCCGACCTGCCAGTTATGGCCATAGCGCTGAGCCATCTGGAAACCATAGGGCGTGAGCGCGGCATGACGGTCCTGTCCGAAATTTTTGCCGATCGTGCCTATACGGAAGACGGGCATCTCGTCTCACGCAAGGAAAAGGGTGCTGTCCTGCATGATGCCGATTTTGCCGCCACGCGCGCGGTCAGGATGATACAGGCAGGCGCGATCGAGACGGTTTCCGGCCGCCTGTTGCCGACCCGCATCGATAGCATATGCGTGCATGGCGACAACGCGGAAGCGGTCGACATCGCGCGCAAGGTCCGCACTCAACTGGAAGAGGCGGGTTTTACGATCCGCCACGGCACAGGCGTGCAGGTATAGGCCTGCTATCATATGCAAGGATGGATATGTGAATACCGCACTGATTGAAGCCCTGATGGCGCGCATGCGCGCCGAGGGCGTAATCGAGCTTGATTATAGCTGCAACGGGGAACGCATCCGGCTGGTACGTGAAAGCGAGCCGACTGAAGCGCTGGCGTCTGTCGCGCCCGCCCCTGTGGTGGACGAAGGAACGCCGTCCAACGACATGCCTCTCCCAACCCAAATTGAAATCAGGGCCCAGATGGCAGGGCAGTTCTATACCTGTCCCGGCCCGGGGGAAGCGCCTTTTGTGACGGTGAATGACGAGGTGACCGAAGGGGCGCCACTTTACATTCTGGAAGTGATGAAAATGCTGAACCGGATGGAGGCGGAATTCCCATGCCGGATCGTTGCGGTTTTATGTGAAAACGGAACAGCGGTCGAGATCGGCACGCCCCTGTTCCGGGTGGAGCGAATCGATCATGCGGAAGGTTGAAACGGTCCTGATCGCCAACAGGGGCGAGATTGCACTGCGCGTGGTGCGGGCATGCCGGGAACTGGGACTGCGTACGGTGGGCATCTATTCCGAGGTCGATGCCAGCCTGCGCCACCTGTCCCTATGTGACCGCACGATCTGCATCGGCCCGGCATCAGCCGCGCAAAGCTATCTGGATAGGGATCTGGTACTGCGGGCCGCCCGTCTGACACAGGCCGATGCCATCCACCCCGGTTATGGCTTCCTGTCGGAAAATCCGGCCTTCGCCCACGCGGTGGAACAGGCTGGCCTGGTGCTGATCGGGCCTTCCGCCACCATCATGCAGCGCATGGGCGATAAGATCGAGGCCAAGCGCACGATGATTGCAACAGGCATGCCGTGCTTGCCAGGGTCCGATGGTCCGTTGTCAGATGATATGGAGCAGACCCGTGCCCTGTGCGCGCGTATCGGCTATCCCCTTATTGTCAAGGCCGCGGGGGGCGGGGGCGGACGTGGCATGCGGATCGTGCAGGAACCTGGTACGCTGGAACAGGCCGTCCAGACCGCACGGGAAGAAGCCATCCGCGCCTTTGGCAACGGTGCGCTTTATGCCGAACGCTTCCTGACCCACCCTCGGCATGTGGAAATACAGGTTATGGCCGACCGGCATGGCCATGCCGTCTGGCTGGGTGATCGTGACTGTTCCGTGCAGCGCCGCCACCAGAAGGTGATCGAGGAAGCGCCCGCCCATGGCATTGCACGGGATGAGATCACGCGCCTTGGCGCGCTCTGTGCGGCGACGTGCCCTCAGATCGGGTATGTGGGGGCAGGCACATTTGAGTTCCTCTATGAAGACGGCGCTTTTTATTTCATTGAAATGAATACGCGTATTCAGGTCGAGCACCCGGTGACCGAGATGGTCACCGGCATCGATATCGTGCGTGAGCAGATCCGCGTTGCAATGGGGGAACCCCTTTCCTTCACGCAGTCTGATGTACGGTGCGGTGGCCATGCCATTGAATGCCGCATCAACGCGGAAAACCCCGATACCTTCATGCCTGGCCCCGGCAAGGTTACGCACTGGCTTCCTCCTGGTGGGGAAGGCGTGCGCATCGATACCCACCTATATGACGGCTATGTGGTGCCGAGTTCTTATGATTCCCTGATCGCCAAGCTCATCGTGCGTGGACGTTCACGTCAGGAGGCAATCAGCAAGATGCATGCCGCACTGGGGGAGACCGAAATCGAAGGTATTCCCACCACCATCCCTCTGCATCTGCGTCTGATGGAGGATGAGCGCTTCCGGGCAGGAGACATATCGGTTCATTATCTGGAAGAATGCGACCACACGCGCAAAAAGGACGGTAGTCATGATGCAAAATAAGGATATGCCGATGGATATTGTGTGGGATATGGTCGCACGTATGCGTCGCCATGGCATGCAGGAACTGGACGTGCGTGATGACACAATGGCACTGCGTCTGCGTCTTAATCCAGTTGGCATGGCTCCGGTTGCGACAGAGACGTCGTCCGACGGCATGGCGTCGATACCGTCGATTGCCCCATCTTCTGGCACGGTGGTCCGTAGTCTCTGCATGGGTGTTGCCCTGCTGGCCCATCCGCTACGGAGTGCGCCGGAGGTTGAACTCGGTCAGGACGTAGGAGAGGGGGATATTGTCGCATTTGTAGGTGTCGACCACATCCTGTATCCTGTCCTGGCGCCGTGTGCAGGATATGTGGGAGAAATCAAGGTCACACAGGGAACGGTGATAGGCTACCATCAACCGATTATGCTTATCGGAAAAAGAAACAATATTTTATAACTTATTATTTTCATTATATATGCAGTAAATTTACTTTTCTTTATTTGAAATTTCATTAGCGATGGGTGGAGCGGGTAGATTGCCGATGCGGGCTCTGCACAGACGGGGATTTCTGTAATCATTCTTACCCCATGCGTGAGACTTGCGGCTCATGGACGACCGCTGTGCCGCGGCGTTCTTCCCGCAGATCTGTCTCGCGGTGAACTGTTAAATTGCGAATGGCGTATAGTATTAATATATAAAATTATCTCATACGTCATTATACAATGTATATAATACAAATAAGGTAAGGATAAATTGCAGCCTGCCGAACAAGGCTGACCACGCAAAGCGGTTCAGCCTTGTTCGGCAGGCTGCAGTGTAAGCAGGATTTCCAGCAGATTGTTGATCAGGCGTCGTCGGGGCGCATAACGTTGAAATAGAAAACCGATTTTACGGCAGGGAACGGGAGCAGGCAATGATATCTTTTTCAGTTGCATGCCGTCAGGCCACGGTAATGCCCAGTCAGGCACAAGCGATACGCCCGTACCTTGATTGACAATGCTGACGATGGCATCGAGGGAGTCCAGTTCGAGGCGTTCATGTGGCCAGATACCGTTGCGCCGAAGATATTCATTTGCCAGACGACCACCCCACTGATTGCGGTCATAGCGGATAAAGGGATAATCACGAAGGATTTCGTGCGGGTCAGTTTCCTGGACATTTTTCGATGTGATGACGACCAGTGGTTCGGAACGCAGTGTCTGCCATATACAGGTGCTTGGGATATCAAATGGTGGTTTTACAATGAATGCAGCATCAATAAAACCATCCATTACCGCATTATGAAGGACAGAGGACGAACCCGGCGTAATATGAAGTTCAATACCGGGGAAAGATTCAAAAAAAAGTTTCAGATATGGCGGAAGCAGTCCGTTTGCAGCACTGGATATGGCACCCAGGTTCAGCTTCCCGACAGGTGTCGTGCTTGTTGCAATCGTACATAGGTCCTGCACGCTGGTAATGATGGCACGACTTTGTTCCAGAATGGCCAGTCCGTTTTCGGTTGGCTGAACGCTGCGGCCGTCGCGTTGCACCAGATTGCAGCCGATTTCCTGCTCCAATGTATGTATTCTCTGTGCCAAGGTTGCCGGTGTCAGGCCCAGTTGCCGGGCTGCAGCCGCTATGGACCCCTGTTCCACGACAATCAGGAAGCTTTCGAGGAAGCGCGTATCCATGGGTGATTACTCTAATCCCGAACTTGAAAAACCAGAAACAGAGAAGGGCTGTCTGATATGGGAGTCATGATGTAAGAATATATATTGGACGGGATGGTCATGAAACGACAGGATGCCGATCGGGGCTAAGATTTTTTGGTTGCAGGAGCGGGACGATCTGTCGCAGCAGGTTCGCATGTGTTGAAGCATGTAGCCACAATACACCAATGTGACGTTGCAGCATCGTATCGGGTAGCGGGATCTTGCGGATTCTGAGTCCTTCCGGCCACGGCTTCAGCCAATCCGGAACAAGGGAGACGCCTACCTTCTGGCTGACCATCAGGGCAATGGCCTCAAGTGAATCGAGTTCCAGTTGTCGTGTTGGAAAAATCCGGGTTTCACGCAGATAGGCATCTGCTATCCGACCACCCCACTGGTTACGGTCATAACGAAGGAACATGTTTTTCTTCAGGATTTTCAAGGGGTCTGTTTCGGTGCAGTCTTCGGAAACCAGTACGACCATTGGTTCTGACAGGAGGCGTTTCCAGCCACATGTCTTGGGAATGGAAAATGGTGGCTCGACAATGATCGCGCCATCCAGTTGCCCCTCGGCCACTTCATGATACAATTTTGTTGACTGGCCCGGTGTCACATGCAGATCAATTTTTGGATAATCGAACAGGAACTTCCGCAGCATGAAGGGCAGGATGCCGGTCAGGGCCGTGGAAATTGCACCAAGTTTCAATTCGCCCGCAAACTCGTTATGCGTGGCCAGGGCCTTCAGATCCTCCACCCCGCGGATCAACTGGCGGCTTTTTTCAATAATGCCCAGTCCTGCGGCCGTCGGCGTTACGCTGCGTCCGGCGCGCACCAGAAGTGGCTGTCTGATCTCGTCTTCCAATGCCTTTATACGCTGGGCGACTGCTGCAGGCGTCAGCCCAAGGTGACGGGCTGCATCAGCTATGGAACCCCGTTCCACAATGGCGATAAAGCTTTCCAGAAAACGCGTGTCCACAGGAAGTCCCTTTCTTTCCGCGGTGGTGGGCGATTTGAACTGTCTTTCAGCACAGGTATCAGTGCCTGACCCGTGCCTGGACTGGTGGGTGGGTATCGTCAGGGATCGGACTGATATAGGGGCATTCACGAAGACGTTGCGCGTGATCTGCGCGGGCACGCTCCAGCACCTGAGGTGACAGGAACAGGCGGGATGCGGTCATTGCCATCGCTTTGGCGACATGGATCATGCCACGATGTGCAACGGCAGATTTGCCCTGTGCCGTCATCTGCCAGGAATGTAACGGAGTACCGATGGTGCATGTAGCACCCAGCGCCTGAACGGTCGGAATGGTCCAGCTGACATCCCCCACATCCGTTGAACTCAAGGTAAACGGACTGGCCGGCGGCAGGATGAAATCGGTCAAGGCGATGTCGCGTGGTTTCAGGCCGATCTGCCCAAAGGCGGCAGTCATGTCGTCAGGTGACAGGGTCGCCTGAATCTGTCGGGCAAAAGCCTGTTCCCGTGCATCGAAGTCGGGGGGGCCAAGCTGTTCGAAACTGTCCTGCATGATCTCTTCCAGTGGCGGGCAGGCAAGCAGGTTGGCAACCCCGGCGGTGACCTGGCTACTGACAGTCGTGCCCGTCATCAGCGCCGCACCCCGTGCTACCTGCCGCACACGTTCGACCAGCGGGAACAGGTCAGCCAGTTCTTCCGTGCGAATGGAATAGCGCACCACGGCTTCGGACTGGACCACATTCGGGGCGGTGCCACCGGCGTTAATATAGGCATAATGAATGCGTGATGTCGGCAGCATATGTTCGCGCAGATAGTTGATGCCCACGTTCATCAGTTCCACCGCATCCAGCGCGGAACGTCCCAGATGCGGGCTGGCCGCTGCATGGGCAGATCGCCCGGAAAAGGTAAAATCCAGTCGCATATTGGCCAGCGACGTGGGGGGCAACACCCCACAAAAGGCAGTCGGATGCCATGAAATGGCAGCATCCACCCCGTTAAACGCACCTGCACGGACCATGAAGCCCTTGCCCGCCCCGCCTTCTTCCGCCGGGCAGCCATAATAGCGCACCCGTCCCGGTAGCCTGTTTGTCGCAAGCCAGCGCCGGATAGCGGTGGCAGCCAGAAGTGATGCCGCACCCAGAAGGTTATGCCCGCATGCATGACCGTTGGCATTATCCGTCGCGATGGGATGGCAGATACCCGCCTGCGCGGCAAGGTCGGGCAGAGCGTCATATTCTCCCAGAAATGCAATGATTGGACCGCCATGCCCGCTTTCAGCCATGACCGCTGTGGCGATACCGGCCAGGGGCGGGGTGACGACAAAACCCTGTTCATGCAGCATCGCGGTATGCAGCGCACATGAACGTGTTTCCTCGTAACACAGTTCCGGTGTGTCCCATACGGCGTCGCTCAATGTGATGGCGGCCTGTGCTGCAGCGTCCACATGTAAGCTGAGGTCTTCGAGATTACGCATTGCCATGAACCAGTTCGTAGGAAGGAAAGGGACGACTGCCGCGGCAGCCATAACGTTACGTTATAATAATGTTAAATCTCGTTCCGACTATGCGATCATATACGATATTGGTTACAACAAAATGGTTTTTATGGTGGTTTCGTGGATATGGATAAGAGGGAAGCCGTCAAAAAAACGCAGTTTTTTGCCGTTTCTGTTCGGGATAAAAAAGAATTGCATAGTTTTGATATCTTTTGAACCAAGAAGTACCGTCTGTTTGTTTTGAAAAGAATATGTTTTGAATACGCAACATGAGTGTTCCGATCTGGTCGCCCTGGTCGGTGGTATGGAACAGGAGTTCACGATGTTTGCGGTCCAGCAGAAGCGACAGAAATCGGTTATGAAGCATGCGTTTCGCAGCTTTCTTATGTTGTCCGTCTATACCGGGTGTATGCCGGTCGAAGCGGCCCTGGCAGATGATGCAAAGGGTGCAAAGCATGGCAAGGCACCGGTGGCATCACATGCTGCGTCTCCGGCATCGGTGCAGACCCATGTTGCGCCTGAAGTCATCAAGGTCACCCGCGGGCGTCGCGCGTTCGCTTTTGGTGCGGATCAGCACAAGGCAGGCAATATCACCAACCTGACGGCGGAAGAACTGGTCACGCATCATGTCACCACCGTTCAGGATATCCAGAACCTTGTCCCGAACCTGACTATCCAGACCGAAGGTGGTTCCAACGTTCCGGATTATTATCTGCGTGGCATCGGCATGCAGGATTATACGCAGAACAACATGTCGTCTGTCATGACCTATTTCGACGGCGTGCCCTATACTATTACGTCCATGAGTTCAGGGCAGATGTTCGATGTGGCATCCATTGGCGTCGAACCGGGCCCGGTGGGGTTTGAGCACGGGCTGGCCGATACTGGCGGTGAAGTGCGGATCACGACCAATGACCCGACCAAGACCCTGCATTATGGCGTGTCGGAAGACATTGCCAGCTATGCCCGCAGCAAGACCAATTTCTATGTTTCCGCCCCGATCACCAGGCGTCTGCAGTTCCGTATCGCGGGGCAGATGCTGCAGGGTGGCGCATTCCGTTATAATCGTGAAAACGGTGAATCGCTGGGGCGCGCAAACGAGGGCGCCCTGCGTGCCAAGCTGGCCTGGCAGCCGGATGACAAGACGAATGTCAAGATAACGGGCAACTGGTCACAGGACTCGTCGGAAGCGGATGCGGGTTTCATTCTGGGGGATAACAGCAATATCCTGCCACGTGACCGCGACATTTATGCCACCGGCTGGAACCTGAACCCGCAATATGCGAAACTGCTGGGTATCTCCCCCAAAAGCAAGCCGTCGTACAATGATGTGCAGTGGGGTATCAATATTGATTTCGACCGTGATCTGGGGTGGAGCCACCTGACCGCGGTATCGTCGTTCCAGCAGCAGCAGCGACATGAATATATTGACCGTGATGCCGAAGCCTACCGTTCGGGGGACAGTTACCTGACGGGCAGCATGAATGTCTTTTCACAGGAAATCCGCCTGTCGGGCAATGTGCTCAATGACCGTCTGCACTGGGTCGCCGGCATGTATTATAATCGTGTGCGCGCATCGGGTGAAAATTGGTTCGATTACACTGATCGTCCCGGCAAGGATTATTTTCAGAACAGTGCCCATGAACAGCCGCAGCAGGATTTCGCGCAGTTCGTCAACCTGACCTATAGCCTGACACATAAGATCCGCCTGACCTTCGGTCTGGAACACCAGACCGATGACCGGCAGTTCATCAATGACGCCGTCTATCGCTACAACCCCACCACATTGGCCAAGACCTATACCCAGACATTTTCCAACCATGGCACCATGACGAACCAGTTTTCGGGCAAGGTCGGGATCAACTACCAGGTCCAGCCCAATGTGATGCTGTATGCCGATATCCGCCGTGGGGTGAAGCCGGGGGGCTTTACCGCCAACACCACCCTGACGGAACAGCAGGCGGCAGGCTTCAAGCCGGAATGGCTGATGGCGTATGAAGTCGGGTTCAAAAGCGAATTCTTCAACCATCGCCTGCGTATCAATGGCGCCGCGTTCTGGGATTCCTATCATGATCAGCAGTACTTCTCGTATATTCTGGTTCCAAACTGGGGTACTGTCGGGTCGTATGTGAATGTGCCGCGCTCGCACATTTTCGGCACGGAACTGTCCATTAGCGCCAATCCGATCCGTGGTCTGACACTTACGCAGAACGTGGGCTACCAGCGCGGTACGTATGATGATTTCCAGGTACTGAACGTGCAGGCGGTCAGCGCATACAAAGCCGCGCATAATGAATGGAAGGCGTTTAATGACAACTATAACGGTGCCGACATGGGCATTCCCAAGCTGACGCTGAACGGGACCATTTCGTGGTTCTTCCGCACTTTTCGTGATGATGTTTTTGATTATGCGGGCTGGAGGACACGAGCCCTGAGGAGTTCGAAGCCTGCTCTTCCGAACATGGTTCGCTTGATCATTTTCAATCGGCTGATCTGTCCTTCAACCGGGCTGGTTGTCCATGGTGTGACGAGAGAAGCTTCAATGGCAGCAGCATCCCGTTCAAGCGCAGGAATCAAACGCGATAGCAGCGTCGTTTTCCCTTCTTCCAGCAGGGCCTTCAGCTCGCCTTCCTTTCTGGTGTCCTCCTTTTTACAGAGGAGGTTCTGCATTTTCCTGAGCCAGCAGAGCGTGACAGCGAGTTGCGGTTCGGCTTCCAGAAGGGCAGGAACAAGTAGCCCGTCCTGTCGTCCAGCAGACAATGGATCATCTGCAAGAAGAAGGCGTGCAAGTTTGCGCCCCAGAGGGGGCGAGACATACGCGGAAGAAACGGGTTTCGTGGAAATACCCTGTCGCGTCGTCACCCATTTCCGGACAGTGCCATATTTTCCTGTAAACCCCTGCTCCAGGAGTTCCCGCCATAGCTGGCGAATATTCCGACATCCTTCGACCCATCTCTTTTCCAGATGGGATATGTAAGGCCCGAGTATGCTGCGTGTCGGAACCGTTCTTTTCCATGTTGGCGCATGGCCCCGCTGAAACCAGCGCCGCACGGTTTTTCTCTCTACTCCGATCGTTGTGGCGATAGCCTGAATACTGTGCCCTTCTGCTTTCAGGGCAAGAGCTTCATTGAAAAGAGTTTCACGTCGTTCCCCAGAGACTGACCTGATGAGCGTCTGCGCTTCTTCTGGTTGTGTCCTGACTGTTCCAGACGTTTCGCTCAATGTCGTTGATGCGCTGAGTTGTCGCGTCAGGGTTCTGACTGTTGTCGTGAAACGGCCCAGTATGCTGACAAAAGCCTCTGACAGGTTCTTCAGCAGATGCCAGCGGTCCGTCACCTGAAGAGCTGATGGCGCGCCTCTGTGGCATCCATCTGCATAAGCACCAGCACGGTCTCTGGCAATGATTTCAACACCGGGGTGGGCCTGCAGCCATTGGGCCAAGGTCGCAGCCTCCCGATCTGGCAGGAGGTCAATGACATCATTTTTCTCAAGATCGACTACAATCGTTCCATAGTGATGTCCCCGTCGCCATGCCCAGTCATCCACCCCTACCACGCGTGTAGGAGGCATGTCTTTCCTGGTGTTCCGTGCCCGGGAAAGGAGGCGGCGAATGAGAGTGTCCGGGCTGATGGGGCAACACAGGCGCACGGTCATTCGTGCACCAGCGGAACCGCCCAGGGTATGGGCGATATAATAATGAAGATCGGTAAGACGCGTGGTCTGTCTGCCATGACGCACGGTTATCCCGTCAAGGGGCATCACAAAGGTCCGACGTGGACAGACCGCAGCCTGACAGAAAAAGCGTGGTACAGAAACGAACAGCGTGGCCGGACGGCCCTGCCATGGAAGATCCGCAAGTTTTCTCTGAGAGCCTGAATCAGAAAGCGGTTTGATTGATTTTTCGCAGAACTCTGCGGATATGGGCAATCATCAACCACGCGTGGGATGACGAGATTGTTGCCTCGACATCCTTCGTGAGGCGACGGCAACGTCCGAGCCATGCAAAGCTACGCTCCACGATCCAGCGTTTGGGCAGGACGACGAAGCCTTCGGCCCGATCGCTACGTTTGACGATCTCGATCGTCCATCGGCCGAGTTCAGCCAGCGCACCACGCAACTTCTCGCCAGCATATCCCCCGTCACCGATCAGATGGCGAAGCCAGGGAAACAATGAGCGTATTCTGGTCGCTACCAGCGGCGCACCATCACGATCCTGAATGTCGGCGGGATGTACAACAGCCGCCACGACATGACCCAGCGTGTCGGTCGCGATATGCCGCTTGCGTCCCTTGATCTTCTTGCCCGCGTCATAACCGCGTGGGCCGCCATTTTCAGCGGTTTTAACCGACTGGCTGTCGATAATGCCCACTGAAGGCGTGGCGTCTCGCCCGTCCTGCTCACGCGACAGGATCACGAGAATATGGTTCATGGCTTCCCATCTTCCCTCGCGGATCCAACGGTAGAAATAGCCCTGTACGGTCGTGAAGGCCGGAAAGTGCCGGGGCAACTGCCGCCATTGGCAGCCGGTCGTGACGATATAGAGGATCGCCTCCATGACCCGGCGCAAATCCGTACGTCGTGGTCTGCCCAGCCGTTTCTTCTCGGGCATCAGCGGCGCAATCAGCGCCCACTCCGCATCGCGCAGGTCGCTTGCATATTCCAGGTCGTCCCTTTGATACTGCGCTCGGGTGATTTCAGTCCAGGCCATCTTGATCTCATCAGGTTATCGCAAACCCATGAATCATAACCCGCTGAAATCACTCAACTCATTTTCGGTCAGACACTGATAGAAGCTGTGAACGCGTTGTGTCGGGCACTGACAGTCCGGACACAGTACACTCCGCTTGCGCAGACCGACTTCGATCTCCACTCTGTTGTCCAGTGCAACAACACGACGAACGACGAGGGAACGGGGAAGATCCGGGATCCGAAGGCGTGACACTGGGGAATATCCATGAAAGTGGGCGACTTTCAGGATTTCCCAGTTCCAGAAGCACAGTACAAGATACCCATCACGAAAAGTGCGGAAGAACCCATTTCGTATGAAACATGACCCGTATTCCGCAGGTACGTCATCCGCATGGAAGGTGATTATTCATACCGTGGCGCGCAGGATACCGTGCCGCGCGGCACCGGAGGCTACCTGCTGCCGTCCTATTTCCTGATGAACGGCAGCGTGACCTTCCGTCCGGTCAAGGGACCGTGGTCGGTCACGGCCTACGCCACGAATATCCTCAACCGTGACTACATCGTCAGCCGGACGCTTGCGACAACGGTCAACATGGGTATTTCCGGCCAGCCCCGGTTTGTCGGTGGCCGCTTCGCCTACAACTTCTGATCATCGCGCAATGACCTGAAAGCCGCCTGCGGTTCTCACCTTGATCAGGGGACCGCAGGCCGGAAAAATGGGATGAAGCCAATGCAAGATATCCAGACACGACTGTATCACCGCCTGAACTGGCGCATCATGTCCTGGATTATCGTGATCTATCTGATGGACAGCATAGATCGCACCAATCTGGGTTTCGCGCGGGCCCATATTTCGCAGGATGTCGGGCTGACGGCAGCACAGTTCGGTTTTGCCGCTGGTGTCTTCTTTATCGGTCTGGTCCTGTTTGAAATACCGGTCAGCCTGCTGGCATCGAAAGTCGGGGCGCCGAAAACATTCGCCCGCATCATGGTCCTGTGGGGGGTGACATCGGCTGCGACCGGTTTCATCCATGACCGGCAGAGCTTCTATATCCTGCGTTTCCTGCTTGGCGTGTTCGAGGCCGGTTTCGCACCCACCTGCACCTATTACCTGGCGCGCTGGTATCCGGCTGAACGGATGTCGGGCGTCATTTTCTGGCACCAGCTTTCGCTACCACTCGCCGGGATCATGATCGGTCCGGTATCGGGGTGGCTGCTGACGCATTTTGATCAGGTGGGCGGCCTTGCGGGCTGGCGGTGGATGTTCGTTATGGAAGGGCTGCCGTCCGTTCTGCTTGGTTTCATCATTGTATTTGTCCTGCCTTCCACGCCACAGGAAGCAAAATGGCTTTCATCACAGGAACGCACGGTAATCGAGGGGTGGAGCGTGCGTAAGAACGTGCGTCACGGCACGTTTTCCGCCGTTGTGCGCGATCCGGCGATCTATATGCTGTCGCTGGGCTTTTTCGCGCTGATGGCCGGAATGTACATGCTGAATTTCTGGATGCCCTCCCTTATACCAACCATTGTTTGGTCTGACTCACGGGGTACCCATCGGGTTAAAAATGTGATTCAC
>NZ_JBXAYQ010000049.1:0-20202 GCF_057359305.1 Komagataeibacter ossonobensis | reverse complement strand
AAGGTTGCCTGCATCCGGCATGCCCTATACAATTTCAGTCTCAGGCCACATAACAGATCCGGGGTGAACTGAGCATGACTGGTTCAGGCATTGCGCCGTGCGATATCGACGGTCAGTGTTCGGGTCAACAGGCTGATGGAGCCTGATACTGGCAAACTGAGGCTGCTGCGCCCCGTGGCAAAATGCCCGATGGTTCAGGCGAATGGGCAAATTCTTCCTGGACGAACAATGCAATTAAGACAGGGACAGCAGGGCAATCCCCGACCGGATCCGTGTTACAATGCGAAGCCTGTATGGGAACAGGCATGATGGCATATAATAGAATCGGTGTTCAGGTGTATTTTTTATACATTAAAGTATGATTTCATTTTGTAAACACAGTAATTTATATATTTCTATTAAAGTATATTTAACTTTTATCATTGATTGGTACGCTTTCTCCATCGGGGGGAGGGCTATACCATCATAATGATTGATCCTGAGATCATTAAACAGCTTGCGGTTGATCAGGCCTCCCTGCGCGCGCTGGGGCTGACTACCTTTGTGAACAACATGCCCGAACGGTGCAGGCAGGTCGCGGCCCGGCTGGTTGATGGCAAGGTCAGTGCACTCGCCAGCCGGGTGGATGAAATGCCCGCCCGTATCCTTGCCCTGCCACCGGGGGAGCGTATGCAGGCCGCCGTGGTCGAACTGGGCAAGCGGGTGCAGATTGCCTGTGCATTCCGGGCGCAGCCGGACCTGCCCAACATCCGGCGCCTTGTCTGCATGGCGGAGCCGTGTGAAGCCATGCTGGTTCCATCCCGGTATGCAGCGGGTTAATGTCGTGCGGGAAGTATTGGCCAGCCACCAGACCATGCAGCGCGACAGGCTGGTTGTACAGACTATATGGCTGCTTGACCTTGGCGCTTCCGGGCCGCGTTTTGCCATGCTGGTTGACTTTTTTCCCCATGGCGCCGGTATGCAGCGGAGCAGCCTGTTTACGCCGGGGATCTGTTTCCCGCGCTGCACGTAAGGACATATCTGCATGGGCAGCAGAACATGATATTAGGCTCAGGACGCATTCTTTAGGATAGAAGATGAAAGTTGCTGCGATATGGATTGCGGAGATGAATGTATGGGCGTAGCGATCATATCTGGTCGCAACACGTCTCCAGTCTTTCAGTTTTGCGAACATGTTTTCGATGGGGTGGCGCTTTTTATACAGGTGCCAATTGTAAGGCGGCTTTGATTACCGATCCTCCTTTGGAGGAATACAAGCTGTGATATTGCGTTCTGCAAGCAATAACCGGCATAGCCTCTGTCCCCGATGACTTTTTCTGTCTCATCAGGAAAATCTGCCAAAAGTACGTCCGTGCCTTTGAAGTCACTGACCTGTCCAGCAGTCGGATGAAGCCGGACTGGTCGGCCCTGATCATCGCACACGGCATGGAGTTTTGAGTTCAGGTCGCCCTTCGTACGTCCGATATGGCAGGGAAAACCCCCTTTTTAAGTAGAGAGGCTGCTGTCCGGTGCGCTTTCAGATGTGTCGCATCGATCATCAGACGCTTCGAACGGCCAGCCTGTTCTGTCAGGGCGACGAAGATCCGGTCAAAGACACCCAGGCGGCTCCACCGGATAAAGCGGTTGTATAAGGTCTTGTGCGGACCATACGCTTTCGGGGCATCTTTCCACTGAAGACCGTTGCGGATCACGTAAACAATCCCGCTCCGAATATGGCGGTCATCCACACGCGGAACCCCATGAGCCAGAGGGAAAAAACGGCCTGATCCGTTCCATCTGGCTCTCAGATAGCAAAAATACCTCACTCACAGCCTCACCTCCATCGGTAAGCCTGTGAATCACAATGCCCCACTCAGTTCAATACATTAATAGGTCCTGAGCCTGGTAAATTGCGGGTGGCCGTTCACCTAATGGACAAGGAACCGAACGCCTTCAGAAGCGACCGGGCATCCGATATCCTGGCGACAGGGCCACAAACCACGCAGTCATCATGGAAGATGTCGATCACGTCATGATATACGTCAGTGACGTCTTGCAATCTGACTGCCTGGCATGTCGCCATATATGATCAGGCGGTCTCTGCTGCTGCCCTTGCTGCTGCCCGCGCGGCATTCTTTTCTTCTTCGGTCCAGACTTTCCGCTCGCGCTTTTTCTGCGGCTTGACCTGCTTGACCGGCCCACCGCCCAGGGCCGGTGGCCGCATGGTCGAATTCCGTGCCGCTTCCGAATGCCACGGATGATCGGCCTGCACGGTCAGGGGGCGACCGATTTCACGTTCTACATCCCGCAGCCAGGCACGCTGTTCAGCATCGCACAGGGTTATGGCGAAACCATTGCGCCCAGCGCGCCCGGTGCGGCCTATGCGGTGGACATAGCTTTCCGGCAGGCTGGGCAGGTCATGATTGAAAACATGCGTCACCGTATCAACGTCGATGCCACGCGCTGCGATATCTGTTGCCACCAGCACCTGTGCCGCGCTAGTGCGGAAGGCATCAAGCGCACGTTCGCGCTGGCCCTGCGACCTGTTGCCATGCAGGGCTTCGGCCGTGATGCCTGCTTCGGTAATGAAGGCGCAGACTTCGTTGGCAATATTCTTCTGCAAGGTAAAGACCACGGCCTGGCCCATTCCCGGCGTCTGCAGCAGCGCCAGCAGCGCCGCTTTCTTGTCGGCGGAATCGACAAACATGACCGACTGCTCGATCCGGTCAACGGTGGTCGAGGGCGGCGTGATCTCGACTTTTGCCGGGTCGCGCAGCAGGCGTTCGGCCAATGCCGTGATGGATTTCGGCATCGTTGCCGAAAACAGCAATGTGTGCCGGTCGTCTGGCAGTGCCGCGACAATATGCTCGATCGGTTTGGCGAAGCCCATGTCGAGCATCTGGTCGGCCTCGTCCAGTACCAGTGCCTCAAGCTGCGACAGGTCGCACAGGCCCTGATTGATCAGATCCAGCAACCGCCCCGGCGTGGCCACGATGATGTCCACGCCTGCCTTGAGCGCATTGATCTGGTGAAACTGGCTGACGCCGCCAAAAATTGTTGTCACGCTGGGGCGTAGATGGCGACCGAAGCGCTCGAAACCATCAGCGATCTGAGAAACCAGTTCGCGCGTGGGGGCCAATACCAGAACGCGGGCGCCACCTGCGGGGGCCGGGCGTGGCGTTGTGGCAAGGCGATGCAGCAGGGGCAGCGCAAAGGCGGCGGTCTTGCCCGTTCCGGTCTGGGCCATGCCCAGCAGGTCGCGACCTTCCAGCAGCAATGGAATTGACCGGGCCTGAATCGGGGTGGGGTGGGTATACCCTTCCTCGGCCAATGCACTGAGCAGGGACGGTGTCAGGGAAAGATCGGCGAATGTCATGGACATGGTCAGGCAGCGCCTCCGGCGCTCGGTCAAAGGCTACGCCGGTTCGGGCTTCGCTGGTTCGGGACGCGCACTCTTAGGGGGGATGCCGCACTACGTCAACGCGGAGAGATTGGACCGGCCAGGGTTTTTTCCTGTCCTGCCACCAGCAGATTCATATGGCTTCATGCGCCTGCCCGGTTATGGGTAAACCACATACGCTGCCTGATACCTGATGGTCAGCCATTCCGGGCCGGTCGCTGGACATATCCCGTTCCGTCGCGTCATTCTTGGCATAAGAATCACAAAGGAGAATGCATCATGGATGAACAGGCCAAGAAAACCACGTTGCGGATGATTCCGTATGGTCTCTATGTGCTGACGGCCGGAACGAAAGAGACCACCATTGCGTCCGCCACGATCAACTGGGTGACCCAGACCAGTTTTGCCCCGCCGCTTCTGGCCCTTGGCATCAAGACGGATTCCGCTGTTTATGCCGCGGCGCGTGAAAGCCGCGATCTGGTGCTCAACATTCTGGGTCAGGGGCAGGGCGGTCTGGCCTTCGCGTTCTTCAAACCCGCCGAATACGCTGATGGCAAGCTGGGCGGGCAGGATATCCGCTGGGCCGAGAATGGCGCACCTATCCTGACCAGCGTGCCGGCCGCAGTCGAACTGAAGGTGCGCCACATCGTGGAACTGGGCGACCACCATACCTTCGTTGCCGAGGTCACAAACGTACACCTGAACCAGCAGATTACGGGGCGCCCCGATGAAGCCATCCTGCACATGAAGGATCTGGGTGAAAAAGTCTTTTACGGCGGCTGATCGCCCTGTTCCGTGACCCGCCGGTGCCAGTCATGCAGACCGGCACCGGCATGGCGGCGGATCATTCCCAATGGCGACAGGGGTATCAGACACTCCCGTCCCATCCGGCGCCAGTGTTCGCATGTTTGGCTTTGATGACGACTGATCCGCTCCACCATTGCGTGCATCGTCAGGTCATAATGTCGCCTGATGGTATGCCCGGTACCTTCAGGCGTCGTGGCGAGGCCTGCGGGATAGAGCACAAAGCCAATGGACCGGATCCTGTCCTGAAATAAGGGATCATTTTCATTTCGTTAATCCCGTGCAGGAACTACAATAGTCCTGTCTCCCTTACTTTGGGACCAGATCAGGAGTTTCCATGTCACGACCGCCGTTTCCCCCATTTGATGCTGAAACCGCTGCGATAAAGGTCCGTCTTGCTGAAGATGCCTGGAACAGCCGCAATCCCGTGCAGGTTGCGCAGGCCTATACAGTGGACAGCCAGTGGCGCAACCGTACGACCTTTATCAAGGGACGGAGTGAAATCGTCTCTTTTCTCACGCACAAATGGGCCATGGAGCATGATTACCGTTTGATCAAGGAATTCTGGGGCTTTCGCAATAATCGTATGGCGGTCCGTTTTGCTTATGAATGGCGTGACGCAACGGGATGCTGGTTCCGGTCCTATGGCAATGAGATGTGGGAATTCGATGAGGTGGGGCTTATGCGCTATCGCTTTGCCTCAATCAACGACCTGGCAATTGCTGCTGGGGACCGGTTGTTTCACTGGCCACAGGGGCGCCGGCCAGATAATCATCCGGGGCTGTCTGAGCTTGGGCTGTAATTCCGGGTCAACCGACCTGCTTTTCATGGTGGGAAAGGTGGGCGTGCCGTCAGTTATCTGCTCCCGCTGCCTGTCACGCGGACCATATCGATGCATCCGTATTTATTTTCAAAAAAATGGGGAAATACATCACAGATTGGGTAAAGTTACAAAACCCATGATGACGGATGTTAAGCGGATACATGGAAGGTATTTGAAAACAGTTCGTTAATAAAAAATAAAAGTCTTTGGATGCTGCTTTTTTTTAAAGGCAGCGGTCTTCGAAACTTTTTGAAAAAAGCTTCGCCCGAGACTTTCTTATGATTGCAGGCTGTTTCAAACAGCTTCTTACAGATATGACGATTAGCAGGAATGCATTTTGTCGTAAAAACGCCCCCTTGGTCTTCGGGTTTTGAAGGGTGCATAGTCATGGATGAAGACTAATTAGTATGAATATCAGGACTGTGACATTATTTCTTAATGCCTGATACCTGTTACATCGTCCCGATCGCAAGTGCTGTATGCCGTGGTCTCCAGCAGGTGATCGGGGGGACTGTTCTGTCTTTTCCGGCCCTGCTAACAGGATTCAATACAGTCTGCGTGGGCCGTTATTCCCGTCAGGCATGGGCCGAAGCCGTTGATCTGTCGGATTCAGTTCCCGCATGCGTCACGGGCAGGGAAAAACTGGTCATGTCTGTTACCGCAAGGCGTCATCAAGCAACCCCTCAAGCGACATTTCTTCCCCCTGGCTGGACAGGAGGGCATCCAGAAGCCCGTCAATGGCCAGGACAGCCAGTCCATGTACCTTGCCCCAGTGGGCCGCGCGTGTTCCGCTGCGTGTCCGCCGGGGCTGGTGATCTGCCATGTTGTCAATCAATAGGGTCAGCATGTGTGAAGTCCGGGCGGAGGCTGCAGCCAGCGCGGTATCGCCCCGGTCAATCACGTCACTGCGAAACATCAGGGTAAACAGGCCTGGATTGTGAATGGCAAAGCGCACGTAAACCAGCCCGGCGGCATGGGTGCCCTTTTCAAGAACGGGTTCAAGGGCGGCAGCCAGTTCTTCATGGCCAATGCTTGCCAGCGCACTCAGCAGGCCCGCAAGATTTCCGAAATGCGGGACGGCCGCCGCAGAGGAAACGCCAGCATGGCGCGTTATGGCACGCAGGCCAAGGGCTGTAATTCCCTGCTGTTCCAGCAGGGCACGGGCCGAACGCAGAAGTGCCGCCCGCAGGTCCCCATGATGGTAATTTTTCTTGGCTTTCTGCCGTTCCATTACCTGCACTCCCATGATCGCCCTGCCTGCCATCATCCTTGACAACAGGTTGGGGGAGATATCTTATCATTGATAAGTTCGAATTTCAGGGTGGGTCAAGCAAGGATCTCACTACAAAAGGATTTACCATGCTGTTCTGTCGTTCCAGTCTTACGGTTGCGGGCCTGCTTGCGGGTATCTGTTTTCCTGCCCTGAGTGTCGGTGCCCATGCCGCCACGGCTGCCGCCCGGATCGGGCCGGGCACGCTGAGTGCATCGGAAACCCTGGCGCCATCTTTCAGCCTGCCCGATGCGGGGCGATCGGTGCGCATTACTTACCTTTCCACGAATGGTGTGACGGACAGGGGACTTGCCCCCGTGACGGCGGAAGTCATCCTGCCCACTGGCAAGCCGCCAGCAGGTGGCTGGCCGATCGTGGCCTGGGCCCATGGCACGGTAGGGGTTGCTGACCATTGCGCGCCGTCCAACAATCCATGGACCGAACGAAACCGTCGCTATCTGTCAGAATGGATGAAACGTGGCTTTGCCGTGGTCGGGACCGATTATCAGGGGCTGGGCACGCCCGGCACGCATGCCTATCTCGATACCCGCGTAGAGGCTTACAGCCTGCTGGATGGCGTGCGCGCGGCACTTGCCGGGGTCCCGGGGCTACAAAACAAAATCATGATTGTTGGACAGTCGCAGGGTGGCGGGGCTGCATTTGCTTCGGCCGCTTTCGCCCCCGTTTATGCGCCTGAACTGAATATCCGCGGAACGGTGGCCACGGGCGCGCCCTATATCACGCAAGAACTGCTGCAGCAGATGACCGCACTGGATCAGGCAAAGGGCGGCTATAATCCCGTTATGGTCTATGTCCTATATCTTGCACAGGGTCTGGCCGGCTACGATCCTGCTTTCCGTCCTGAAGACACCTTTACCCCAAAGGCGATGCCTGCATACCGGGCGGCTGCAGATCTATGTGTGCATGAACTGACGGATAAGGTAATGGAGGACGGACTGAATTTCAGCAATTCCCTGAAGCCTGGTTTCCTGAAAACCCTTGCGCCCGCCCTGCTGGCAATGAAATATCCGACCATGAAACTTCCGCAGCCGCTGTTCATGGGAACAGGCGAACTGGACCGTGATGTTCCGCCGCCGCTGCAGTTGGGGCTTGTCAAGGCAGCCTGCGCCGCGGGGACGATTGTGCAGGCGCATGTCTACAAGGGACTGAACCACGACCAGACCGTCAATGCATCCCTGCCGGATTCAGAAGCCTTTACAAAGGCAGTCATGGCGGGCCAGCCTGTTATACCCCAATGCAGCCCGACCCCTGAATAAATTGTTCACAAACCAGGCGGTCATGCAGGTGGTCTGGTAGATGCTGATATCATGTAAATTACGCGTTGCAGGGGGACATGTCACATACCCTTCGTGGGAATGCGTTTTTATCTGGTTACACACGCAGGGTATGAAACGAAGTCGCATGGCAGGTACCATGCAGGCTTTGTCCGTTATTATATCAGGGCAGGCCGCTTAACTGTGTCAGCACGACCTCCCACAATGCAGCGCTGTCCACCTTGCGCAGGAAAAGCGCATTGCGCGGTCGGTCGGTGACCTGCCACCAGTCCACGGCTGTGGCCCCCTGCATGAGGGGGCTGTCCACCTCGACCGAAACATTGACCGTGCGACCTGCAAACAGGTCTGGCGCCAGCAGCCAGCCGATGGTGCAGGGATCATGTAGCGGGGCACCATCCCATCCATATTTCTGAAGGTCGAACCGTTCGGAAAATCCCAGCATGGCTGCCGCCGCCTGCGCGCAACGACCGGGCAGGGCGCGCAGGCGGGCCAGACGCGATGCGTTGATCAGGAATTGATGTGTGATATCCAGCGGGACCAGCGTCAGTGGCAACTGCCTGCGCAATACAATGTCCGCCGCATCGGGATCAGCGAATATATTGAACTCGGCACTGGGGGTTATGTTGCCACATTCGGAATAGGCCCCGCCCATGGCGACAACCTGCCCGATGCGTGCCGCAATATCGGGCGCCTTGATCAACGCTACGGCAAGGTTGGTCATGGGACCAAGGGTAACCACGGTTATACTGCCTGCAGCATGGGCACGGACTGTATCAATCAGGAAGTCCACGGCATGCTGGTCCTGTGGGCGCAGTGCCGGTTGTGGCAGATCCGGGCCATCCATGCCGGTCCGGCCATGCACATGTTCGGCCGTGATGGGCGTGCGTCGCAGGGGGGCGGTGCACCCGGCATATACCGGGATATCCGCCCGGCCTGCCAGTTCCAGTATCTTGCAGGCATTCGTGGCGGTCTGGCTGACCGGCACGTTGCCCGCTACGGTGGATAGTCCAAGGATTTCCAGATGCGGTGCCGCCAGCGCCATCATGATGGCAATGGCATCATCCTGACCGGGGTCCGTATCGATTATGATCTTTTGCACATCCACTGGGGTTTCATTCCTTTTCGCGGTTGGATTGTTACTGGATGATGATACCAGCGATCGCGGCACTCAGCAGGTTGGATAGCATGCCCGCCATCACGGCGCGGGTGCTGCGGCGGGCGACTTCCTCGCGCCGGTCGGGGCACTGGCTGCCGAAGGCCGCAACCAGCAGGCCGATGGAACTCAGGTTGGCAAAGCCGCATAGCGCGAAGGACGCAATCGCGGCAGCCCGCGGCGACAGCACGCCGCCGCGTATGTCGGGACCAAGATGCAGGTAGGCGACAAATTCGTTGACCACCATCTTCAGCCCCAGCACCGATCCCACGGTGCCACATTCGGCCAATGGCACGCCAAGCAGCCATGCGACCGGGGCAAACAGCAGTCCCATAAGGTATTCCAGTGACAGGGCAGGCCAGCCGACAACCCCGCCCACGCCCTGCAACATCCCGTTGACCAGCGCAATCAGCCCGATACACGCCACCAGCATGGCCGCGACCGATACGGCAGTGCGCGTGCCATTCAGTGCCCCTTCCATGACGGCTTCAAAAAAGGCGCGATGATAGGCGGCATTGCCTGTGGCAAGCGACGTGGGCGGCGAGCCGGGGGGGAGGGGGTCAAGCAGTTTGGCAAAAAGCAGCCCGCCGGGTATGGCCATGAAGGACGCGGCGACCAGATAATGCGCCGGAATTCCCAGCCCGACATAACCCACCAGTGTCGCACCGGATACGGATGCCGTACCACTGCACAGCACGCTGAACAGTTCCGTCCCGCCCATGGTGGCAAGGTAGGGGCCAAGGGCGACCGGCAGTTCGCTCTGCCCGACAAAAATGGTGATGATGGCGCCAAAGGATTCAACGGGTGATGTCCCGGCCAGCCACTGCAGCCCGCGCCCGAACACGCGCGCGAAGACCTGCATGATGCCGCAATGGTACAGAATGGCGATCAGGGCGCTGACATAGACCAGCGATGGCAGCACCTGAAACGCAAAAACATAGCCTTCCCCCGGAAAAACCGTATTCATCCGCGGCCCGGCCAGCGCGCCAAACAGGAACCGCCCGCCTTCATCACCATAGGCCAGCAGGTGCGTCACCATGCCTGATGCCGCGCGCAGCAGCGCCTGCCCGGCAGGGATGCGCAGGACGATAAACCCGATGGCGACCTGAAGCCCAAGGCAGGCAAGGATGATGCGCGGCCTGATCTGCCTGCGGTCAGTTGAGAAGAGGATGCCTGTGCACACCAGAAGTATGATACCGATACATCCACGGATATGCATGAAGCCGCCTTAAGGGAAGCAGGGAGACAGGGTCTGGGTAACAGTTTTTCTGATTATATGGTTGATTTATCGTAACATTGCATAAGCGCGCGTCAAGCTGCAGATGCCATGCATGCCACCTGCATGAAGAACGGACACCATGATTTCCCGCCCTATTCCGGGTTGCGGTCAAGAGGGGTGACCTTCAAATGGCTGAATTCGGTCATGCCGTTTTCGGAAAAAATCATGATCCGATCGGCATCTGCTGGCGGAAAGACAAGATCCGTTATGACAACCGAACCATTGCACGACAGAACTTCTACCGAATTGCGGTCAACAATGACATGCAATGAAATTTCCCCTGTCGGGGCAGGCATGCTGACGCTGTGTTCATGGCTGAACCCGGGCGAAAAATCTGTCTGGCCCGAACGTGACCGGTCGACGGTCAGTGTCTGTTTCTTCATGTCATAGACAATTTCCGTGCCGCTATGACCATCGACAGTAGCCCGCACGCATATTCCGGCACGATCCGCGCCATGCATATGCATGCGCATGTCAATGTCCATAACCTGACCACGCACGGTTTCGGGCAGCAGGCGTCGCGCCGAGGAAAGTCGCATACCGTCAAAGGACAGTGCCGCATGGGTAGCGACCAATGCGGTGTAATGCCCGTCAGGGGTCAGGCAAAGCTGTGGCCGGCCATCAATGGTCCGGAGGGCCATGGTCATGGGCAGGGTCATCTGGCCCTTCCATGGTGCAGTCGGAACCCGGGATGCATAGTCCCAGTTGCTCATCCACCCGATGGTAACCGGTCTGGCCGCAGGCAGGCCCGCAAATACGATGGCGGCGTAATGGTCTGCCCCGTGATCTACCCAGTCATAGGCCGCAGGTCCTGATCCCTCGGGTGGTAGTCCTTCCGGCCGGAATGTCGTGCCATCGAAGGAACCGACGAAATAAAGACTGCCCGACCCGCCTGCGATGCCCCATGGATTGACCCCCAGCATCAGGACCCATTTCGGTTGCGTGGCATTTCCATCCAGCGGCAAGGGAAACAGCGATGGCATTTCCCACAGGATTTCCGGTCGGACCAGACCGACAGGCCCGAAATCACTAAGCCACGTCCAGTCTGTCAGGTTGGTTGATTTATACAGCTTTACCTTGGGTGCATCCGCAACGACCGTTGCCATGACCCAGTAACCCCCGGGTTCGTACCAGAACACGCCGGGATCGCGGAAATGGGGTGAAGCGGGCGACAATGTCAGCACAGGGTCTTTGTGATAGGATTTCCACGTCCGGCCATCATCAAGACTGTAGGCAAGGGACTGGGCCTGCACGTCTGGCGTATCGGATGCATTGTGTTTGAAAACGCTGGTGTACAATGCCACCAGTGGCGGGTTGTCCAATGTGCCAAGCCCGGACGTATTATGCGTATCCACCACGACTGTTCCGGAAAAGATGTCTTTTGTTTCATTGAACGACAGGGCCACGTCCTGCTCATGCCAATGCAGCATATCCGTGCTGGTCGCGTGTCCCCATGACATATTGCCCCATTCCGGGGCTTCCGGATTGTACTGGTAGAAAAGATGATAGACCCCCTTGTGGAAAAACGGGCCATTGGGGTCATTCATCCAGTTGCGTTGGGGCGTGTAATGCAACAGCGGCCGCCACTGCGGTGTATCATCCGCCTGCGCCACGGACCGGTTGGTCAGTAATGTCATCTATACAGTCCACCGTATCATTTCTGTCCGCATGGTATTGATGTTTCCCCTTCAGAATGCCGGTGGCGCATGGATGACTGATGTATGAACGAAGCAGGTCAGGCGCCTATTCCCACCGGTAGGGATCATACCGGTCTGGCGCATTATTGCCATATCCCCGTCATCCCGGCGACAGGAATGCCTGACGCAAATATGCATATTGCCGGTCATCAAGGGACATCCGGCATCGGGGGAAGGCGTACGCGGCCCCCCCCCCCCCGGGAAAATGGGAATGGCCGCCTGGGGGGATATCTGTCAACCTGTTGCGGATGGGGACGGGCGACAGATGGTCTGGCATCATCGTCACATGAATATGCAATCCGGGACCGTTTTCAAATTCGCGTTGCTGCCTGCCTGTATGTTCACGCTTTTGACTGTCTGAACAGCCAGTCCCTTGCCGCCCTGATATAAAAGAATTTTCGCGCCGATCCCATGTGATCGACGCCTTCGAAGGTCAGGAAGGTGATGTTGGCGTCGTGGGCAAGATAGCCATTGACCTGATCGGTCAGCTTCTGCTGACTGTCGACCGGGAAAATGAGGGCGGGATCGAGGTGTTCCGATGGCCGGACAACCCTGCCGCCTGCCTGTTCCCATACCGGTATGCATTTTTCATTCCAGGGCGTGGCCTTGTCATCCTCCGACCCGGTAATGATCAGGACTTTCTGGCTGGCAAGGGGGGCAAGGTCACCGGGCCGCTGCTGCCCCGCGATGATCAGGCCCGCCGCAAAGGTCTGTGGGTGTTTCGCCATAAGCCACAGCGACGTCATGGCCCCCATGGACCAGCCGGTGCAGTAAACCCGTCCGGGATCGATCTTCAGGACCTTGTCACGCCGGTCATCCAGATTGGGATTGCCATAGTTCCATGTATTACTGAGAAGGGATTCGACAAGCCGGTAGGTGTTCTCGACATCGGATGTATGTTCCCAGTAATCGTTCATCGTCGTGCGTTCGTAGCGTGGGGTGATGACGACACATTCGTGCCGGTCCTGTTCTTCAGGCAGGCTCCAGATACTGGCTATGCACTGTTCCGTCAGTGTCTGGGCACAGGTACCATCCGGACTGGTTCCGGAATGGGTGACGGCAAGGACGAGGGGATAGGACCTGTTCTCCCCACCTTTTTCCAGGAAGGATTTCGGCAGGTAGATGCTGTATTCAAGCCAGGCGGAACGCGTATCATCCCACCACCAGTGATGCTGCTCCCACGCATCGACACCACGGATGGCAACACTGTTTCCGCGTCGGCCCGCGTTGCTCCATATGGTCTTGCTGGCGGCATATACCGTGCCACCTGTTGTCCTGACGTCCCGGACCTGTGTCAGCGCGACCCGATCACTGTCGGTTGTGGGCAGGCTGAGGTCCGGGTCATGCCGGAATTCCGTAACGACATATCTGCCGGCGATACTCTTGCGGTCCGGGCGCAGTGCTGGTTCGTTATTGGTATAGATGGCCATGACAGGGCGCGGCGTTGGTGGCGCAGTGGTGTCGTTCTTGTCCGGTTCCTGCGGCATTCCCGCGAAAAATCCCCGGGCCGCGGGAAAGACGGCCGTGGCAAAGGTATCATGCGTCAGGCTGGCAGGGTCGATCGCGACATCATATTCTGCCGCGATGCCATAAACCTTCTCCCCACCGCCTGTGACTTCACATAGCGCGCAGATGCCCTGCAGACCCGGCGCTTGGTGCTTGTGGGGGCCGGGACCGTCGGGGCCGTCCGGGCCACCTGTAGATGCGGCCATGAAGCCATTGCCACCCGCTGCGGCATGGGCGGCCTGAATACCACGCCCCATGGCAGAGACCGCACCGGCGAAAGCTGCCCCTACGGTCACGAAGTTGCGTCTTGATACATCGGTCATGGGTGTTTTCTCCGGTCAGGACAGGTGGGTTCAGGCCATGGTGAGGGGTTGTTTGAAAAGTCAGATCAGGAAACACCCTGCAATCATAAGGACGTTTCTGGTGAAGTCTTTTCAGAATGCTTCGAATGACGTCGCCTTTTTGAAAAGCGGCATCTAAAAAATTTTGTTATTTTCCAGCAGTTTCCAAGGCAGCGGAACTCCCCGCATCGTGTATTCGTTGACTTGTAGTGTGCGGCATATGGCGCGGGCTGGTCCTGCGTCATCGGGAGGTTCCCATGTCCTGTTTTGTAAAAACAGCATCGTTATGTCTGGTCGTGCTGGTCATCGGGGCACCCCTGACTGTCCATGCCCAGTTTGCCGCCCCCGTTCATCACCGGGGAAGCCCGTCACCGCGCCCCCGCATGGGCAACCTGGACCGGAAACCGGTCCATCTGAACATCGACATATGAAAAAACACGTAAAACAGGGCTACTCTCCATCAGGCCGGCCAGCAGCAGGGCAGGAGCCGGTAATGGAGGATCAGCAGGGCACCGGGCAGACGCCCCCCATGCAGTAAGCCGATGAACATTCCTGTATCCGCTGAAGGGATGCGGTTTGAGGCCTGCCGAAAGACGTGCCTTGTCCGTTATCCTCCATGATCGCGACATCATGCCGGGACATACAGGGGCATGGAATCTTCCCACAGGCTGTCCGTCAGGATACGCTTGTGGCTGCCATTGGCATTCATGATGAAGATCTGCCCGTAAGGCTGGAATGTATTGTCATACAGGGCCGCTTCGTCACGGAAACCATATATGCCACTGGACCACATGATCCGCCCATCGGCGGTCCATACGGCATGGCCGTCATTGGCGCCGCAGGTGGTCAGCCGCTTCAGCCCGGTTCCATCGGGCCGGATGGTGAAAATATCATAATTTTCATCGTCCACCCGACGTGTGAACACGATCCGGCTTCCATCGGGCGACCAGCCGGGCAGGTTGTCATATGCGGTGGTCAGCACCCGTGTCTGCCGGGTCGGCAGGTCCAGTATGCGCAGGCCCATGTTGTTTTCGCCCCATACCCGATACACGATCTGCTGGCCATCGGCGGAATAGCTGGGGAAACCCGAATGTATGGTGCCATCGGTCAGGGGTTCGACCGCGCTGCCGTCGCGGCGCATGCGCATGACCGTTGCCTTGCCCGTGCGGCGCGCCTGGAACCACTGGCCCAGGCCAAAGGCGATCCACTGCCCATCCGGTGACCAGGCGGGGGCAAACGCACCGGCCATGCCATGCGCCACCTGCATCTGGTTGAGGTGTGTTCTGGAGACGTCAAAGATCCGCTGCCGGTCCGATCCATCCGGGTTCATGATTGCGATGGAAGAATTGAGCGCCTTTTCCGTCAGTACCAGCTTGCCATCACGTGACAGGCCGGGAAAGACATCCGTATGCCGGTAATCCCGCCCCGGATCCCAGCTGTACAGGGGCTGGTTCTGGGCAAAGGGTCTGAAGCTGGCTTTTTCGTACACGACCTGCCGCCCATCGGGGGACCATGCGGGGGAACGCAGCGTCCGATGCACGCTGGCAATGCCGGCGGTATAGGCCAGCCCCTCATCCGGGCCGCCCTTGCGGTGATAGCCGATGATCTGCGCTGTTACGAACTGGGGAAAGACCTTCAGTCCCGGGCCGGAGGTATGCTGGATCCGCTCCCCGGTGCCGACATCAACGGATACGATCTGGGAGACGACGGATGCGACCCCTTCGGGCCGTCTGGCCCCCCACGTGCTTTCGGTCAGCATTTCATAAAAGACCACCCGTCGACCGTCCGGTGACCATTTGGGGGAGCCAAGGCAGTAGTCTGGGCGGGCGGCAATGCGGCGGAACCCCCGGCCATCCGCACCGATTATGTAGATGCTGAGTGCCTGCGTATGTTCCCACCCCCGGCCATTGTCATGCCCGCGCCACGGGGTATTGCGGTCGGAGGAAAAGGCCAGCCACCTGCCATCGGGCGACCATGCGGGGCGGAAGAAACAGTCCGGCCCCGCCTTGTCGCCTTGCACGCCGGCCGCCCCGGTCAGGTTGCGGAGCTTTTTCGTCCGCAGGTCCATGACCCAGATATTCGCACGGTAGCCATCGCGTGTGGAAACAAAGGCCAGATGCGTGCCGTCAGGCGACAGGACGGCGGCATCGTCCACTGATGGATGACTGATCAGGGGCGTGACATCGGTTCCGTCCAGACGGGCGTGGAATATGTCTGCCTGTCCCAGCCCGTTGCGTTCCGATGTAAAGAGGATGGACTGTCCATCCGGGGAAAAGGACGCATGATAATCAAGGCCATCTCCCGGCAGAAATGGTCGTTCACCACTGCCATCTGCGTTGGCGATGTAAAGCTGTGATGACGATGGCCCGATGCGATTCATCAGCATCACGCCCTTCCCGCGGGTGGCCGCCATGGCGCCAGCGGGCATGATAAGCCCGGCCCCCAGCATCTTCAGCAGGTTTCGGCGGTTCATGAAGGTTTTCCCTGTTCTGGAGAGAGTGCGGACGCAGTGCATTGCTCGGGATCCATCCTTGCGGTCAGGTCACTTAATGGACGTCGTGGGTTTCAGGGTGCCTGCGTCTTGTCCCATGCGGGTCAAGGGGCAGGGCGATGCGCACACGCAGGCCAGATGGCTGGTTGTGATGAAAGGTCAGCGTGCCCCGATGGCGCTGTACGATATCGTGAATGATTGACAGTCCCAGCCCCAGCCCGCCATCCGCACTGCGGGCCGGGTCCAGGCGTGCGAAGGGCAGCAGTACGATATCGTGCATTTCCGATGGGATGCCGGGACCGTTATCCGCCACTTCGATAATGGCCTCATTGTTGTGCCGCCTTGTGTCAACCTGCGCCTGGCTGCCAAATTTGCAGGCGTTATCGATCAGGTTATTGACCATGCGGGCCACGGCCACAGGCTGGCACAGGCAGGTCAGGCCCAGATCACCCTGATAGATTACATTCCGGCCAATGGCCTCGAATTCCGCGCATACGCTTTCCACCAGCGCGCCGATATCAACCCGTTCGGCCGGTTCCGTGTCACCCTGACCCTTCAGGAACGACAGCGCCCCGTTCAGCATCCGGTTCATGAGCCACAGGTCATTGCGCAGGGCGGCGGGCGCAGCGTCGGCACCGCCCATTTCGATCCGCATGGACAGCCGGGTCAGCGGCGTGCGCAGGTCGTGGCCGATTGCCATGAGCATGCGGGTGCGTTCTTCGGTGGCGGCCGCAATCCGGGCCTGCATGCGGTTGAAGGCGCGTGCGACACGGCGCAGTTCCAACGGTCCCTGTTCGGTCAGGGGTTCGGGCGTGATGTCATGGCCAAAGGTTTCCGCCTTGTTCGCCAGCACTTTCAGCGGGCGGTTGATGCGCCACAGGCTCCACAGCGACAGGGTACCCATGATCACCAGCAGCGACAGGAACGACACGATCAGCGGCAGCGTCGTGCGCATGAGTTGTGGCAGATGGTGATTGATCCCGTTATGGGCGGTAATGAATATCCCTTCGCGGGGCATGTCGATATGGGTCGAGGTCATGCCGCTTGAATCAGCGGCACAGGTTGATTCCATGATGGTGGCGTCGCGGTTGCCCGGTTGTGCCTTGAGG
The DNA here is from genome assembly GCF_057359305.1 of Komagataeibacter ossonobensis. NCBI lineage: Bacteria > Pseudomonadati > Pseudomonadota > Alphaproteobacteria > Acetobacterales > Acetobacteraceae > Komagataeibacter > Komagataeibacter ossonobensis. The sequence continues at coordinate 3,055 of NZ_JBXAYQ010000049.1, read as the reverse complement.
ATACGCCGCAACAGGACCGAAAAATGTTCGGTCGGGATCGGTGCGCAGGGAAAGGGGCCTGTCGTCTGGATCAGCATATCCGGCGTGGACATGCCGCGTGCGACGGCATCGCGCGTGGCGATCGGGCTTGCACGCAGGGCGTCGATCGCCGTCTCGATGGCCAGCGCGTTCGGCCATGGTCCTTCAGGCAGCGGTGGTACGGTCGGGCGCAGCGCCACGACCAGAAAGGCGACGACAAAAATGGTAACCAGCATGCTGGAGATCACGATCGCGACCATCTGCCCGTAAACCGTGCGGGGAAGCAGGGAAAAACGGCCCGTCATCGTTGTGGCGCTTCCCCATCGGGGGCTGTCATGTCCGGGTCGAATATATAACCATCGCCACGAACGGTCCGGAGCATTTCAAGCTGGCGCCCACCATGGGCCAGCTTGCGGCGCAGGCGGCTGACAAGCAGGTCGATGGTGCGTTCCTCGACGGCACCCGGTGAATTGTACAGCAGTTCGATGATGCGATCGCGGCCCAGTAACGTCCCGGCATGGTTCCACAGCAGCAGAAGCAGGTCGGTTTCGGCACCGGTCAGCGTCATGCGCACACCTTCCGTGCTGTAAAGGGCGCGTTTTTCCGGCGTGAAGATCCAGTTTCCGAATCTGTAACCGGGTTCGCGTGCGGCATGACCGGCCGGGATGGGGGGCCGACGCAGGACGGCCCGCATGCGGGCGGCCAGTTCCTCCAGGTCGAAAGGTTTGCTGATGTAATCATCCGCCCCCAGGTCAAGGCCCGCGATCCGTTCGCGGACATCGGCAAGGGCCGTGACCATGATGATCGGGGCAGCACTTCTGTCACGGATCAGGCGGCAGATGTCATGCCCGCTTTCCTTCGGCAGCATGAGGTCAAGCAGGACAATATCGGGCGGTCGCAATGTAATGATGGCCAGCACTTCGGCCGCCGTCATGGCGGACGCAACATGGTAACCCCTGTGTGACAGGAAACGTGTCAGCAGGCTGCGGATATCCATGTCATCTTCCACGACAAGGACAAAACGGTGCCCTTTGTGCGCCGGAAGATCATCATATCCGTGCCTGTCCGGGCGATCATTGCCAGAATGCCCCGCTACCAATCCCGTACTCCACGCCAATCCATGCAGATCTGTCTGCGGGGGGAGTATATCCACTCCCGCCGCAGTGCGTAGAAAAGAGAAAGGGCGAGCGGCATTTATGTCAGGATTGACAAAAAACCATGCAGGCACGCGTCTGGTCGCCCGGGCGTAACCCACTGTTGAACATGCCCTGTTGCATTCGCGACCACATGCGGGGGTATGGTCGTGCGGCATGAAGCGCCACATACATATGCTGGCCAACAGACATTATGACAGACGACGTCATTCACTGGAAAATCAGCCCTGCATGTCAAATTCCTTCCCACAGCATCCCCATACGCAGGCGACGGTCCCCGGTGCCGCGATTGCGCGTTATTCGCCACTTCTTGTCTTTATCATGGCTATGGCCACGTTCATGCAGAACCTGGATGGGGCCATCATCAATACATCGCTTCCGGCCATGGCCAGATCCTTCGGGGTCAGGACGCTGGACCTTTCGCTGGGGGTTACAGCCTACATGCTGGCATCCGCCGCCATTTCGCCGGTATCCGCCTGGCTGGCCATGAAATACGGCGAAAAGCGCGTGATGTGGGTGGCCATGCTGCTTTTCACGTTCTCGTCCTTCCTGTGTGGTATCGCGCAGGGACTGGGGGCGTTTGTATGCGCGCGCATCGGGCAGGGACTGGCGGGGGCTGTCATGATGCCGGTCGGCATGTCCATCATCCTGCGCTACACGCCGAAAAGTGACCTGATGAAAGCGCAGTCGGTTACGGTCTGGCCAGCACTCAGCGCACCCATCATCGGGCCTGTTTTGGGTGGCTACCTGACCCAGACCGTAGGGTGGCGGTGGAATTTCTGGCTCAATCTGCCGGTGGGCCTGATTGCCGTATTCTGCGTGCTGCGCGTTGTTCCGGCGGAACCGCCCGAAGGGGCGCCCCGGCTGGATGTCAGGGGGTTCGGGTTATGTGCCCTCAGCCTGACATGCCTCCTGTCCGGACTGCAGCGATCGGCTGAAACAGGAACGGCGCGGCTTGTGGCCCTTGGGCTGATGGGGGTGGGCATCATGACGGGTGTCGCGGCAATCCGGCACCTGCGGCGGCATCCCACCCCCATTCTTTCCTTCGAACCGCTGAAGCGGGCCAGCCTGCGTTATGCCTCGCTTTATCCGGGGCTGATATTCCGGGCCGTATTTTCGTCAGCACCGTTCCTGCTGCCACTGTTCTTCCAGCTTGGTTTTGGTTTTTCACCGGCGCGTGCAGGCACATGGCTGCTGGCCTATTTCTGCGCCAATCTGGGCATCAAGCCGGCCACATCGGCCATCATCCGATGGGCTGGTTTTCGTAATGTTCTGTTCTTCAACGGGTTTCTTGTGTGTGCTTCCCTGTTGCCTTTCGTATTTCTGAAACCGGATACGCCTGCCATCTGGCTTGGCCTGTCGCTGGCCTTTGCGGGCATGACCCGCTCCCTGCAATTGACAAGCCTGTCGACCGTTGCGTTTGCCGATGTGGGGCATGATGAACGCAGCAGGGCTGCCAGCATCATGTCCATTCTGGGGCAAACCGGTTCAACCGCGGGGGTAGCCATTACAGCATTCTGCCTGACGGTCCTGGAAAGTATGTATGGCCATGTGACGGTCAGCCTGAAGGAACTTCACATCGCTTTCCTCATAACGGCGGTCTGCGTGCTGGTGGGTACGCTGGGCTTTGGAAAAATGCCTGTAGATATTGGCCGGGAGGTTTCAAGCCACGGATTGCGCCGATAACCGTTGCCCTGTGACCCATTGAAAAAACGGGACTTAATCATTGGAGGCATTTGCGGCTTTCCTGTTTTCACGGCGTCGGGAAAGAGGGCGTATATCGGCTGGTGCCTGTGTGCGGTGGAGGCTGCATGCTGATTCGGTTCAGGCATGGCTGCTCTGGCTGCGTTCAGCCGGGGAGATATTTTTTAAAAACATATCTA
>NZ_JBXAYQ010000048.1:0-20229 GCF_057359305.1 Komagataeibacter ossonobensis | reverse complement strand
CCTTGATAAAGACGCCGAGGAAAAAATCGCAGCCCTGCTGGACGATGCCGCCCGGGCGATCGGGCAGGTCTGAAGCCGGTATTGCCCTGACCGGCAGATCAGTCGGTCAGAAAATATTTCCCATAATCATGCCATGTATAGGTCCGAATTTTTCGTGAATTCATGGGATGATTTGTGAGTTTACAAACGATGGTCACTCATGTTCCAGAATATTATATCGATATATGGAACATTAACCGGAATAGTACTTATCAATAAATCTGGTCGATTTTTGATCGGGATATTCCTGATGCTTTTTGTTACATCATTCGACCTTAAATTTTCAGTCACATGACACAATGTATAAAGGGTCGAATTAAAGGATATCATATTATGAAGCGTTCAATTCTTTTCGCACTGGCACTTGGCGCCTCCCTCCCGCTGGCAGCACATGCGCAGTCCGGTGACTGGAATCAGGGCGGTGAACAGGGCGAGCATGGTGGTCACGGTCATCATGGCGGTCGCCATGGCGGCGGCGAAGGCAACCGTGGTGGCCAGGGGGGCGATTTCCAGGGTGGTGGCGACCAGAACGGTGGCCAGGGTAGTGAACGTGGCGGCGAAGGTCGTGGCGATCGGAACGGTGGCTTTGGTGGACAGGGCAACCGCGGCGGCGACAGCCAGAATGGCGGATGGGGTGAACACGGCGGCGGTCGCGGTGGTGACCACAACGGTGGCTGGAACCAGAACAACGGTTCCAACTGATCCACTGCCTCTCCAGAAGGCCCGGCAATATGCCGGGCCTTTTTTATTAAGGGCTGTTTTGTTGGCAGCCATTTCATCAGCGACTGCCTGATCAACGCGATCTGCACGCATATCTGCAGGTTCCATGCCATGGTGGAAAGCAGGGCAGGGCAACTGTCATGCAGGGTGCTGTAGGTGGTTACGGTGTCGCCGGTTTTACGCGGCGGCCTGGATACGTGCCGTTTCAATTCATACGGCAGACCTGCTGGTAGACCAAAAAGTTAATTAAAAATTGTAATTAATGAAATGCACCATTGAGATAATGGTGCGTTTTTTTGTTTGTATGACAGATATTTTTTCAACAAGACCAATATGGTCTCTCTTGACACCATACAGTTACATAATTAACTTAATCATACATACATAAAGTATGTAACTGTTTATACCCTCCGCTGCGTTCGCTGTCTGTGCGCATGGGGCAATGGTGTGAAAGTGGGCATGGAATATTCTAGCGACAGAAGCCTTGCGGGGCTTACGCGGCGCATGGGCCTGTGGCTTGGTGTGGCCGTGCTGCTTGGCGGGGGTGCCGCGGTGCTGCAGGTGCTGCAACTGGCCATGCTGGCGCGCATCGTTTCCGACCTCGCTTTCCATGGCCATGCCTTTGGCGATGAATTCCACGCGTTGGGGCTGCTGCTTGCTTTGCTGGCCGGGCGCGTCCTGCTGCAATGGGCTGCGGATATGGCGGCGGCGGAGGGCAGTCTGCGGCTGACATCCACCCTGCGCGGTGAGTTGCTACGGCATCTGTTTAATGTTGGCCCGGTCGGCATTGCCGGGCAGGCAGCCGGACAGATGGTCACGGCATTGGGGGACGGTATCGCAGCACTGGAACCCTATTTCGCACAATATGTGCCACGTGCCGCCATGATGGTGGTAGTGCCGCTGCTGGTGCTGGCCATGGTGCTGCATCTGGATGGCTGGAGCTTTCTCATACTGGCCTGCACCGGGCCGCTCATTCCCGTTTTCATGGCGCTGGTGGGCTATCGTGCGCAGGCGATCATGGATCGGCAGTGGACACAGCTTCTGCTGCTGGGATCAGCGTTTCTGGATATATTGCAGGGCATGACCACATTGCGGCTGTTTGGCCGCGCGCGGGACAGTGTGGCTGCCATGGCCGGAATGGCGGATGAATACCGCCAGACCACCATGTCTGTCATGAAGGTGGCGTTCCTGACCTCCGCCGTGCTGGAATTCTTCGCCAGCCTGTCCATCGCCCTTGTGGCGGTCGTGTTCGGTTCCCGCCTGCTGGAAGGGAAGGCGGATTTTCAGTCGGCCTTTCTGGTCCTTTTGCTGGCGCCGGAATATTTCATGCCGTTGCGTGCGTTTTCCGCCAGTTATCATGCCCGGCAGAATGCAACCGCAGCCATGACGGGTATCAGCAGGCTGTTTGCCCTGCCGGTCACGTCCATGCAACCTGACGCGCATGAAGCCAGCACTGCGCCGCTGGTATCCGTAACGTGTGAAAACGTAACGGCCGGATACGAAAACGGCGTCCCGGTTCTGTCTGATGTAAACTGCACGTTCACGCGCGGCACCCTGACAGTCGTAACAGGTGAAAGCGGGGCCGGGAAAACCACGTTGACCCGTCTGCTGCTCGGACTGCTGCCGCCGGTGCAGGGGCGTATGACCGCCACGGATGAACACGGCATGACGCCTGCGCACTGGCACGACAGGATTGGCTGGCTGCCACAGCAGCCGCGCCTGATCCATGGCACGGTGGCTGAAAACCTGCGTCTGGCCATGCCTGCTGCCGATATGGATACCCTGAGGCGTGTCGCGGCACAGGCGGATGCCCTGTCCTTTATAGAGGCCCTGCCACAGGGGTTCGATACGCCGATTGGTGAGCGTGGTACGCGTCTGTCCGGCGGTCAGGTGCAGCGTCTGGCGCTGGCCCGCGTGCTGTTGCGCAACCCGCAAATCCTGATCCTTGATGAACCGACAGCCAATCTTGACCCACAGGGCGCACAGCGCGTGGCGGCGGCCATTGCGCGTGCGGCCGCAGGCCGGATCGCCATCGTGATCGCCCATCGTCCCGCCATGATCGCGCAGGCCGGGCAGATACTGCGCATACGCGACGGGCAGGTGTGTGCCGTCCCGTACAGGCTGGAGCATGCGGCATGAACACGTTTCATCGCATCATTGTCCTCATACGGCCCATGCGGCGGGAAATGGCGCTGGGGCTTGTACTCTCCGTTATGGCGTCGCTGGCCAGTTTCGGCCTGCTGTTCCTGTCGGGCTGGTTGCTGGCCGCGGCTGCCGCGGCGGGATTGGGAGGTATTGCCGCGCGTAATGCGTTCAACCTGTTCCTGCCAGCCGTCGGGGTGCGGTTTTTTGCTACCGTGCGTATTCTGGCCCGTTATCTGGAACGCCTGGTTACCCATGACGCGACCCTGCGCCTGATCGGGCGCATGCGGACATGGAGCGTCAGTCGCCTTGCCCCGCAGGCCCCCGCCGTGCTGGCGCGGCATCGTAGTGGGGACATGCTGTTCCGCTTTGTGGCCGATACGGATCGGCTGGGGCAGTTCTATCTGGAGGGGCTGCTTCCCTTTGCCAGTGCTGCCATCTGCTGCGTGGTGTTCGTGGCGGTGACGGGAATGTTTTCCCTGGCTGCCGCCATGGTGCTGGCAGTGGGGCTGGTGGTATGTGGAGGCATGCTGCCGATGGTGGCGGGTGCTGTATCCCGTCGTGCCACGCGCCGGATCAGCCACCAGCAGGACGCCATGCATGCGGACCTGACCGAAGTGCTGCAGGGCATGGGGGAGTTCATGTTCCTCGGCGCTGCGGAAAGCGTGCAGGGGCGCATTGCCGACCGGCAGGCTGATATCCGTCATGCATGCAGGCATGTGGCCCTGATTGAAGGGGGCGCGCGCTGCGCCACGACAATCATCGCCATGCTGGGCGCTGTGGGTATCCTGGCGGTGGCGAGCGGGGCCTGCCGTAATGGTTCGCTGTCAGCTGCCTGCCTGCCCATGCTGGCGTTAGGTGGTCTGGCCGCATTTGATGTGGTCAGTCCGCTGCCTGCCGCACGGCAGTTGCTGGGACAGGTGTGGCATGCGGCGACCCGGGTATTCGCCATGTGCGATGCCCCGCCATGTGTAGCCACGCCTGCAGCCCCCCGGTGCCCCGATGATCCGTCCGGCCTGTCGCTGTCGGGTATCGGGCTGCGTTATCCGGGGGCGGAACGCTGGGTCCTGCGCCATGCGGACCTGTCGGTAGGACAGGGGGAACGCGTGGCCCTGGTCGGGCCGTCCGGCGCGGGCAAAAGCACGCTGGTGAACCTGCTGTTCCGTTTTTACGACTATCAGGAAGGTACGGCCCGTTTTGGCGGCGTGGACCTGAAGGATGTCGATGCGGACATCATGGCGCGACATGTCAGCGTGGTAGCGCAGGACTTTCACCTGTTTCAGGGCAGTATCCGTCGCAACCTGACCATTGCCTGCCCCAGCGCTACGGAGGCGACGATGTGGCAGGCGTTGCGGGTCGCCCGGCTTGATGCCTTCGTGCAGGCGGAGCCCGCCGGTCTGGATACCCTGATCGGGGAAGGGGGTGTGCGCCTGTCCGGCGGGCAGGCGCGACGGCTGGTCGTGGCCCAGGCCGTCCTGCGCGCGCCGTCATGGATCATCCTTGATGAGCCGACCGAAGGGTTGGATGCCGATACCGAGCACGACCTGATGACCGCACTGCTGTCGGCCCTGCCGCCACGGACAACCATCATCTGCATTACCCATAACCCTGCCGTGGCGGCATGGATGGACCGGATGGTGCGTGTCGAAGGGGGCCGGTTTCATGAGGCCGGGAGGGCGCCATGACCCGACGATGACCTGAAACCCGGAAAATCCCCTCACGCCCATACCGAAATCAGGAGACCTGACGGTGGAATTCATTAACCCCGATGTCGTCGATCTGTCGCGCTTCCAGTTCGCGCTGACGGCATTGTACCATTTCATGTTCGTGCCACTTACGCTGGGCCTGACATTCATGCTGGCGGCCATGGAGACGGTGTACGTCGTCACCGGCCGACAGATATACAAGGACATGGCCCAGTTCTGGGGCAAGCTGTTCGGCATCAACTTCGCCATTGGTGTTGCCACCGGCATCACCATGGAGTTCGAGTTCGGCACCAACTGGTCCATGTATTCCCACTTCTTTGGGGATATGTTCGGCACGCCGCTGGCTATTGAAGGACTGATGGCCTTCTTCATGGAGTCCACATTTGTCGGTCTCATGTTCTTTGGCTGGGACCGGCTGAGCAGGCAGGCGCATCTGGCGGTGACCTATCTTGTAGCACTTGGTTCCAACCTGTCGGCGTTGTGGATCCTGATCGCCAATGCCGGGATGAACATGCCCGAAGGCGCGCATTTTGATCCCGAGACCATGCGCATGCAGTTCGAAAGCTTTGTCGACCTGGTCTTCAACCCCGATGCGCAGGCCAAGTTCGTGCATACCTCGGTAGCGGGTTATGTGTCGGCGGCCATGTTTGTCATGGGTATCAGCGCCTTTTACCTGCTGCGTGGCCAGCACCGGCAGTTTGCCGCGCGGTCGTTCCGCATGGCCGCCCTGTTCGGTATCATTTCCACTGTGGCCGTCATCACGCTGGGGGATGTGCTGGGGCGGCTGGATTATGAAAAGCAGCCGACCAAGATCGCTGCGATCGAAGGGTTGTGGCACACCAGCAACCCGCCGTTCGAACCGTGGATCGTCGCTGCCCTGCCCGATGACGCAAAGCAGGAAAATCACTACGAAATTGGTGTGCCGCTGGTCCTGACCCCGCTGATCACCCACACGTTTGACCAGCCCATTACCGGCATGCACGAGCTGGAAGATCAGGCAGGCCCCCGCATACGTTCAGGGATCGACGCGGTTGCCGCACTTCGCCGGTATGGCGTCACCCATAGCGGCACGGACCTTGCGCAGTTTAGCGCGCATGAACAGGACATGGGTTATGGCCTGCTGGCGACCCGGCATGCACCCGGTCAGGATGTCACGGCCATTCCTGCGGATCAGGTTGATGATGTGGTCAGGGCGACGCAGCCCGATATCCTGCCCAATGTGTTCGTCACGTTCTGGTCGTTCCGGCTTATGGTGTTCCTGTCGCTGTGGTTCTTCGCGCTGTTCGCCATTTCGGCCTATCTCAGCCTGAAGCGCAGGCTTGAGCGTAGCCGCCTGCTGCTGAAACTGTGCATGTGGTCGATCCCGCTGCCGATCCTTGCGACCGAGTTCGGTTGGATCACGGCGGAAGCAGGCCGCCAGCCCTGGACCGTGTTTGGCTGGCTGCCGACCTTCCTTTCGGCCTCCAGCCATGGGGTGTCGTACATGGTGTTCTCGCTGATCGGGTTCGTGCTGCTTTACAGCGTGTTCATCGCGGCTGAACTCTACCTCATGTTCAAGTTCGCCCGCCTTGGCCCGGATCATGACAGCATGGAACCGCACGCGCCTGCTGCGTCCAGGGTATCTGCCTTTGACATGCGTCCCATGGCGTCCTGACAGGAAACGGTGAAATGGAACTTTACGCGATACTGAAAATAGTCTGGGCCGCAGTACTGGGTGTACTGTTCATCGGCCTGGGCACCATGGTTGGCATGGATATGGGGGTGGGCACGCTGCTGCGCTTTGTCGGGCGCAATGATGGGGAACGGCGCACCGCGCTGAACATCATCGGGCCCCACTGGGATGGCAACCAGGTCTGGTTCATCCTTGGGGGCGGGGCGATTTTCGCGGCTTTTCCCACGCTGTATGGTACGTCTTTCTCGACCTTTTACGTGGTCATGATTACGCTATTGTTCAGCATGATCCTGCGACCCGTGGCGTTTGAATACCGCTCCAAGGCGGACAGCAGGGTGTGGCGGGCAAGCTGGGACTGGGTGTTTCTGGTGTCCGGCTTCGTACCGATGTTCATTTACGGGGCCGCATTCGGCAACGTGCTGGAAGGGGTGGGATACCACTTCGGATGGACGGGGCAGTACTATCAGGATCAATCCTTCCTGTCCTATCTGCTCAATCCATTTGCCATCCTGTGTGGCCTTATGTCTGTCGGGTTGAGTGTCTATCAGGGTGGAGCGATGCTCATGCTGAGGGCGGATGACCCGATCTGGTCTCGCGCCCGGCGCTATGCCACTGGCGGCGGTCTGGTTGCGGCCACCCTGTTCGTAATCGGCGGTATATGGGTGCAGTTCCTGCCCGGTTTTGTCATGACAGCACCGGTCAACCCCGCCATGCCTGCCAACCCGCTGCATGGGCAGTCGGTGGCAATGGTTGCCGGGGGCTGGATGTACAATTTCCATGCCCATCCCGCCCTGTGGCTGCTGCCGCTTGTGGGGCTGGGCTGCATGCTTGCAGGCGTTGCCATGCTGGCGGCCGGTCGCAGCGTTGCGGGCTGGTGGCTGGGACTGGGCGCATGGGCTGGCACCATCACCACGGTTGGCTGCGCCATGTTTCCGTTCCTGATGCCGTCTTCTACCGCGCCGGACCAGAGCCTGACGGTATGGAACAGCACCGCCAGTGAATATGGCCTTGGCTGCATGCTGGTTGTGGCGGGGATCTTCGTGCCGATCATCCTGTCCTATACGTCGTGGTGTTATTATGTCATGCGCGGCAAGGTCCATACCGCCGATGTCGTGAACGACACCCATAGTTACTGATTGCGAGGTCGTGATGACAAAGCTTCTGCGCCTGGCCGGTCTGGCCGTTGTTCTGGTCGTTTCCCTGCTGTTTGCCGTGTTCGTGGGGGATCAGGGACCATGGTATTTCGCATGGGTGATCGGCACGGTCATGATTATCCTTATTTCCGGGGCGGGTGCGATCATGCTTGATGCCCAGTCCAGTCTTTCACCCGATGGAGAGATCTGATCATGATGGGCGATCTTGAACGGATCATCTTCTTCATCCCGATGATTTACATGGGGCTCTACCTGATTGCCTACCGCTGCGGGCGGCGCTGGTTCCCATGACATGAATGGCGGCGGGTCTTTCTTCATCTCACGCCCGTCGCCGTATCGCGGCATCACCCTGTCGATGATACGCAGCACGCCACCCGGACATCCACGGGTGGCGTGTTCTGTTTTTCACACGATTGTTCCGGCCATATGGACCGGTCGGCAGTGTAGCCTTGAACCGGATCAAAAAAACGGGTTGTGTCTGTTGACCGTGACATATGCCATGCCGGACCGTCCGCGTTGAATGACCCGGTCCCGCTGTGTATGCGCAGCATCACATGTGCAAGGAGCCAGTCGTGCATAATCTCGATTTCAGTTCATGGCACAGCCTTCTGGCGACCGCGATAGGGCTGTCCCTGATTACGCTGATTGGTGTGGGTATCCGGCTGCTTGTCATGGTTGTGGTCCAGCAGCGGCGTGAACGGATGAACCGACAGATCAACGAGCGCCTGCGCACCCTGATCGCCGCCTATCGTACGCTGGGTGGGTCCTTTACCGGTGATCTGGCCGTGGACCCGCGGCACCGGCGGGAATTACGTGTTATGGAAAATGGCGATACGCAGGCATCCGTCCGTCCGGATGAGGGAACGGATACGGCAGGATCCGACCGTGCCCGGCGTATTCGTGACGCCGTGGAGGCGGCTTTGTCGGATATCATCCTGCTGGGAACAGAGGAACACGTCCGGTTGGCCAACCATGCCGCTCGGGAACTGGTGACCGGGCAGCGCGTGCATACGCATGATCTGGTTGTCTCCCTACGGGATTTTATCCGTAAGGCGCTTGATCTTGAACCCATTCCTTCCGACCTTGCCCTCCCGATGCAGGGACCGTCCCGCGCGCAGGGATCAGGGAACCGGGGGAAGGAAGAAGGAAAGAAGGAAGGGGCAGGGGGTAACGCTGGCGGAGGGGGCGGCGGTATGCAGGCAGGTGGCGATATGGCCGTAATGGGTGAAAGCCATATGGACGGTCATGGCAACATCTCACAGCATTGATGGCATGACCTGATTTATGGAAAAGAACATTGCATGGCGCGTCAGTGATAATGTGATGTTCTGTTTGGAAAATGCAGGGTCGGGGTGTCAATCATTCAGGGAACATAAGGCGCGGATGGGCGCGCGGAATGGCCAGCCATGGGCAGAAAACGTAACCAGAGCCAACCGATGGTTGCTGCGATGACCGACCCTGCAAATATCCCCATCTTGGCCAGGGAAACAGTATTTGATGCGGAAAAAGCAAGGCCAGCAATAAATATACTTATCGTAAAGCCAATACCGCAAAGCAATGAAAGCCCGAACAGTGTTTTTATGGATGTGCCGGACGGGAGCGTTGCAATTTTTAGGCGGGCAGCCAGCATTGTCGTCCCGAAAACCCCGACCGGCTTGCCAATGAGCAGGCCAAGCATAATGCCAAGCGGAAGGGGTTCAAGCAGCATGCCCGTACTCATGCCCGCAAGGGAAATCCCTGCATTCATGAAGCCGAACAGTGGTAAAATACCCCATGTTACGACAGGGCCCAGAACGCTGGCTGTCGTATCCAGGGGCGTGGACCGTCTGATATCCCTGCCCGATGATGTTGCAGGCAGGCACAATCCGGTCATGACCCCGGCCAGGGTGGGGTGCAGCCCTGAATTCAGCAATGTAATCCACAGGAATGCGCAACCGGCGGCATAGGGCCAGACTGTTCCGATACCTGCCCTGTTCATGCAGACCAGCGCGGCGGCGATGATGAACGCGGCGATCAGGGCATCTAGGTCAGGGGCGGTCCCGTAAAACAGGGCAATGACGATAATCCCCAGCACATCATCGAAAATGGCCAGCGCCATCAGCCATACCCGGGCGCCGGTCGAAACACGCTGACCAAGCGCCATGATGACCGGCAGGGTAAAGGCGGCGTCAGTCGCCACGGGAATGGCCCATCCGCCTGAAATATCGGGATGGTCATGGGTGACCATAAGGTAGGTCAGCGCAGGTACCATCATCCCGCCTACCGCCCCGATCAGGGGCAGTGCGACCTGCCGGGGGGAGGAAAGGTGCCCGGATATGATTTCCTTTTTGATTTCCAGGATCACCGTCACAAAAAACAGGGTCATCAGGCCGTCCGAGACCCATTCAGCACTATTACACGGCCCATGATTTCCCAGCAGGGAAAGCTTCATCGGCCATGTTATCAAGACTGTGTAATCTGCCTTCCATGGGGAGTTTGCCATGGCAAATCCCAGCACCGATGCCAGCAGCAGAATGGTCGCGCCCCCGGCAGGGGATGCAAAAAAGCGGCGGATATGATTGGAGAACGTGGTCATGCATGCGTATTGCAGGAACTGGAACCCATGGGCAAGAATATGAATGCCAGACACCATGTTGCTTGTTTAATGCATGGTGGGAATGACTGTTACAAAGGTGAGTGGCGGGCAGCGTCCTGTTCTAGGGCACAGGTCCGTTTGCGTGGTCTGGCTGTATTATGCTGCTGTGCCGCAAGTTCTGCACGGGCCTGTTCCATGTCCGCACGAAAATCCGGACTGCCATGCATGGCTGCGATTTCCGCGGCACCAAGCATATAGCCTGCCTGCACGTCACTTTCCCAGTGCACGCCGCATATGATGCGGCTTTCGCCAAAGACACGGCCCCGCTGTAATATCTGTGTTGCCTGTTGGGGCAACAGTTCCGCCAGCACCAGTGCCGTGCTCCAGCCCAGCATCGTATGCCCCGACGGATAGGATCCTGATGTCGCAAGGTGCTCCCGGTCATCTTCCGTGCAGATGGGTTGCCCGTTCCCGACAAATGGACGGGCGCGATGCCAGTAGGACTTGCTTTTACGCATGTCGGTCGTTTCAGATACATCCATCCGGTGTATCAGGGCGGTCAGATGTGGCAGGTTGGCACTGTTGATCGTAAACCCCGCCGCGCACGAAAAGCTGCGTAACAGCGCATCTTCATGCAAATCGGCATCGGATGTGGCCAATGCCCAACGTCGACTGCCCTTGAGCATGCGGGTTGAAGTGAATGCCTGGTCATCCACCATCTGTCGGGCCGTGCCCGGTAGCGGTGGCGGTGGCAGGTATGCTGTCGCATCCGGTTGCGTGGCAGGCGTGAAATACCCGATTTTATCATCATTCGTTGAAAGGGGTTCTGCCGCAATGCCCGTACCCGGTGAAAGGGACAGGATGATGCAGAACAGTACTGCATGCGCCATGCATTTATACAGGAAACAGTGCCTGGTCCGCGTAAAATTACCACGGGTTTCCGTATTGCGTGTTCTCGCGGTGTGGGAATGGAATGGAAAAGGATGTCGCATTGCAGGCTCGTCTGAATGAATCACAGGGAAGGGCAGCGGGAATATTCAGGAGTATAGGCGCAATATGGATGCCATGACCGTGTCTGGCACTGAAAAATGACGTATATCATGTTGATGGCCGCCCTTCATATGTCAGGTTTCCTGTCTGCAGGCATTAAAGGTAGTCATGACAGTTTGACAGGCATAATGCCGTTCTTCCCGTCAATACAGTGTAATCTTCACGAAACTGTCACAAATTTTTCGTGATGAGATACCTTACACAGCAACAGTCTTTTTGGATGAACCCAAACGGGGCGATAAAGCTGTTGACTGAAAACCGGTTGTCCTGTCGGCAGGACTGGTTGCGCCTGTACTGCCGCGTAAGTGCCGATTTCTTCATTCGATGCCGTGCATCCTTTTCCACATGATCTTACAGTTCATGCTTCCTATAGCCAGTTTCTGGGGCGGCCCGCACCGGGGCAGATCGCCATGACGATATCTGAAAGTTGTGGTGATGATGGCGCGGGTGTCGTTGACTGTGCTTTGACCATGGCCCATGGCAGGCACGCTGTCTTCCTGCAAAACCGGGCGTGCATGAAAGTAAGAAACAAACATCTTATTATAAGACTGTAATCCCATGTCGCCGTATTGAGTGGAGCAATATTTCCATTTTGGAAAAGAGGTTGCCTGCGACGTTATCGCCTGATGATCCACATCACGAATGAAAATATGACACTTGCAAGCACGCAGGTCGTAACGGGAATATAGACAGTAAAATTCTGCCTCTGTATCAGGATATCTCCCGGTAGCCTGCCAAGCGGCAGGCGCGAAAGCAGGGGCCAGCACAGGCCTGCCAGAAGAAGGAGCAGGCCGATGGCAATCAGAATGCGGGGCATGGGAGGTTATCCATAACTGGTCAGTCAATCTGTCTATGTGTTACAAGATGGATATGACCCCGTCGGGATACAACCTGACGACCTGTCCCTATAACGCCATGACAGGTTCATGGCGGCCAGCTCATGGCAATATGCCCCCATTTCCGTTCTTGTAATCAGTGCACTAGGTAAGTGCTGGATGCATTGCACTGTCATGCTGACTGCATATGTACACGATCGGGCATGCGGACCCAAACTGTCTATATACGATATGGTGCTTATTCGGAATGATCTGGATGCGCAATATTCGTGTGGTCTGCTCCCGGCTGACTGAAGCCTTATTGCCTTGGAAACATTTTTTGGGACGAAAATGGCAGGAATGGTCAGAAAATTGCCCTTGTGTGGTGTTCTTCTTGCAGCGACGGCGCTTGACTGTCAGATGGCTTGGGGGGCAGACCTGACGCATACGGATCATGGTCATAATCCGGCGAGCAAGGGCCATATGGCAGTCAGGCATGCGGAAGGGGCGCGTCCTGTCGAATCCCTTTCCGTCAGCGCGCGCCGTAATGTCTCGCATGGCACGGAACAGCGCATGGGCCAGAAGGTCATGCAGCAGTTCGTGGCGGGAACGAACCCCATGAAAATACTGGCGGCGCGCACGCCAGGGCTAAGCTTCAGTTCCAGTGATGCGCTGGGGCTGGATGGATGGTCGAGCAGTCTGTACATGCGTGGGTTCTACTGGAACAATATCGGCATGACGCTGGACGGCATTCCGCTGAATGACCAGTCCTATGCAACGCTGAACGGCCTTAACCTATCGCAGGCCATCATCACAAACAATATCAGCGGTATGTCTGTATCACAGGGTGGTGGTTCGGTTGATACCATGTCCACCACCAACCTGGGTGGCGCCATCCAGGTCACCAGCGCCAATCCGTCTGACAAGATGGGTGGCGACGTATCGCAGATGTTCGGCAGTAACGCTTCTTTCCGTACTTATGGGCGGTTTGATACGGGTGCCATGAACAGCACCGGGACCAAGATGTATATCGCCTATGCCCGCTCCGATACGCATAAATGGAGGGGCTATGGTGACCAGTTGCAGCAGCAGGCGGAAGCGAAGCTGGTGCAGCCCGTAGGAAAAGACAGCAGCATTTCCGGTTTCATGAGCTGGGCAAACAACTCCCAGTGGGGTTACGTCGATCAGTCGCTTACTGAAATCAAGAACGGCGGCTGGAGTGATGATTACCTGTACCCCAATTATGGCGCTGCCTATAAGCAGGCCCAGAAATATGGCGGCGATGCACAGTTGTATGATGGTGGCCAGCATCAGGTCGACTACCTCGGTGGTCTGACGTTTGATATGGCGATGACCAAGAACCTGCATTGGAAAACCCTGTTCTACGGTAATAGTCAGGTCCTTTATTCCACCTATGCAGATCCCGGGCAGTCTTCGCAGGTGCTGCCGGGTGCGACAGAGGCAGCCCCTTTGTCCGAGCAGGTCTGGCAGTCCCACCAGGTGCGTTATGGTATGACGTCATCCATAAAATACAATATTGCGCATAATACGTTCCAGACAGGTATCTGGCTGGAAAACAACAATCAGGAAATGGGTCAGTATTTCTATAACGAACCATCCCTGTCCAGTGGCCTTGCGCCGCTCAAGACGATCGGGCCGTACAATACGTATGGCCGCGCCTTCCTCAGCCCGTATGATTTCAAATGGACTACGGATACATTCCAGTATTTCATGTCCGATACGTATCATGTGCTGCATAACCTGGATATCCATGCCGGTTTCAAGTCCATGATCACCACGACATCGGGTGGGGCGCAGTATAATGACGCTGCCTATACCGGTGCATCCGCGCTGGCTAATGGCAGCATGACGGCGGCGGCGGCCTTCCTGCCCCACGTCAGCGTGAACTGGCGTTTCCTGCCCGGTCATGAACTGTATTTTGACGTGGCCGAAAACATGCGTGGCTATGGTGTCCAGTCCTGGGGTTCAGCCGGGCAGGCGTCGCTGTGGGCGGTGCAGGACCAGGCGACCTTCCGTAAACTGCAGGGTTCGACGCCCGCGGAACGGGACTGGGTCTATCTTGTCGGCTATCGTTTTAACGACAAATACGCCGATTTCTCGGTTGATGCCTACCACGTCAACGACAACCATCGCCTTCTGGAAGTGAATGCGGGCACGTTGAACAACCCGGTCCTGTCGGTACAGCAGACCGATATTTCCATGTATGGTGTTGACGCCACGCTGACATTGCACCCGTTCCAGAGCGGTGTGATGAAGGGACTGTCGATGTTCAACAGCATCAGCTACAATCATGCTACTTATGGTAGTAATCTTGAATCGGCTGGTCATGTTTATGATGTCAATAAAAAGAATATCGTAAACTATCCCAAGTTCATGTATAAATCCAACCTGACATATGCATTCCATCGTGCGGAAGCGCATATTGACGCCAATTATTATTCCCGCCGCTACTATAGCTATACCAATGATACATCCGTGCCGGGTTACTGGCTGGTTACCATGGGCGCACGTTACCGCTTTGGCGATTATGGCCCCCTGAAAAACCTGACCCTCGATTTCAGCGTATATAATATTACGAATACGAAATATATCTCTATGATGGGTGAAAACGGTAACCCGATGTCTGGCGATCTGTATTCTGTCGAACGTGGTGCGCCACGACAGTATTTCGGAACGATCAGCGCGCATTTCTAAGCGCTGGACCGGGGCCGGGATCATCTGTTGGGAATGGGGTAAGAACGTATGAACAGCCTTTCACCGCCTTCGCCCAAGGTAAAGACGGCTCCGGAGAGTGCGGTGCTCAAGGACCGGCACGTTTCCATGATCTCGATTGGGGGGGTGATTGGGGCCAGTCTGTTCGTGGGATCGGCTACGGCCATTTCCACGGCTGGGGCCGGGGTACTGTTTTCATATTTTCTGTGTGGTCTGCTGGTCATGTGCGTGACGCGGATGCTGGGGGAAATGACTGTTGCTTCCCCCGATACCGGTTCGTTTGTCGGGCAGATCCGCCGGGGTTTGGGGCTGCGGGTCGGGTTCATCGCGGGATGGATCTACTGGATCATGTGGGCTACCCTGCTGGGGCTGGAGGCAATTGCTGCCGCCAGTTTCCTCAGCCCCTACCTGCCGCTTCCCTATCTTGTCATCGAATTGCTGGTGATCGGGATCATGACAGGGGTCAACCTGTTTTCCGTAAGGGGGTATGGGGAATTCGAGTACTGGTTCTCGGTTCTCAAGATCACCACGATTGTGGTTTTTATCCTGATTGGCGTTTCTGTCCTGTTTGGCGTGAAAGGTGCAGCCAGCCCGGGCGGGGCGCTGTTTTCCGCCGCCGGCTTGATACCGCACGGCCTGTTTACCCTGCTGGCGGTCATTCCCGGTATCATGCTTTCCATGGCGGGATCGGAAATAACGACCATCGCCGCATGCGATAGTCATGACCCGGCGGGTAACGTGGCCCGGTCCACCCGGACGGTGGTGCTGCGGATCATGATTTTCTATCTTGTATCCATAGGGCTTATTATCTTCCTGCTTCCGTTGTCGCGTGTCGTGCCTGGATATTCGCCTTTTCTGGCGACGCTGGAATATATCGGCGTGCCGTTTGCATCGGCCATGATGACGGCCGTCATGCTGATCGCAACACTGTCGGCCCTTAATTCAGGTATATACATAACATCACGTATTCTGTGCGAACTGGCGGAAAATGGTGATGCGCCCCGTACCTTTCTTCAGCGCAACGCGAAGGGTACGCCCGTGCGTGCCATCCTGTGTGGCTGTGTGGTCGCGGTTATCGTGGCGCTGGTGGGTATGATGGCGCCGGGACGGGTATTCGGTTTTCTGGTCAGTGCGAGTGGCACCTTCATCCTGTTTGACTATGTACTGATTGTCGTGGCGCATATCCGCCTGCGTCGCGCCTGTATGGCCAGGGGGGAGCCGCCTGCGCTTCCCATGTGGGGGTTTCCATTCCTGTCATATGGGATACTGGGTGCGTTGCTGGCCACGCTGGTCACCATGTTCTTTGCTACTGAACATACGCGTCAGGAAATCGTGCTGAGCACGATCAGTCTTGGCATCATCATCGTGATCGAAAACTTCTCTTTTGGACGTTGGCGCCGTAACGGATACGCACAGGCGGCCCAGGCAGGGCACAAGGCAACCGTTCCGGTGGGGGCGTCCGATACATCACGTCTTTCGTGATAATCTGAACCCGATCTTTCAGGGTTCATGGTGGAGTACACGTAGTCATGGCTTCCATTTCATATAAATCCTTTCCCCCCAGCCTGTATGCGGCTGTCAGCCCGCCCGGACCGGTTACGACCGCATTGCAGGGGGAGCACATATGTGAAACCGTTCTGATTGGCGCAGGCTTTACCGGCCTGTCGGCAGCGCTGCACCTTGCGCAGACAGGATCTGAAGTCATGGTGCTGGAAGCCAATGAGATCGGCTGGGGCGCATCGGGTCGTAATGGTGGACAGGTCAATCCCGGTCTCAAGACCCTGCCGTCCGAGGTCGAGCGTGACCTTGGTCCCCATGGGGCAGCACTGGCCGATGCAGCATGGGAGGCCCCTGACCTTGTATTTGACCTGATCGAGAAATACGGCATCAAATGCGATGCGGCGCGTGGTGGCACGATCCGCGCGTCTACGGCAGAGGGGCAGCTTCCCCATGAACAGAAACTGTTCAATGAATGTCGTGACCGTGGCGGGCCAGTAACCTGGCTGGATCGTACGGACATTGCCACCCGAACGGGAACCGGCCGTTACTGTGGTGGCTTTGTTGACGCGCGCGGGGGGCAGGTCAATCCACTGGCCTATACGCGTGGGCTGGCGCAGGCTGCGATTGATAACGGTGCGATTATCCATGCCAATTCGCCCGTCATATCCCTGCGCCGTGCAAACGGGAAATGGCTGGTCAGGACACCGCATGGTAGCGTAAACGCCAGACACGTCGTCTTTGCCACCAATGGGTATACAGGACGGTTGTGGAACCGCCTGCGCCGCACTCTTGTCCCTGCTTACAGCGCCATTATCGCGACGGATCCGCTGCCTGCCCCCTTTGTAGAGCGCATTCTTGCCGATCGTGAAGTCGTGTATGAAATGGGCGAACTGGTGACATATTACCGGATTGATGGTGCGGGGCGCCTGCTTATTGGTGGGCGGTCAGCATCCCGCGATCTGTCTGGTCCCGCGACATTTCCGTTCTTGCAGAAACATGCCTGCATGCTGTGGCCATTCCTGAAGGGGGTTGCATGGCGGTATGGATGGAACGGCCAGATTGCCATTACTCTTGACCATTATCCCCACTGGCATGAACCGATTGAGGGGATCATGGCCTGTGTAGGGTATAATGGCCGCGGGGTAGCGATGGCGACCCTGATGGGACGTGAGATCGCACGCCGGATCAGTGGGGTTCCCGCTGAGGAAATCCTGCTGCCGGTTTCACCCTTGCGTCCCATCCCCGCGCATTTTGGCTGGCGTCTGGGGGTTGCGGGGGCGGTGCTACGGGGAAGGATTCTGGACGCACTGGCAAAGTGAACAGTTAACACGACCCTGACCGAAGGCGCTGTGGCATCAGGGAACAATATAGGTCTTATCGGCAGGCCGGTCTGTTGGGAGCTATGTTCCTTCCTGCTGGCTTAGGGAGGCATTCGGGACTGGCGGAAGGTGTAGGTGCCGCAATTTCTCAAAGGGTGAATGACTGGGGACCTGTTCGCAGGTCCTTCAGGCCTTGATCGCGATGGTCCGTCATTTGACGACCATGTTGGAGGCACTGTTGTGAACGGACTGCCTGTTTGTATAAAAAAATATAGAGAAGTTTTTGATGAAAATTTTCAAAAATATTTAAAAAATATAATTCTAAGCAGCATTTAAATCGTAATTTATTTAAAATAAATTAAAAATCACAAGATATAAAAATATTATTGATATATTGTTTAAGTATTACATTACAGATGCCTGTGAAAATAAGGCTGCAGGAGAGGCCATCAGATGGCCCCATAGCGCGCTGATTACGAAAATTCATGCCATCTTTACAGCTATGAAAATAATCCTGTCGGAAAAACCTGTAACAGGCTGAATTCGTTCAGGGTCATCGCACGGCGATGTGACGGGGCCTTTGTGGCAATGATCCGGTTCGCATTTTTAATGGATAACACATCATAAGGCATCGCCGGCCAATTTGTTGCCAATTCAGATCGATTGATATATACAGTTTGGTATGCTGGCCTGAAGAAGGCGGTACTGACGATATATGCATTGATTACGCAGAAGGGGCAGGAATATATGAAAGCTTTGACCTGCATATCAGATTTTCATATATCATTATGAATATTAATATAGACAATTCGAGTGCAGTTCCGCTGGTTAACCAAATTGTTTCCGGTATCCGCGATCTGATTCTGGGCATGAAGTTGCAGACAGGTCAACGGTTGCCTTCGGTGCGGCAACTGGCGGAACAATGCGGGGTCAGTACGCTCACTGTTTCCAATGCCTATAATAAGCTTGTGGCGGAAGGATTGCTGGAAGCACGACGGGCGAGGGGATATTTCGTAACCCATAACAATACCCTCAACCGGACACTGATCACCACGGCCACGCTGGTGGACAGGTCGGTGGATTCACGTTGGCTGCTACAAAGCGCGTATGAGGACAAGGCGCCTGTTATCAAGGCCGGTTGTGGCTGGCTGCCCGAAAGTTACCTGTTTGTGGATGCGATCAAGCAGGCCCTTGTTTCATTAGGGCGCAAGCCGCCGTCTTCCATTTTTGAATATGGCAACCCGTATGGCTATACGCCGCTGCGACACAGTATCCAGCTTATGCTGGCACAGCGAAAGATACGGACATGCGACGCTGGCATCATCCTGACGCACGGGGCAAGTCAGGCGTTGGAACTGTCCGTGCGGGCCTTCACCCGCAAGCAAGATACCGTGCTGGTGGACGATCCAGGCTATTGTAACCTGAATCCCGCATTGCAGGGACTGGATCTAAATGTGGTCGGGGTGCCGCGCACATTTGATGGGCCGGATATTGAACGTCTTGAATATCTTGCGCGGCTGCATCAACCACGGCTGTTCATTACCAATACAATCCTGCATAATCCGACCGGGACCAGCTGTTCACCGTCAAATGCTTTCCATATTTTGAATCTGGCGGAAAAATACAATTTTCTTATTGTCGAGGATGATATATTTTCCAGCCTGACAACAGACATTACGACAAACTTGGCCTATCTGGACCAAATGCGGCGTGTGATACAGGTTGGCAGTTTTTCAAAAACGATCGCACCGGGCGTAAGGGTCGGGTTCACCGCATCGCATCCCGAACTGGCACAGGTTATCCTGCGCCAGAAAATGGCCAGCAGCCTGACAACATCCGGGATTAATGAATATGTTATTCACAGTATCATCAAGGATGGGAAATATCGTCATCATCTGACACGCCTGAAAGAACGTCTGGAACGCATGCAGGCCAGCGTCGGTCGAGCGCTTACCAATATTGGCATGCGGCTGTACTTCCGGCCCCCCGGGGGTATGTTTGTCTGGGCACGGTTTGACAGGGATGGGATCAACATGCAGGCACTGGCACAGTCCGCGGCAGAGGAGGATATTCTTCTTGCGCCCGGTTATCTTTTCCGGCCGAATTATGAACCTTCCCCATGGATGCGCTTTAATGTCGCGCATTGTAATAACCCATATCTTTTTGATTTTCTTAAAAAATATCAGGATAATCATTTTTAGGTGAAATTTATACAGTTAATGCTTTTGTATATTTTTCACAGATCCGAATGGCTGGTTTTACTATTTTCCTGACAGGTTAGGCATGCTGCTGTAGAAGAAAGCGGTTTAACAGCTAACCTGATAACTGGCACAAATCCGTGACGCATCCACATGCACTATGCGCAGGTAAGGCACCTGCTCATATGGCCAATAACGGTATTAGGGATATGGTCCTGATACCGTTGTCGTCACATAAACTCTCAGCAAAAAAAACAGGGAACTTTCCTTGTGGGTGGATGTAAAAGGGGAGCGCACCAAATTGCCCCATTGGTGGAAACATACATGATCGCGAAATCTGGTGTATGGAGTTGCCATCCCGGTCGGAGCGGAGGCGTGGGGACATATTGCCTGTGGCGACATAAAGGTCAGCTTTCCTTTCCCCCGCATTGCATGGGTGGCACGTCATCAGGGGCTAGACATGCAGCATGGTCGCTGTCTGTCACGTAATCCTGCAGTCCCTGCGCTTCCTGTTCTGCATTTCTGGCACGCAGTTTGACAATATTCCCGATGCTGACCAACCCGACAAGCTTTCTTTGAATCACATACAAACGCTTTAAAAAAGCA
>NZ_JBXAYQ010000047.1:0-21277 GCF_057359305.1 Komagataeibacter ossonobensis | reverse complement strand
CTTTCAGTTTTGGAATATTTTATGGATAGGCGTTTGAAGCAGCCTTGCGCCTGTCCTGCATCCTGAACGGGTTTCCCCTGCATATTGCCGCATCAACGCGCTGACGGAATGGTCCGTGGCGTGGGTTGCCCTGTGCCTAAGTCAGGGCGGCCATGCTTATGTTGCATAAAAACAACATTCCGGCTGCGTCGCGAGGAAGCCTGCTTTTTTAGTCTGTTATGTTATATTGTACCAATATACGACAGAGGCATCCGAAATCTCCTGACTGGATGCGAGCCCACCCTGACATGATCCGCTTATGGTTCTTCCGCCGCCCGCTGTCCCCCGCCGTGCTGGCGGCCATGACCGCGTTTACGCCGGTTTCCTCCGTTGTGGCGCAGACCACGACGGCGACAGGCACGTCCACCACCACGACCGACACGACCATCACGCCGGTGACGGATGGGGAAATCACGCGCCGGTCATCCGCCCCGGACGCCATGACGGTCACCGCCAGGCTGGACCGTGCGCGTATTCAGTTGCAGCCATCCACCGGGGCCACGGTGCATGCCTTCAGCCGCAAGGCGCTGGAAACCATTCCCGGTGGCGATAATGCCGGGATGAACAGCGTGCTGCTGCAGGCCCCCGGTGTGGCGCAGGACAGTTATGGGCAGATCCATGTCCGTGGTGACCATAACGAGGTGCAGTTCCGCCTTGATGGCGTGCAGTTGCCCGAAGGCCTGAACGTGTTCGGGCAGACGTTGATGACGCGCTTTGCCGACAACCTGTCGCTTTCAACCGGTGCGCTGCCGGTGCAGTACGGCTTCCTGCAGGCGGCGGTCGTGGACATCAACACCAAGAACGGGTCCACCAACAAGGGCGGCAACGTGTCCATTTACGGTGGGGCGCGGGATTATTTCTTTCCCTCCGCCCAGTATGGGGGGCAGCATGGCAAGTGGGATTACTTCTTTACCGCCGATTATGTGCATGACCGCGTCGGGATCGAAAATACGACCCCGTCCTTCAACGCGCCGCATGACCTGAGCAACCAGTACCATTTTCTGGGCCACGTGCGGTATACGGTGGATGAAAACACGCGGCTCAGCCTGATTGCCGGTGTATCCAACGCCGAGTACCAGCTGCCCAATATCGGCGGCCAGCCCATGTTTGGCGATAATTACAGCAGCCTGCTGCCCCAGGCTCCGGGCAGCAGCAACCTGAATGAACGCCAGAAGGAAATCACCGATTTCGGCATCCTGTCGCTGCAGAAGACGATTGGCGCGTTCAGCCTGCAGACATCGGTTTTCTCGCGCTACAGCAGCCTTGGCTACAGCCCTGACCCCAATATGGGCGACCTTGCGTATATGGGCATAAGCCAGCACGCCGAACGTTCGGTCATGTCCACTGGCACCCAGAGCGACGTGACATGGCGCGTGCGTCCTGACCACACCATCCGCTTCGGCTTTCAGGTCTTTGCCGAACGTAACATCACCAAGGCCGATGCCACGGTGTTCAATGACGCGAACCAGCAGGTCAACATCCACACGGGCAATGGCCGCACGGGCGACATCTACGGTCTGTATGTGCAGGATGAATGGCAGCCGCTGCGCAACCTGACGGTCAATTACGGCCTGCGTTTTGATGGCGTGGGGGAATATACCGACGAACACCAGCTCAGCCCGCGCATCAACGTGGTCTGGCGCGCGTGGAAGGGGGCTGCGCTGCATGCGGGCTATTCCCGTTACTTCACCCCGCCGCCGTTCGAGGTCGTGGGCGGGACCGACCTGCGGCAGTTCGCCAATACCTCGGCTGCGACCGATGTCAGCCGTAGCGATACGGTCAAGGCCGAGCGTGACCATTATTTTGATGCAGGTATCGAGCAGGTCATCCTGCCCGGCTGGCGCGTATCGTTCGATGCCTATTACAAGCTGGCCCATAACCTGATTGATGAAGGGCAGTTCGGTGCGCCGATCATCCTGTCCGGGTTCAATTACCGGCGTGGGCAGGTCAACGGCTATGAATTTTCCACATCCTATGACCACGGGCCGCTGTCACTGTACGGCAATTTTGCGTGGTCGCGGGCGATCGGCAAGGACATCACCAGCGCACAGTTCAACTTTGATGCCGATGACCTGAAATATATCAGCAATCACTGGATCCATCTGGATCATGACCAGCGCTGGACGGCGTCTGCCGGTGGGTCCTACACGTTCTTCTATCGCAGCGGGCATCCCACGCGTATCTCGGCCACCATGGTGTATGGCAGCGGTCTGCGGCAGGATTCGGACGTGCCTAATGGCGGGGTCATCCCGCAATACGCGACGTTCAACATGTCGGTCGTGCAGTCCTTCCGTGACCTGTTCCACTCGCGCTTTCTGCGCACCACGCAGTTGCGGCTGGATGTGACCAACCTGTTCGATCACCCCTACATGCTGCGCAGCGGCACGGGTGTGGGCGTGGGTGCGCCGCAATACGGGCTGCGCCGGACCATCCTGACCGGTATTTCGCAGTCGTTCTGACGGGTGTGCTAGGGTCATCCCGTTACACAACCGGGATGACCTTTATGTCTTTTTCCATCCGTGAGGCGGTCGATGATGACGCCCGCTTCCTTCCCGCCATTGAACGCTCGGCCGGGCAGGCTTTCCGTAGCGTGCCCGAACTGGCCTGGGTGGCGGATGACGGGGTCATGTCTGTTGACGCGCACCGGTCCTGCATCGCCACGCGCACCTGCTGGGTCGCGGTAGATGAACAGGGGCGGATCGCGGGCTTCCTTAGTGCCCAGCCCTGTGGGCAGGACCTGCATATCCTTGAAATGTCGGTCGCCCTTGACCGGCAGGGCAGGGGACTGGGACGACGGCTGCTGGCGGCGGCATATGACGGTGCGCGGGCGCTTGATTTTTTCGGACTTACGCTGACAACCTTCCGCACCATTCCGTGGAATGCCCCGTTTTACCAAAAATCAGGCTTTTACCTGTTGCCGTCTAATATGCCGGATGTGCGTCTTGCTGCCGTGTTGCGGGAGGAAGCGCAGGCGGGCTTTCCCCCCGGGTCACGCTGCGCAATGCGGTGCGATGTAGTGGATTGAAAGAAGTTTTTGGTGAAGCTTTTTTCAAAAAGCTTCAAAGAACGCCGCCTTTTTGAAAAAAGGCGGCACCCAAAAACTTTTATTTTTTTATCAATGGATTATTGCGCATGAAAAAAGGACGCCCCGTCGGGGCGCCCTCAGTTTCATGGGACGCAGGAATGGCCGGAGGGGATCAGGAATTGATCCGCTCGCCATGCAGGCTCATGTCCAGCCCTTCCATTTCCTCGTCGCGCGTGACACGCAGGCCGATGGTCAGGTCAATCAGCTTGAGCAGGATGAACGTCAGCACCGCGCACCAGACAATGGTGATGCCAACGGATTCCGCCTGCGCCACGAACTGCGAAAACGACCCGCTGACCCCTTCGGGGCTGGCATCGGTAGCGGAAAGCGGGCCATAGGCGAACACGCCGGTCAGCAGCGCGCCCACGATGCCGCCAATGCCATGCACGCCAAAGGCATCAAGGCTGTCGTCATAGCCCATCATGTGCTTGAGGCCCGTCGCCCCCCAGAAGCAGATGAGGCCGGCGGCCAGGCCGATCATCAGCGCGCCACCGGGCAGCACGAAGCCCGCCGCCGGCGTAATGGCCACAAGCCCGCCCACGGCACCGGAAATGATGCCCAGCACGGTCGGCTTGCCGGTCTTGAGCCATTCGGCACACATCCACGACACGCCAGCAGCGGCCGCCGCGATCTGGGTGGTGGCCATGGCCATGCCCGCGCGGCCGTTGGCCCCTACCGCAGACCCGGCATTGAACCCGAACCAGCCCACCCACAGCAGGGACGCGCCAATGATGGCGTAGGTCAGGTTATAGGGGGACAGGTCTTCTTCACCATAACCTTTGCGCCGCCCGATCACCAGGGCCGCGACAAGGCCCGCGATACCGGCATTGATATGCACGACGGTGCCACCGGCGAAGTCGATCGCGCCAATCTTGCTGGCGACCCAACCGTCCGGCCCCCAGACCCAGTGGGCCACCGGCACGTACACGATCAGCGACCACAGGATGGTAAAGACACACAGCGCGCTGAACTTCATGCGTTCGGCAAACGCGCCGGTAATCAGCGCGGGCGTGATGATGGCGAACGTCATCTGGAACGTCATCCACACGCTTTCGGGAATGGTCATGGTTGTTGCGGCGGGCGTGCCGGCGGCCATGGTGAAGGCCACGTCAGACCCCTTGCTGATCCCCGCGCCAAGGCCGTTGAGCATGACGCGCGACAGGCCGCCGATGAATGCGTTGCCCGATGTGAAGGTCAGGCTGTAGCCCAGCACCATCCACACCACCGTCATGATGCAGCAGATGCTGAATGACTGCATGAGTGTCGCCAGCACGTTTTTCTTGCGCACCATCCCGGCATAGAACAGGGCAAGGCCGGGAATGGTCATCATCAGCACAAGGCCCGTGCTGATCAGCATCCATGCCGTATCACCCGTGTCGATCGCGGCGGGGGCCGCGTCGGCCGCCATGGCGGGCAGGCTGCCCATGGACAGCGCGACAGTTGCGGCCGCAGGCCCGCACTGGCGGGCGCTCTTGCCAATCTTTGTGATCACAGCGCGTTTTCTCCGGTTTCCTGTGTCCTGATACGCATTGCCTGTTCAAGGTCGAGGACGAAAATCTTGCCATCGCCGATCTTGCCGGTGCACGAGGCGCTCTGGATCACGTCCACCACCTTGTCGCACTGTGCGTCCGCCACCGCGATCTCCAGCTTGATCTTGGGCAGGAACTGGATGTTGTATTCGGCACCGCGATAGATTTCGGTCTGACCTTTCTGGCGGCCATACCCCTTGACCTCGGTTGCGGTCAGGGCGTCCACCCCGATGGAATGCAACCCCTCACGCACCTCATCGAGCTTGAACGGCTTGATGACGGCAATAACGAATTTCATTTCGTTCCCTTCCTGCCTTGCCCCTGAAACATCTTTTCGCTGTCTCTGTTCCGTACAGGTAACCATATCCGGAAGCAATATGAACTTGCTACCGCCTTTGGCCCCGATTGTGCAGTGCCTGTGTGCCGCCATTACCGACGCGCCATGTTTCCGGTTTTCGTTTGCGATACCGGGAAATGCCGTTATTGGAATTGTTTCGTAACGAAAGGCGCTTTTCCACCGTATGTCTGATCTTTCCGTCCGCGCGGTTTCGCGGCGTGTCCGCTCCATGGGGCGACGGTCTTTTTCCGCCCTTGTCCTGCCGGTATCCGGTGCGCTGGCATGGGGCGCGCAGGTCCCTGCGGCTTTTGCATCCGTCACGCAGCCGGGACGCAGTGCGCCGGAAAACATCCATGTGCACGCCGTTCCCGTGCCGCCGGTCGAGTACCTGCCATCGGCCAACCCCGTGGGCCAGCCCATCCGCATGCCCGCCATGGCGTATCGCCGCCCGTCGGGTCACCAGTATGACTGGGGCGTGTTCAACCGCGACAGTGGCGAAGCGGCGGGCTTTGGCCCCGTCGGCCGTTATGGCGTGGCGCGCTGGGCGGAGGACTGGAGCAGCCTGCGCAATAAAAAGAAGGGTGATGATCCCTTCGATGTGCTGAAATACATTCCCCTGACCCGCAGCGGCAGCGTGTGGATCAGTTTTTCGGGTGAGACGCGGGCACGCAACTGGTTCGAGAACCGTCCGGTGCTGGGGGCCGCGCATGTCGCGGATTCGGGGCGCTTTACGGTGCGCAACCTGTATGGGGCGGACCTGCACCTGGGCACGCATGTGCGGCTGTATGGCGAACTGATCAATGCCGATGCGGGTGGCTGGCGGCCGTATGGTTATGGCGACACCTACCGCAAGCAGCTTGATGCGCAGCAGGTCTTCATTGAAGTGAAGGGGCATGTGGCGGGGGCGAAGGCGGGCTTCATGTTCGGGCGGCAGGCCTTTCTCGATATGCCGGCCTATGTGCTGTACTATCGCATGTCCTCCTCCGTGCCGCTGGCGTGGAACGGCTTCCGGGCCTATGCCGCATGGTCGCGCGTGCGGGTGGATGCGTGGGATTTTGTCGGCACCGACATCACCCCCAATGGCATTTTCCACGATACGGAAGATTACGGTACCCGCCTGTATGGCGTGGCGACCACATGGGCACCGCCTGACTTCACCTTCATGAAACAGACGGGCTATTCCTTTCTCGACCTGTTCTATTTTGGCACCAAGGCGGGCGGGGGAATGAGTGGCGTGTCCGCGCCGTCATTCATGGTCCAGCCCGGCATGGCCACGCGCAACAACTTCGGCGGCCGATGGCATGGCATCGCGGGACCGATCGAGTTTTCGGTGGGCGGGATATGGCAGGGCGGGGCCTTCCGCGCCACGGGACCGGACAGCCCGTCGCGGCCCATCAATGCATGGTCGTTCAGCAGCAATGTGGGCTACCGTATCCCGCATGACCGTTTCCATACCTTTGTTGGCATGCAGGCGGACGTGTTTTCGGGGGGTGATGCGCGGCGCAATACGGTGGGCACGTACAGCCAGCCGTTCAATCCACAATTGACCTATGTTGATGCCTCGCTCACCGTATCCGAATCGAACATGGTCGATATCGGGCCGGAGGTGCGCATGACGTTCTTCAGGTCGCTCAGTGTCATGGCGCGCTATCCGCTGTACTGGCGCTACAGCACGCAGGCCCCGCTGTCGCGGCCGGGTGCGTTGCAGTACGCGTTCCATTACAACGGTTCGTTCATTGGCATGGCCCCGCAGGCCACGCTGACATGGCAGATCGGGCCCCATCTTTCATGGGCGCAGACCCTGTCGCGGTTCATGACCGCATCGGCGCTGAACCGGGCGGGGGGCAGCAGTGGCACCTATTACATGTCCAACCTGTCCTTCCGCTTCTGAAACCTGCCTTGCGTCCGGACCCTGATCCGGCATACCCCATGCAGCCATGACGACACCCGCTTCGCCCTCCGTTCCGCCCGCTGCCTCAACGCCCTGGCCGGTCATGGCCATGGCGGTTGTCTGCACGGGTATCCTGTCCGGGCTGGGGGGCACGGTGCTGTCCCTGCTGCTGCACATGATCCAGCATGTCGCCTATGGCTACGGTCAGCCGGGCGGGCCGCATAACTTCCTGCTCGGCGTCAGCGCGGCCCCCCATTGGCGGCGCGTCGCGGCCCTGTCTGTTGCGGGTGTCGTGGCCGGTGTAGGCTGGTGGGCGCTGGGGCGTTTTGGCCGGCCGCTGGTCAGCATTGCCGCCGCTGTGGGCAAGACGGGTCTGGGCAAGCCGATGCCGCCGCTATCCACCGTGATCCACCTGCTGCTGCAGATCGTGACCGTGGCCCTTGGCTCACCGCTGGGGCGTGAGGTGGCGCCGCGTGAACTGGGGGCCGTGCTGGCCACCGGCACGGGCCGCATGCTGGGCCTTGTGGCGGATGACCGGCGCATCATCATCGCCTGTGGCGCGGGGGCGGGGCTATCGGCAGTGTATAACGTGCCGCTGGGCGGCGCGCTGTTCATTCTTGAGGTGTTGCTGGGCACGGTCGGGCAGCGGGCCGTACTGTGTGCGGTGGCGGCGTCGGCTATCGGGGCATTCGTGCCGTGGGCGGTTCTGGGCAACGTGCATCAGTATGAAACCGGGCCGATGGCGGTGACCGCACCCGTGGTGCTGTGGGCGATATGCGCCGGTCCGGTCATCGGCATTGGCGCGCATGTGGCCAAGCGGCTGATGAGTATCGTGCAGAACCGCGCAGCGAAGGGTGTCTCACGCATTGGCTGGTGCCTGGTGGTGTTTCCCCTGATGGGGATGCTGACCTGTTTTTACCCGCAGTTGCCGGGTAACGGGCGCGGGCCAATGCAGTTGGCGCTATCGGCCCGGCTGGGCATGGAACTGGCGGCCATCCTGCTTGTGCTCAAGGTCGTGGTCATCATGGGGGCATTGCGCGCCGGGGCGGCGGGCGGCCTGCTGACACCCAGCCTGACCATGGGGGCGTTGCTGTCCACCGTTCTGGCGGGAGCGTGGAACATGGTCCTGCCTGCGGTGGATGAAGGCAGCGTGGCGTTGCTGGGTGGCATCGCCTTCCTTGGCACGTTCATGTCCATGCCCCTGACGGCGGTGGCGCTGGGGATCGAGTTCACGCATCTGGGGCATGACATGTGGATCCCGGTTTTCATTACATCGGCTGGTGCGCTGCTGGCCTTCCGGGTCTGCGCGCGGATGGGGGGACGGATGGCAGCCCAGACACAGCCCAGCGCACCGGGCAGCATGTCGGCCCGATCCTGATATTCAGAAATAACCAATCCCATCGCCCGATGTGTTCCGGACAGTCTTTCCAGACAGAATCAGAACGGAAAAAGGCGACACCGTTGCCGATGCCGCCTTTCCCTGAGGACAGTTGCCGTTTTCATTTCAGCAAAACCGTCAGCGCCATTCATTCCACGTGCTCTGCCCCCTCTACAATGGGGGAAACACTCACGTTTCAATGACTTCACGCCATCGTGGCCCTACGGTTCAGAGCCTGCCATTGCACCCTTGTGCAAATTACAAAGAAGTTTTTGGTGAAGCTTTTTTCAAACAGCTCTTAAGAACGTCACCTTTTTGAAAAAAGGCGACACCCAAAAACCTTTATTATTTATAAGTAAATTACTGAAAATATTATGTTATTTTTCAGAAAAAGGATCGAAATCGCCATCGTTTTCGCGCACGCTCCACCATCCCTTGTTCCACTGTTCATAGGCGGGCAGGGTCTCGTCAAACGGGTTTTCGATCAGCGGTTCGCCCTTGCTGGCGGCGGTCTTGCCCTGTTCAAAGGCGTCGGGCGGGGTCTGGTCGGTCATGGGTGGTTTTCCTGACTTGTCTCTGTCTGGTGATGCGTGACGCTTACACCATGTGCCCCGCGCGGACAGCCCCACCCGGCGGAAGGGGGTAATGCGTCACGCGCAGGTGTTCAGGCCGTCGTGCCGTAGGTCGCCTTGCGGTCGCGCAGCCACCGGCGGTAGGCGACCGACATGCGGTCCGCCATGGTGGGAATTTCCGCCCCGGCCGAAAGCGGCAGCCGGCGCGGGCGCTGGTTTTCCAGAATGATACGGTCCTGCAGGAAGATGGTCTGCTGGAATTCGATCAGGTTGGCCTGGGGCGAGACATCATCGATCAGGAACATGACCGGATGCGCGCGGGAACATTCCTGCGTCATGGGCTGAACGAACAGGGCGATGACGTCAAAACGTCCGGGCTGCGCGGGACAGGTCTTGTACAGCAGCGTCACGAACGGCCCCGCCACGCGGTACAGGTATTCCGTGTCCAGCCCGTCGGTGGCGGACAGGGCGGCCTGCGGCTGGAAGAAATGGCAGTCCGTGGCCCAGACCTCGTTGCCGCCATCACGCAGTTCAATGGTGTAGCGCGCGACTTCGGTGTTCGGTTCGGCACCAAGGATATTGGTGTGGACAAAGGGGAAATGCGCCATGTCGAGGAAATTCTCGACAATGCGCGGGGCCGATGTCCGCACCGTGAACACCCCGCAATCGACCAGCCTGCGGTCGGGTTCCAGGGCTTCGTCAATGGCGGGAATGTCGCCCGCCGGCGTGCCCAGGCAGGTCCACAGGCAGCCGTGGCGGGCACGGACCGGCAGGGTGCGCCTGTCCGCCACGTCGCAGGCGAAGGGATTGTCCTGCGCATCAAGGCCAAAGGTTATGTGCCGGTCCAGCAGCATGGTGTCGGTGGGCGTGGTGCGCAGCTGTGACAGGGGACTGATCACATGCCAGTCGGACAGGATGGTTTCATCGGCGGTGATCTGTGTCATTGCCCGGTTCCTGTTTGCAGTATGCCATCGCGCTGTGTGCGGATTGCCGTGACGGTGGCGTAATGTTAGCTGCCATCATGGTGGCACGCCATGGTGTTGCGTGAAAGAATACACGCTGTTGTGTCCGATACGCCCCGCGGTGTGCAATCCTCAGGGTCTGATGGAAGGAAGCGGGGAACATATGAAAAGATGGCAGCCGGTCAGCGTCCTGTCCGATATACGCCGGGGCGAGGTCGCGGGCGTGCGGATTGGTGGCCGCGAAGTCGTGTTGTGGCGCGAGGATGCACCCACCCCAACGCTGCATGCGTGGGAAGACCGCTGCCCCCATCGGGGCATGCGGCTGAGTTTCGGTTTTGTGCGCGATGATGCGCTGGGGTGCTTGTACCATGGCTGGCAGTTTGGCGGCACAGCGCGGTGCAGGCTGATCCCGGCCCACCCGCAGGTGCGTGTGCCTGCCTCGATCCATGTGCATGCCTATACCGTGCGTGAACATGCGGGCCTCGCATGGGTCAGCATGGACTGGGCGGAGGATTTTCCCGCTGGCGGGACAGGGCCGGACACCGCGCTGCCGGTGCGCACCCTTCACGTCAATGCATCCGTGGGGGCGCTGCGCCTTGGCACCGGCATTGCGGGCGATGCGGGCATGGCGTGGCACGGACCGGTTGGCCTTGCGGTGCACGAACCGGTGGCGGGGCAGGCCATGCTGCATGTGGTGCGGGTGGCGGATGCGGATGGCCCGTCGTCTCCCGTGCTGTCACGCTGGGCCGAACGGCTGCGTGACGCGGTGGAAAGTGGCGCTGACATCGCCCCCGTCATGAACGAACTGGCTACGGGAGAAATGGCATGACCACCAGACTGGTCCTGTATGACTGGACGCCGGATGTGCGCTGCTATGCCGTGCGCCTTGGCCTGTCGCTCATGGGCATGACGTATGAGATACGGGCCGTGGATACGGACCTGCCCGTGGGCCAGCGCCCGGCGGGATTGCGGGCGGATGAGCGGCCACCGGTGCTGGTGGCGGGCAATGTGCGCCTGTCACGCCCTGGCGTCATCATGCAGTTCATCGCCCGCCAGCCGGAGGTCGCGCGGGCATGGCTGGACCCGGTGCATGAATGGGCGATCCTTGACTGGCTGGATTTCGGGACGACGGCGCTTGATACCATGGCGGCGGCACGCGATGCCGCCTTTGGCACCACGCTGCCTGTCCTGCCGCCCATGGGCGCGCTGGTGGCGGCCCTGCGCCGGATGGAAGACCACATGAGTGCGCGCGCGATGGAGGGGCATGACTGGTTCGCAGCCCCCGCCGCCAGCATTGCCGATGTAGTGCTGTTTGTCGTGTTCGCGCTGACGGTGGACCTTGGGGTGGAACGCGATACCTGCCCCGCCCTGCGGCGATGGGCGCGGCGGATGCGCGGCCTGCCGGGCTTTGTGGTCATGCCCGGTGTTCCGGACTATGCCTGAGCGCCATACATCTTTGGATACATGACTGCATTTAGACGTTATGGAATACGATGAAGCTGGCCCGGGCGCAGGCCCAACCGGCAGGGATTCATACCCGTCAAGAGATTGAGGAAAGAACAAGAAATATGAGCATGAAGCTGTTTGCACCCCGTCGCGTTGCGGCGGCACTGGCCGTTACCATTACCGCAGGCACCAGCCTGTGTGGCGCATCACAGGCCGCCATGGCGCAGGCCGCCCCGGTTATCGTGGGCAACCAGACGGCGACGGCAATCGTCGAAAGCGTGGATCATGACGCGGGCATGGTGCTGTTGCGTGACAAGGCGGGCAACCTGGATACCGTGCGCGTTGACCCGGACGTGCGCGCCAAGCTGCCGGTCCTGCATGCCGGTGACAAGATCGGCATGCGCATCGTGCGCACCATTGATGCCGTCATCGCACCGCCGGGCGCGCCCATGCCGGAATCGACCGAAAGTGCCGCAGGCACGCGCACCGGCCCGCACCCGCATGGCATGATGGTGTCCTTCAAGCGTGAACGCGTGAAGGTGACGGGCGTGGACACCACGCGCAATCAGGTCGTGTTTGTCGATCCCGATGACATTACCCGCGTCGTGCTGGTACGCCAGAAGCCGATGCAGGAATTCCTGAAAACCCTGAAGCCGGGCGATGAAGTGGACACGACAGTCATGGATGCGGTGTCGTTCTCGGTGCTCAGCCGGATTCCGTCCTGACGGCCGCAAGCGGTGGACGGTGGGCGGCGGGATAATCCTCCGCCCACTGCAGCGGGCCGCGCTGGTCAAGGAAGCCGGGAATGTCCTGGATGATCCGCGCCGCCTGCTCCAGACACGCCATGGCCTCGACCTGTGCGGGAGGGCGTAGCGTGATCGCGTCGGGCGGGCACAGCGTATCCGCCGCCCGGCGCAGCCCCGCTGCCGTCAGCAGCGGGTTATGCGCCAGTTCGGAAAATGTATCGAGCGCATCGTAAATGGCGACCTGCTGCGCCCCGGTTATGTCGGGGCTTGCGGCAATCATGCGGATCCGTTCCACCAGCCGCCCAAGTGACAGCGTGGCCAGCGCCGCATCGATGTATTCATGGATCACGGCAGGGCGGGCGAAGAAGGACAGCCGCATCGCCAGACGCAGCACCTTCTGCAGTTGCAGGTTTTCCCACACCAGCCATTCCTTGCCCTGCCGGCGTCCCGACAGCGCCAGCCTGCGCAGGCTGCGCGTCAGTGACGTGACAAGGCGGGCGGCATCCAGCCTGTGGTTGGGCGGCAGGATGACCCGGAACGACAGCACCAGCATGATGCAGCCCATGAGCAGCGCCATCCAGCCGTTAAGCAGGCTGATATCATTATAATAATGGATCGGGTTGTTGACCTGCAGCATCACGGTCGAGAACACGCCATAGCCAAACCCGCCAACCCCGAATTTCGGGTGGAACTGCAACCATATTCCCGGCAGCAGCATGATGCACAGCGAAAGCCACAGCAGCGGATACCCGTCGATCTGCGGCAGCAGGTAGGTATGGCATAACAGCCCCGCCGGAACCCCCAGCGCCGTGCCTGCCGCCATAAGCCCCGCCGCGCGGGATGCGGAAGGCAGGGTGGACAGCAGGCTGGCCGCCGCCACCACGTACAGCATCATGGTCGGGGCCGCCGTCCAGTGCAGCACGTACCAGATCAGGCACGCCGACATGGTGATCAGCATGCCGCGCGCGCCGTTGCGCAGCGCCGTTGGCCATTCCAGATAGGGTTGCAGCCGCAGCCTGCGCCCCGCGCTGCCCCGGCGCGACAGGTCCTGCAGCGCGGTTTCGATCTGGCCCAGCAGGTCCTGTATGTCATCAAGGAACAGTAGCGATTGCGGGGAATGCGTCTCACGCGCCTGCGCGATCATCAGGTCCCGGGTCTGGCGTATGCGCGCGCAGCCCTCCATCCAGCTGGATTCCAGTGTCCGGTCCGTCGTCCGGTCCATGAGAAACTGCAGCATGGACACGATCTCGGCATGCACCACCCGGTCCTGTTCGGTATCGGATGCGGTGATGGTGTGGGGATGGTACGACGCCACGATGCCCGACAGGCGCGCAAGCCCCGCGCGGATTTCACGTTCGCGCACGCTTATGTCGTAGTTGTCGGTGGCCGCGTATTCCACCGCATCCGACAGCCGTCCGATCCGCGCCAGCATGGCCGCCCGGCTGTCATGGAAATTGGTGGGCAGCGCGCGGAACGTGCTGCCCGGCAGGGCATCCGGGTCCTGCGCGGGAACATTGGTATAGCCTTGGTGAAACGCCTGGATATAGCCGATCGTATCGCGGAACAGGGCATGGATCTGCACGAACAGGGTGTCCGAACGACGCGGCGAGGTAACCATAAATACCGCCGCCGTCGTCACGATCCCCACCACCACGGCAGAAAGCCGCGACATGGCGCTAAGGAAAATGCCATCCGGGTCGTCAAATGCCGGGGCGGAGATGATGACAATGGTATAACCCGTCAGCACGGCGGCATAGGCGCGGAACAGCCGCAGGAAGGTCGCCGCCATGCACGCCAGTCCTACCGTGAATGACAGTCCCATGAAATACAGCGCCGGGGACTGCACGAACACCGCCATCAGCCCCACGCTGATGGATGCGCCGATAATGGTCCCGATCACGCGCCACACGCTTTTGGATACCAGCGCGCCCACCGTCGGGTTGGCCACGATCATGACCGTTGTGACCGAACTCATCGGGGACTGAAGCTGGAAGCTGAACGCCAAGAACAGCGCAATGGCGACCGACAGCAGGGCACGCCCGCTGAACGCCGCCGTGGTGCGCAGCGCGGCCCATTGGGCATCATCGGAAAAATGGCGCGTAAGGCTGGAAAACATGTGGGTGCCGACTCCCAGCTGCGGCGTTTTGGGCATCTGATAACGCATGCCGCAGGAAGTTAAAGGGCATGGAGCATAATTTATTGTATGACAATTAATGCCATGTCAATTATATCTGTCCTGCATATCAGTGCCGCCGGGCAGCCATCGCATAAATGGGTCATGATCGGGCCATGCGGGCATGCTATCGGGCACGCAGAGGACTTCGGCGGGGTCTGATCACCAGCAGGGGATGCGCATGGCTGACCGTTCACCATTGCCTGATATCGAGGGCGCGGGCTTTCAGGACATGAGGATGACGTTCCTGACCATGCGGCTGGCCAATACGTGGCGGCTGGGTCTGGACCGCGCGCTGCGGCCCGAAGGCATGAGCATGGCGATGATGCGCCCGCTGGCATACCTCATGATGTTGCCCGATCGTGTCAGCCAGCGCACGCTGGCCCATGCCATGAATACCGACAGTTCGGCGCTGGTGCGCGTGCTGGACCTGCTGGAGGAAGAAGGGCTGGTCGAACGCCATCCCGATCAGGAAGACAGGCGCGCCAAGAGCCTTGTACTGACCGCACGCGGCCGACGTAAATGCGCGACCCTGCACCGGATCTGCGCTGACATGGAAGCGCGCGTGCTGGGTGGCATTCCCGCCGACAGGGTGCAGGACATGATGGATGTCCTTTCCCGCGTGCTGCGGCAGGCGGAAGACGTGATGATGGATTCCGCCGTCGGGCCATGAGTACGTGTCCTGAAAAGCAGACAAGTTTTTGGTGAAGCTTTTTTCAAAAAGCTTCAGGGAACGCCGCCTTTTTGAAAAAAGGCAGCATCTGGAAATGTTTATTTTTTATCAATGCTCTGTTTTGAAACAATCTCTGACTGACCTGCATCAGGTCTTCCTGTCCGGCCCTGATATAGTAAACACAATGTCCACACCCGCTGGCTGATGCCATGACAGGGCACGCATCGGGACAGGAAATTGGGGGATAGGCGTCAATGTCGGTCGGAATGGCCCTGTTACTGGCTGTTGTGGCCATATGCGTTGTCGTTTTCCTGATTGAACGGGTCAAGTTCAATCCGTTCCTTGCACTGCTGATTGCATCCATGCTGCTGGGGTTTGCCGCCGGCATGCCCGCTTCACGGGTCGTGGCGTCGTTTGAAGGCGGGGCGGGGCAGGTGCTGGGGCAGATTGCCTCGGTCATTGCGCTGGGCACCATGCTGGGCAAGATGCTGGAGGTCTCAGGCGGCGCTGACCGCATCGCCATGACGGTGGTGGCGCTTGCGGGGCCGCGGCGGCTGGACTGGGCCATGATGGTGATCGGCCTGCTGGTCGGGTTGTCGGTGTTCTTTACCGTGGGCTTCGTCATCCTTGTGCCGCTGGCCTTTTCCATCGCGCGGCAGACCGGGCGGCCCATCCTGCATGTGGCGCTGCCGGTGACCGCCGCCCTGTCGGTCGTGCAGGGCTACATGCCACCCCACCCCGGTACCATGTTCGCCCTTGCGGCCTATCATGCCGATATCGGGCGTGTAATCTGGATGGGGGCCGTGGTCAGCGTACCGGTCGCGATCATTTCGGGGCCACTTTATACCCGCTTCATCGTGCCGCGCCTGCCTGCGGATACCGGGGCCGGGGCGGCACACGCCCATGGGCATGATGCGCCCCGCACACATGCGGACCTGCCAGGATTTGGCATTACACTGTTTACCATTCTCGCTCCCATCGTGCTGATGCTGGCGGGATCAGCCGCCCGGTTCATGGGACCGGTCACGGGGGGCTGGGTCGAAGCCCTGCGTTTTGTGGGGGATCCCAATGTGGGGCTGGCGCTGGCGGCGCTGCTGTCGTTCTGGACGCTGGGGCTGCGGCGGGGACTGGCGCGTGAGAAAATCCTGACCTGTTCCAACGAGTGTCTTGGTCCGCTGGCCAGCCTGCTGCTGATGATTGGCGCGGGGGGCGGTTTTGGCGCGGAACTGATGGATAGTGGCATTTCCGATGCGATCGCCCGTGCTGCGGTGGACATGCATGTCCCGCTGCTGTTCCTGGCATGGGGGCTGGCGGCAGGCATGCGCGTGGCGGTGGGATCCGCCACCGTCGCCATGAGTACCACGGCCGGAATCGTGGCCCCGATCATGGTGCATGGGGCAGGGGCCTCGCCCGAACTGCTGGTGCTGGCGACTGGGGCGGGGGCGGTCATGTTCGGGCCGATGAATGATTCGGGCTTCTGGCAGGTGCGTGATGCGCTGGGTCTTACGGTACCGCAGACATTGCGCACATGGTCGGTGATCGAGACCCTGATTGGCGTGGCGGGGCTGGGGATGTGCCTGCTTCTGGGGTGGTGCGGTTTGTAAGGTGCGGCGGAACGCACGGCATGCAGCATTATAAAAACAGAGCCACCCGTTTGATCGACCGGGTGGCTTTATTATGTATATAGGTTTCTATGTTTTAGTCGTGTTTCATAAATAGCTTAATGTCCAGCCCTATGCCTTTTCTTGATATTGTAACTTTTGGATATAAATAGGGATTTGTTGTTATATAGTCATCAAAATCAATAATATAATATTCATCGGCCATATGGAATACAAAACCGTCCTTTGTATTGAATATGGTCCTTTCCTCCTGATCGTATAAAAAATCGTGTAAAAGGTCCGCTGTATCCGGGATGACTTTCCCATCTTTGCTTATGGACATCTCATCAATAGCGATATTTTCTATATAAAACGTATCTTTATAATTCCCGAAGAGGGAATTGAGATTGTTGATTATCCCCATGACAGGTGCTCCTCATATGTTGCAGTTTGAATACAACAAATAATCCACTTGTAATTACAATTTATTTTAAATAAGACATATTCTGTAAGTATTTATAATACCAATGGTCGGACAGCCTGATACCGGACACGATAAAAGTGTCCGGGCTGGTTGGATGGTTATGACCATGGAAAGGGTGCCGAATGGCATGGTGGTTTCATCCGTGCCGGGATGTCGGCCAGATGAGACAGTCGGAATCGATCGGGGATTCGCATGTCCTCGAATCCGTTTCCGGTCGCGATCCGGGGCGCCGCAAAATGGATGGCCTTGCCCACGCGCTGTCCCGTGGAACAGGGGAACGGTTTACGAAGTCGGATAAGTTTTGAAATCTTGAAAAATCAGGGGGAAGGTGGTGCCGACACTCGGAATTGAACCGAGGGCCTACTGATTACGAATCAGTTGCTCTACCCCTGAGCTATGTCGGCAGACCTGTGGCGTCTGATAAACGATGGTCTGGCATGATGCAATATCTCAAATGCGGCATTCCCCATTTTAATTTGGTCTATATGCTGTGTTCGGTATGAACACGTCTTCTTCCTCCCCGCATCTACGCTGTGATGATGTCGAACCCGGTCCCGTCCGTCATGTGCGTGTCATTGGCGGATTGTCGGAATGTCCCGGCTGTGGCCTGTACCAGCGCCTGCCGGACCTGAATCCGGGGCAGCAGGCATCATGCGTGCGCTGCGGGCAGAAACTGGCACGCAGGCGGCGCACCGCGCCTCTGGCGACGCCGCTTGCGTTCTGCATAAGCTCGGCTGCGTTCTATCTGGCGGCCCTGGCGTCATCGCTCATGACGCTGGATGTGTATGGCAGGCAGCGCACGGTGGACCTGCTGACCGGGCCGATGGAACTCATGCATGAAGGGTGGGGGGAAGCGGGCGTGCTGGTGGGCGCGGTCACGATCCTGGCCCCGGCCATCGCGATCGGGTTCATGTTCGCCATCCTGTATGCCGCGTCATGCCGGCAGTTGCCGGACTGGGCGCCGCGTGTCCTGGTCTGGTATGACAAGCTGCGGCCATGGTCGATGGTCGAGGTCTATATCCTTGGCATTTTCGTTGCCTATACCAAGCTGACCGACATGGCCCATGTCGATGTGGGACCGGCCGTGTACCTGATTGGCGCGTTGATGCTGACCATGGCGGCCACGGATTCGACGCTGGATACCGAAATGATCTGGCGGCACCGCCGCATTGATTCCCTGACCCGCGCCGAAGGGGATGAGGCGGTCGAGGTGGATTACGTGCATGTGGACGATGTGGGCATGCCGCCGGTGGACCATCTGGTAGCCTGCACGTCGTGCGGACTGGTGGGGGAACTGGCGCATCCGGTTTCCAATCTGACCTGCGTGGGGATCTGCCCGCGTTGTGAGCACAAGGTCTGGCGTCGCCTGCCACAGTCGCTGACACGCACCACCGCCTTCCTGATCGCGGCCATCGTTTTCTATATTCCTGCCAATCTGTACCCGGTCATGACCTTCATGCGCATGGGCGGCGGCGGTGGCCATACCATTGTCGAAGGCGCGATCGAATTGTGGGTGGACGGCATGATCCCGCTGTCGCTGCTGGTGTTCTTTGCCTCCATCACCGTCCCGATGCTCAAGATCGCAAGCCTTGGCTGGATGGTCTGGCAGACATGGCATGGCGCGCGGGGGCACCTTGTGGCCCGGACCCGGCTGTTCCGGGTGGTGGACATGGTGGGCCGGTGGTCCATGATCGACGTGTTCATGATTTCGATCCTTGTCGCGGTCGTGCGCTTCAATGCCATGGCCAGTGTCACCGCCAATGCGGGCATGGTGGCCTTTGCCGCCGTCGTGGTGCTGACCCTGCTGGGGGCATGGAGCTTTGACCCCCGCATCATGTGGGATGCAGCGGGCCGCAATGGCCGGGTGGTCGATGGCCTGCCCCCGTCCGTGCTGCGCGCGCAGGTAACGCGGGATTCCGGACAGACAACCCCTTCACCTTCCCTTTCCCCGGTCGGCACCGGACCGGCCAGCATGGAGCCAGATCAGGCGTGAATGACGATTTCCTTTCCAATGACCCGCGGGGGGACGTGCCGCAGGCCCGTACGCGGCGGTACCGTTTCTCCGTGGTCTGGCTTGTGCCGATTGTCGCCATCCTGATCGCGGGTTACCTGGGCTGGCGCGGCCTGACCGAACGGGGGCCGCTGATCGTCATAAGCTTTGATACGGCCGATGGCCTGACCAGTGGCCAGACCGAGGTCAAGAACAAGGCGGTGCCGCTTGGCACGGTCGATTCGATCCGGCTGAGCGATGACCTGCACCATGTCGAGGTCGCCGTGCGCATGACCTCGTCTGCTGCCCGCACGCTGACCGATCATGCCCGTTTCTGGGTTGTGCGGCCGCGTATCAATGGCGCCAGCGTCACCGGTCTGGAAACCGTCATGTCCGGTGCCTACATCGCCATGGACGCGGGGGAACCGGGTGGTCATTACACCACGCATTTCAAGGGGCTGGAATCGCCACCGGGCGTGCGTTCGGACCAGCCGGGGCATACCTATACGCTGGTCACGCAGTCCCTTGGCTCACTCGGTCAGGGCGCACCGATCTTCTTCCGCGACGTGGTGGTGGGTGAAGTGCTGGGCTACACCATGCCGCCCGAAGGCCGCGGACCGATCAAGGTACAGATTTTCGTGCAGGCGCCCTATGACAGTTACCTGCGCACCACTACGCGCTTCTGGAACGTGTCCGGCGTGCAGGTGGGCCTTGGTCCGGGTGGGCTGAAGGTCAAGCTGCAGTCATTGCAGGCGCTGCTGTCCGGTGGGGTCGCGTTTGACCCGCCCGATGCGCGCAATGAAAAGAACACCCTGCCCAGCACTGCCGGGTCCGACACCACCTTCCTGCTGTATGACAGCGCGGAAGACGCCAACAGTGCGGGCTACCGGGAGCGCATTCCCCTTGTCACCTACCTGACCAGTTCGGTGTCCGGCCTGACGAAGGGGGGACGCCTGACCATGTTCGGCATTCAGGTCGGCATGATCGACGATGTGAAGCTGGAGGTTAATCCCGCCACCGGCAAGGCGCATGTGCGCGTGGCCATGGAACTGCAGCCCGAACGCGTGCTGGATAATCAGCAGGTGCCCCCCGATGCCATGGCCGGGCTGCTGCGTACGCAGGTGGCGGACGGACTGCGCGCGTCGGTGCAGAGCACCAGCATGCTGACCGGCGAATCCGAAATCGCACTGACCTTCGTCAAGAACGCGAAGCCCGAGCAGATTACGATGGAAGGTGACGCCATGGTCCTGCCGGGACAGGCGGGTGGCATGGCGGGCATCATGGATTCGCTGTCCATCATTGGCGACAAGATTGCTGCCATGCCGCTGACCCAGATGGGCGACAACCTGACCAGCCTGCTGGCCCATGCCGATGCGCGGATCAACAGCCCCGATACAAAGCAGGCGCTGACCGCGCTGCGCAGTTCGCTACAGAACCTGCAGGTCATATCGCGTGATGCCCGCAGCGAAATGCCGCAACTGCTGACCGGTATGGACAAGACGCTGAAAAACGCGAACTCGGTCCTGTCCAGCTATGGTGGCGATACCGATTTCCAGCGCAACCTGCAGCAGATGATGCAGCAGCTTA
The DNA here is from genome assembly GCF_057359305.1 of Komagataeibacter ossonobensis. NCBI lineage: Bacteria > Pseudomonadati > Pseudomonadota > Alphaproteobacteria > Acetobacterales > Acetobacteraceae > Komagataeibacter > Komagataeibacter ossonobensis. The sequence goes on along the minus strand of NZ_JBXAYQ010000047.1, from coordinate 784 downwards.
ACGACGCCGCGCGCTCGCTGCGCTTCCTGTCGGACTTCCTGACCCACCATCCCTCGGCATTGATTACGGGACGATAAGATCATGCGACGCCCTTTCTTCACACATTCCGCGCGGCGGACCATGGCCGCAACGGCTGCCATGGCGGGCACGCTCCTGCTGGCCGGGTGCGGGTCGTCCGATCCGACGCTGTATTCACTGGCCCCGGTGGCCAGCACGCAGCCTGCCGTCGCCGGGTCGCAGGTTCCCGCCGTGATCGAAGTCCGCACGCCCGGTGTCCCGTCCTCGCTGGACCGGCAGACCATTGTGGGCGTGCAGGATGATTACAGTGTCACGCCGCTGACGGGTGCTGCGTGGAGCGAGCCACTGGCGCTGATGCTGGGCCACGTGCTGTCCACCGACCTGCAGCAGCGCCTGCCGGGCCGGACCGTCTTTGCCCAGAATGATGCGACCACCGTACCGGCGGAGGGCGCGGTCGAGGTCGAGATCACCCGTTTCGCGCGCGATTCCGCGGGGCTGGTGCATCTTGCGGGCAGCCTGTCCGTGCACAGGGTGGGGGATGCGGATCACGGACTGTCCGTGCCGCTTGACCTGAGTGCGTCCCCCACCGGCACCGGTACGCGCGCCATGGTGGCGGCGCTGAGCCAGCTTACGGGACAGGTGGCGGACATGGCAGCCGAACGGCTGCAGGCGCTGCCAGCGGCACCCGCGCATCACTCCTGAACAGTAAATAACAGTTTCCGGGTGCCGCCTTTTTTCAAAAAGGCGGCATTCTTCGAAGCTTTTT
>NZ_JBXAYQ010000046.1:0-21670 GCF_057359305.1 Komagataeibacter ossonobensis | reverse complement strand
ACTGCCGCTTTCTCCATTCATTTTCCATGGAAAGATAGCCCCAAATCCGTCGTTCCATGTTCTCGGCTTTAGTCTTCAGCATTGTATGGTCGTCGCTAAGTCGATGGTATTTATCGTGGGCTGCCGCAAGATCGCACGCCAGGCGTTTCTCTCGGTCCCCAGCAGCCTTAAGTTGAACTGCCTGCCGCGCAGTTGCTGCATCTGCGAGAGCGAGAGTGTCTTTCAGGTCTTTGATCTGAGCCTCCAGACCAGAAGCATATTCCCTGGATCTGAGCAGATGCTCCTCAAGTCTGTCAGATTCCGCGTTCTTCTGTCGCAGTAGACTTGTCATCTGCGAAAGCAGGTGAGCAAGTTCATCGGCTTCTGTCGGTCGCGCAGGCCGTCGGCCGTAAAGCGCACGTTGTATGGAGTTCCCCAGCGTCTGTTCGTACTGGTGCGATGCACGTCCCAACATGAACGCTGCAGCCCCGCTCAGGCCACCACAGTTCGACATCTCAGTTCCTCCTGACCCTAAAGTCAGACGCTCTTTTTCATTGTTGTATCACTTATCAGGGCTCGAGCACCAGAAGATATGCCACCGTTGCCTTGTCCCGGCCCATTCTGATTATCTGCTTTATTTCCTGCCAGAGACTGCTGAATCGAGAGCAACGTGCCCGCCATACCGACAACGGCGGCGTCCCTGCTGAACTGGTCGATATCAACGCGATCCACGTCACCAAATCCGATCATCGCGGGAACCCGCTGGGGCAGGATCGAGATCATCCTGAATGAAATGAACGCCAGGGTGACGTGAATCATGACAAAGAGGCTAACCAGAACAATCATGCCGAGGAAGTTGCTGACAATCCAACCGTTTGACAGCACCAGTCCGGCCGCAATGCCGAAACACATGTGGATCAGCCACGACACTGAATCAAATATAAAATATCCGAGGAAAAGCCCGAATAGCATCAGTACCGGCCGGAAGATGACATTGAACAGAAGGGCATAACCCTGTTTTGCATGACCGTGCAGCCCTTCCCCGTTCATGGTCATATGCGCGAGCATCCACAGAGGTGCTGCAATCACGGACTCACAAACCATGATGAACCACCCGGCTACGGCAAACATCCACATGACAAACGGGATCATCGGGATGACATAGGCGATGGTGAGGCCTGGCATAAGCATGGCGAAACAGCCGCCGATAATCGGCGCGCCAAAAAAGTGCATCAGCGCGTGCCCGGCCCCGGCCGCAACGGCGCCTTCTGGATTCCCGCTCAGAAGCGACAGCACGCCGATACCAACGGTCCCGGCCGTAGAAGAAAGAACCGACGCAGTGCCCATGGTGAGAAGGGCAGTCGTGATCATCCAGTTTCCAAGTGACATGAGATTGCCAAACGGATCCGTCCAGTAGCCGTTCGTCCCGGACGGCTCGATAAATCCGGTCACGATCTGCAGGGCGTAATCGTTCAGGTGCAGGGCGCGGAACAGCTGGTCGAGCACTCCCGCACCGTCTCCACCCGGTATTGCGCCCGTGTACAGGTCAGCATTCCCGCCTGGCGCGGTCACGCCGTCCTGCGTCGCAACCATGCTGTCGATGTTCTCCATAAAGGTGTCCGCAGACTGCACCAGGGGCGCAATGTCCGAGGCAAGATAGTTTCCGAGACCGGAATAGGATGGCGTAGTGATGGTTGGCGTTGCGGTCATGAGAGACAGGGTCTGGCCATTGAGGCGCGCGAATTCGAGATAGTAGGCTCCTGCGCCAGTCCACCCGAGATTATCCATCTGGTTGCTGGTGTTGACCGCATCTCCGTTCGTCGAAATCCCCCATTGGTGGAGCGCTAGCGTCTGATTGTTGACCGTGTCCTGAAGCTTCGAGCGCAGTTGTGCCGCCTGCGTCGTGAGACGCGACGCATAATCGTTGGTGGCATTGACGATGATGGTCATGAGTGGGGCCAGGGACGCTGTCGTTTTCGTCTGCCAGTAATTCTGCGCGACCTGCGCAACCTGGCTGCGAATGTCGCCAAGGATCACGGAATCAAGAACCTGTTTTTGCATACCCGCCTGGTCGACCTGGAAACCAGCCAGATTCACTGTGTCAGTATTGGGCGCCTGCAGACTTACGGCCCCGCAAACTGGTGTCCCGTCTCCTGCGCCGGCTGCCATATTGTAAGAATAGTTGATGATTCCCATCTTCCCGCCGGTCACGGACAGGACGGTCTGCCCGGTCGGGGCCGCAATCAGGTTCGTGTTATTCGCAGCAATGTTAATAATGGCCCGGCAGAACTCATTTTTCACAAGACCGGTCACAATCCCTTTTGTGCCGGGGATAAGGGGCTGTGCGATGACCTTGCCGTCTGGTCCGATTGCTTGCTTCGCCTTGTCATAGACGACCTTCGCCATACCGATGCCCCAAAGCGAGCCCTGCACGACAACGGCCTGCGCCGCATTGAAGCCGGTTGTCGGAAGCGGCCACATCAGGATGGCCGCAATCCCGATCCGCACGATCGACATGCTGGTCTGGTTGTTACCAAGGAGTTGTGCTGTTTCTGCACCCCGGTGGATGTTCATGAAGTAGATATAGCTTACGACCGCCATCGCAAATGCCATGACGAACCCGGAGAACCACCCGATCATGGTTCCTATGACGGTCGCCTCGTTGCCGATGCTGGGCGCGCCCGTATCCTGCCCGAAAACCGGGAATACAGACCGGATGACCTGCGCCGCCCAGTCACTGCCCGGATCAAGCAGGTCCCATGTCACGTTATAGCCCGTGCTGCTGGCTGCATCTCCCGAACCGGTCGCAACAACCGTCTGCGCTGCAGCGGACACGGTAAGAGCCGACAGTAACAGGAGTGGCAGGATGGCGAATACAGGGCGACGAAAGGGCGTCATGGTTTGTCCTCCAGCAGCACAGTCACGGCGCAGGACTGGCGGTGGGACCGGGATTCATCCGCGTCATGAAGTCCGTGACCGCAGTCACAGCCTTGTGCATCATCTCGCGGACTTTCTCGCTCATGTCTTCCAGCGCACTGGCCCCCTCTTTTTTTCCGGGCACTTCGGCAGCAGTCCTGCCAATCTCAGCATCGATCTGGGTGAAGCGCTGCGTCACACTGCCGGACATTCCCATGCGCTGGCCTGTTGCCTCGGCGGCTTCCCTTCCCTTTCCGTAGGCTTCGAGCCTGCTGGTGACATTCTCCAGTTGCGCCGCGAACGCCTGGTTATTCTGTTTCTCCGTCACAAACTGGCTATGCAGATCGGCATACCGGCCACCGGCCTTCATCTCCGACAACACACCGGCAACACCGTCAGGGTCGCCCTTTCCTGCATCTGAGATCGCCGCCATTATCGAGGAAGCTGGCCGCTCCCTGAGGTCACGCAGGGCCTCCACCGCCTGCTTTCCCAGACGTTCGGTCGCCTCCAGGCTCTTTTCGTCACGCGCGTTGTGCAGCCGGGTGCTGAAATCGGCGGCCTTTTCCATCCATGATGATGCCGGGTTCGCAGGCTGGCTATCAATGCGCGAGGCAATCGCTTCCGCGAGGCGGGCAAAGCCGCCACCGCGAATAACCTTGACGTCCTCCTGATCCCTGGCCGCCGCGTTCATTTCCCGGGTGTTCGCTGCCGCATTTTCCTTTGTGCCGTTGCCATCCATCGTCGATCGGCTTTCCGGCGCATCTTTTGCGGGACCTGTCTGTTTCTCTCGAAAGTCCTTCTGAGGATCCGTCGTATGGGTCTGTCCGGGTTGACTGCTGGCCGACTGCTCCGGTCCAGGCGGAGCGCCCTCCCCCGGCGACGCCATTCCACGGGTTTTGTCCGGCTGACCTTTCTCATCGTGCGCAGACCCGGCAGCATGGTCATGCCCTGGCGCTGGCTGATGCCCTGGTTCGGGAAAGACGGTCGCCCTCAGGTTCTCGATGGTGTGCGCGATGTCCGGGTGGTCCGGATCCTGACGTCCTTCAACCAGTTCGCTGGCAAGTGTCCGGATCGCGTTTACCTCTGGCTGCTGAAGGCGATGCGTTTCACGCATCATCGCAGCGACCACAGGTTCGTTCAGACCTGGGTAATGCGCCGCGCGCTCTGTCATCTCGGTGCGGAGAGGATGCTCCTTTTCAAGCGTCGGTCCCAAAAGGCGCTCTACATCCTGCACGGCGTATGCGACGCGCGTACGGAAGCCGGGATCATTATGAACGTCAGGCTCACGGGATTCCTGCCGTAGCCGATCATATGCGGCGGCCTGCCCGGGTGCCTGCTTCCTGTATTCGGACTGCACGCGATCAAGGGTTTTCAGCACATCCTCGATATCGCCTGTTTTCTGCTGGGCCTCAGACATGGCAAACCTCTAGGGATTGATCGTGGGGGAAGGCATCGGTGTCAGGCCGTCCTTGAAGGCGACCTCTTCTTCCTGCGCGACCCGGGCAGCTCCCATGGTCGCGAGGTAGAGCCCGAGACGGTAGTTCTGCAGCGCAAGGTAATTGGCCTGCGCCATCTCGGTGGCAACTTCGCGCATGACCGATGCGGGAGGCATTGCCTGGAGCGAGGCGTTCCAGCTTACGCTGGAGACCCTGCGATTGACTTCCAGCGCCATGGCCTGCAGCCACGACGCCTTGTCGAGCGGCGTAAGCCCCTCGGCCGTCATTTCAGCCTTCTGGTCCCGCGTGAGCGTGACAGACGGAACACCAAGAGATGTGACGTAGCCCGTGACCCAGCGAGCAAGAGACATACGACTGTTGTACGACCGGCGCCGGGTTGCGGCTTCACGTCCCCGAAGGCTGGACAGCTGCTCGCCACGCAGGGCCGCCGGTGCTACCGGCTGGATGAGCGTGGTCGCATAATCATTGGCTGCATCCACTGCGCCATCCGCGGACAGGGTATCAGCGCCGAACAGGCTGGCGGCACGCTGGTCGGCGTTCGGCAGCCGGGACACGGAAGAGCAGAGCCCCTGCGCCACGTCGTCGGATGAACAGTAGCGCTTGAGGTGCAGGGACATGTTCGCATCCGTGCCCTGTGACTTGCCGTAATAGGAGGGCGTCCCCTGACCTGCCTCACCGCGGGGATCACTCACGGTCGCAATGGCGTACACTGCAGAGCGCGCCGCTTTGGACGCGGCCACGGTGGACTGCTGGGCATCAAGGCCCGCGCAGAATTCCGGGTTCATCATATGCTCATCCCGGATTCCGGTTTCCTGCTGACGCCGTAGAAATCCGGCTATCGCCGCGTCCTGGGCATCCATGAGTTGCGACTGGGCACCGACCTGGGCTTTCGCGTAATTGGCAACCTGCGTGAAACCCTTCGTCAGGAGAGACGCAACGGAATTCGGGTTTGTAAGGCTACTGAGATTTGAATCGATGCTGTCCGTCAGGTTTTTCGTCATCGTATTGAGGGCATTGCCCGTGAACGCCTGAAGAAGCTTGATCGCTGCAACGACCGCGGCATCACTGAAAAGCGCGTATGCCGGACGCGGCGTGACTGCCAGCACGCAGACGCACGCAGCGGCACCAATGGCAACCATCTGCAGCCTGCGCATCAGAACACTCCGTCCACGAGATTGCTCGGGCTGTATCCGGTCGGAAGCTGGGGAGAGCCGTTGATATACAGGTCAGTCGTACCGCTCGACGTCCCCGCAATGGCAGTCGCAATTGGCGGACCACCACCACCGAAACTCAGGCTCGGACACATGAGTCCGCTACTCGAGCCAAAACCGAGCCCCAGATTAACGCCCGACAGACTGAGTCCACATTGGGTCGCCCCCATGGCGTTCCCCCATGCCGCCTGTGCGGCCTGACAGACCTGGCCACCTATCTGGCCCTCGACGGCCTGCAGGAGGGCTGCTGGGTCAAGGCCGTTCGTGATGAGATTCAGTCCGGTGCCGTTGAAAAAATTGCTCAGGCAGGACAGGCCATTGACGCTATCCGGCTGCTTTTCATAGGCGTCGTTGGCCTGGACGCGTTCGTTTACGGCTGTTGCCGCCGCCTGGGTCAGGGCGGCGCAGCCGACGCTTCCCGTAGATGTCGTGGCACCAGAGGCGGCTGATGACGTGGTCTGCGCATGCCCCTGTATCGATACAAGAGCGGCAGCCACTGACAACAGGACACGGAATCGCAGATGGATCATGCGGCCTCCTGACGTGTAGCCGGACGCGTCACTGCCTCCAGCAGGGCAATCCTTTCCGGAGCAAGAAGGCGATGAAGCGCCTGGCGCCTGCTTTCCGAGATCACGCCCCGTCCAAAAGGGCTGTCCGCCGACAACAGGTCCCTGCGGCCGCGCAGATAGGGGATCAGCGCGTCAAGGGAGTTGACCAGATCAGGCCATTCATGCGGCGCGACACCAGAGAGGATGGCGTGCCAGGCCGTCCTCGCTGTCATATCATTGTCCAACATCGCGATGACGTCCTCTCCGCCCCTTATGCGCCAGATCTCGCCGAGCGCATCCAGCGCAAGGGCGACATTGGGCATCGGGGAAGGAGGTCCGGATTTCCGGACGGATGAGGGCTTGTTCATGGAACCTTCCTCGGGTGGTTACGACGAAGGTGTCGGGCCATCATGCGACCGGTCAGCGAATTCGATGTCGGACCGCGACTTTATTATGACCAACATCAATGGCGTCGCCCGCCTGGGCTGCCGTGGTCGCCAGAACCTTGTTCCATTCCCGGCCGCCCTGCCAGTCAACAGGAACGCTGGTGTCCACGTCCGCCGCGAACACGACACGCACCCCATGTGGAACGATCTGGCGTACGGCGAAGCCAAGTGGAACCTGCTTTCCATATCCACTGGCGATATGGAAATATCGACGGGCTGGAACATTGCCGGATGTTCGAGGATCCGTACCAGTACCCGGCAATACGCCCGGCCCTTCCTGACCAGCATCTCCCGGTGAGGGTAAGGTCTCCCCGCCGGTCGTCCCCATTGAGGGCGACGTCAACGCCGGCCGGGGCGGAGTTTCCGGAGAGGTCGTCTGGACCAGATGAAACGCGGCAGGTGTGACAGATATGGGGCCAGAGGCCAGCGCCATAACCACGGCAGGCATAACAGGCATATGAGTGTCTCCATCAAGCTCTCCTGACAAGAGCAGCGGCCTTTGCGACTTCAGACACCTTTTTTACGGGCTCCAACTCGACTATCATGGCGTTCCGTCACGGCTGATCCGCTGTCAGGACGCGGCCAGTCGATATCTTCTGGATGTTGGAAGTTTCTTTTGCTGAGGAAAATGCCCGCCGTGAGAGTAAACGAAAATGTCCCATGACAATGGCAAGATGCAAGCCGAGGCTTTATTCGCATCCGGCCAATTATATAGAGACATCGGGGAAATCATTTATGACAGGCGGACTGCGCTTGACTGGACGCAGGTGCACCTCGCCAAACAGGCACGGTTGAATGTATCGGTCATACGGAGCATCGAAGCAGGTCGTCCGGTTTCCCTGGAAACATTATCGGCGCTGCTACGGGTATTCGAGATAGATCCGCGCGATATTCTTCCGCAAGGTGCACCGGAAGGAACATGGTTTGCCCATCTGGATCTGGTGGCATCCGCCACGCAGCTGAAAAAGACCATGAGGCAGTGTTCGGACTACAATCTGGCAATCCAGAAATTACGCGACATTATCGGCAATATTTCCAAGACGTTTAACCTGCCGGAAATACCGGCCAGATTGCCGATCGATCATTATTCACACAGTGTCGCCTTCACCTCGGGGGAACGGCAGGACCTCCTCGAGATATTTGGCCGCAGGATTCAGATCTTCAGGACGCTTCAGGGGGCAACAGCGAGCCAGATCGCCCATAAATCACATGTTTCCCTAACCAGCCTGAGCCTGATCGAAGCAGGGCTGAGAAATCCAAGCCTTGAAACGGTTTATCGCATTGCCGAAGGACTGTCTGTCTCCGTTTATTACCTGATCCCGGGAATACATGACGACGCAGACCTTTTGCGTTCCCTGGACATGACCGCGTGGGCAATGTCCGCGCAATCACAACTCGAAGCCCTCGCTGATCTCGAGTCCATTATTGGTCACCTCGACGATATCGCAAACTACTGACCGGGTGCATGAAGGTATGGAGACTGTCAGGAAAGGGGTCTCCTTTCTTATGGCAGGCCCCATGCCTTGGACTGTCCATTCCAGGTGATGTGCCCCGGCTGATCACCAACGCGGACCGGCGACCGCGTCCGGAGTCATATTAGCGCGTTCTGCGCTATTTATTTCTTGACGGTTATATAACGCTTAAGAGATATTATTCCCAAAACACGCAGCCTATCCCGAAAACGCGATGACGAGGGCATACCGCCATGAAGTCAGCATCGTTCGGCCAGGTCATAAAACACGGTCTGTTTACATGGCTTCAGACCTATCCCACGCCAGAAATGACGCGCGCCCTCTATGCCAGGCTGTGCGACGAGGTCCTTGTGGCGACAATGCTTACCCTGACAGTGCAGGAGGTAAAGGAGTCCGTCGCACAATGGACCGACCGACCCCAGAATGTTTTTTATGAAGCGCCTGCACGCAGGGGTGCATGGACAAGGACCCAGCTGCTCATCCTTGGCCAACGCTGGCTCTGTGGTGATAAAACCGCCGACATAGCCGAGATGCTTGGCCGCTCGGCCCGGAGTGTCCGTGCGAAAAGAAAGCAGCTTGGCCTGCCACCGCGCTTCAGGCTCTCAAAAATACAGGCGGAGACCATACTTGCCGAAAAGCGGTGCGCCATTCCCGCAGATCCCGAAGCTGTCCTGACATGGGAACAGGCCTCCCTGCTTCCGCATGAAGCCCGTCGGGGACGGACATGGCTTGTCAGGAACAGCCTCAACAGGCTGACCCTCACAGGACATAAGGGGGGAGACAAGGTACGGTGGCACGAGACCGCCAACATTGAAATCGCCTACCGCCATTTTGCATTTCAGAACCCGCGTGAAATTGCGCGGGACTTCCTTATTTCGGAAAGTGCGCTGAAATCCCAAAGCTGCTGGGAGCAGCTTCCACCACGACGCGGCGCGAAAGTGCCCTGGTTCATTCATGCGAGGGCCGAATATTATATCGGCGAACACCACTACATCCGGCGGGAATGCCTCTGCAAGAGCGGATGCTTTTTCTGGACCACCCGCAAGGGTGGTGACCGGGTCAGCAGACGATACCGCCGCAGCATTGCCGCCACGCATGGCATTGCCGCCTGAGTAGTGCCGGGAACCGTCAAAGAAAAAACGTGCTGGTCGCAAGATAGACTTCCAGCCTGCTCTCATCACCGTCGGGAAATGAGAGTAGAGTGATGACCACCTTTTTTCATGCCCCCGTAAGGGAGGCGCGCCATGCGGCTGTTTAATTCCGCAGTAACCAGGCGGCTTACCGACCCCGACTTTCAGGGGATTGTTGTAGACAGATCACTGCTGCTCAACATCGCACTGGCGGGCGTGGTCATCGTGTTCTCGGCGCACGACGCCTATATCCGTGCACACCCGCCCACACCCCTCTATTTCTACGTTGACGGCCAGAATGCTCCCCGACCGGCCGTGGCGCTCACCAGTCCGGTACTTGGCCAGGACCAGCTTCTCGGCTGGGCCGTCAAATGGGCGATCGCACCCTACAACATCAACTATCGTGATTTTCCAACCCAGATGAACACCGCGGGCGCTCACTACACGCTCAACGGATGGAACACCTTTGCAAAGTCTTTCATTACGCAGGGGAATCTGGCGAAACTCAGGGATGCAAAACTGCTCTGTTACGCGCAGCCGACACGGGCCGCGACCGTACGCGCCGAGACTGTCGTGCAGGGACACGCGCGCTACGTAATACAGTTCCCTTTCATCCAGACCTGCGAAAACGTTAACCAGCAGAATACGCAAATGCTGATGGCAACCGTGACGATTGATCGCGTGGAGGATCTGGATCACCCGGATGGACTGGCCATCGAACAGCTTGTCGTCTCGTCGGGGAGGGAGTGACAACCGTGCGAATTCTTTCTCTCTTTCCGCTGACCCTGTCCATCCTGCCACTTGCGGCACTCGCACAGCAGCCATCACAGCCCGGGCCGGCGGCGGCGACACCCGCAGACGATCCTGATACAGCAGCCGAAGGTGAGGCCGAGCATGAGGCCATTCCTTTCACCCCCGAAGAAATCCTTCGGCTGGGGGAACGCCTGAAGGACGTGCGTCGTGCCACGGAGCAGGTCGGCACGGAATTCGCGACCCCTAATGCGCGCCCGGCGATCCGTGTCTCCTTTGCGCCTGGTCAGCAGACAAGCCTGATCTTTACGACAAAAGGTTATCCGACCGCATTGTCCTTTGTGGACAGTACGGGACAGCCCTGGCCGATCGCATGGAATACGTCTGGCAATTCCGCCAATCCGGACGGCAGCACGAACTGTGCTTCCGGTAAAAGCGGCGCGTCGGCCGGGAATCCTGCGGTCGAGACAACAGGTTTCTATACCTGCGTCCCGTTCAAGGGCTCCAATACCATCAATATCGAACCGATGTCGCTCCAGCCCAGAGGCGGACTGCTCGTAACGCTTCAGAACGCGCCAAAGCCGGTCTCCTTCCTGCTGATCGCGGGACGTGGATCCTACGATGACAATCTGACCGTTCGCATGTCCGAGGGAGGGCCCAACGCCCGGGAGCCGGTCGACAGCCACCCCGGAGTGCCCGCGACAGGCGAGCCCTACATGAACGCCATGCTAAGCGGCATTCCACCAGCGTCAGCCGTTCCGCTGGCCGTCGAGGGTATTTCCCCCGATGACGTGCGCGCCTGGCGGATTGGAAACGAGGTCTATCTTCGCACGCGCCTTCACCTCATGACGCCCTCATCGGACAGCATGGAGCAGGGTGAAGGAGGATACACGCTCTATGCCTTCCATGAGTCCCCCGTTGTTCTTCTCTCCGATGCGGGACGGACGGTCTCGGCCCATATCAGGGACGCACAGTGATGAAACCCAGGTTCAACCAGCTGTTCAGTGATGCGTCGCGGGGCGGAAACCGGCGTCTGCTCGCAATCCTTGGGAGTATCGGCACCGTTCTTGGCGTCACGCTACTCATCTCCACCATCCACCGTAAGGAGCTTCCACGCTCGGACCCCGGCAGGCCGCCTGCCGCCAACCCCCTGCCCGGCGGCCTGAATTCCAATCCGCGCCAGCAGGAACTCCGCGAAGATCAGATCCGCGACGAGGCAGGTCGGGCACAGACTGCGGGACAGTCGTATTCACCTGATATTGCGCCGGGCACGCTCACCCATCCCGACGACAAGCCTCCCCCGCCCGCGGTCGCCCAGGAGGTCGGGGCGGACGCCAACCCGGCGATGGCCAAGGCCGCCGCAGCGCCAGCCCCGCACGCGCCTGAGGTCGTACCAAGCGTTCCCGTCGTACCAGTGCAGACGGATGCAGCCTTCCGTGCTGCCATGCCACGTGACCCGCAGCTCCAGAAAGACGCCATCACCGCATACAGACATGCGATCATGGATCTCGCGGGCCGTCTTGATGGACGCTTTCCGGTCACAAATGTCCTGTATGAAAAGGCGGAAAGTGGGAGGGAGCAGACAAAGAAACCGGTGGTCTCCCCTTCAATAACTTCGGCGGCGACAGCAAATTCCCAGACGGCCCTCTCCCGCGTCCTTGTTCCTGCCGGGCGGGGAATTTACGCACATACGGTTTCAGCAACCAACAGCGATCTCGGGGGAGAAATCATCCTGGAAGCTGATTCAGGTCCACTCGCTGGCGACAGGATGAAAGCATCCGTCAGAAGGGCCGGGGGACATCTGAACAGGCTGGTTGTCCGCGTTGATCAGGTCTTCCATAAGAATGATCCGACCCCGATCCAGGTCGAAGGTATGGTGGTTGCGCCGGACACCATGGAAGCTGCCGTGGCCTCAAGCGTTGACCAGCTATACGTTGAACGCTTTGTGCTTCCCGCCGCAGCCGCTTTTGTCCAGGGTCTCGGGCAGGCGATCGAGATGACGTCGAACACGACCGGTTCGATCGGAGCCCTCGGCAACGTCAACTACGTCCAGTCACTGAATTTTCCGCAACAACTGGGCGTGGCGGCCGGTGCGGCGGCCTCGCAGGTCAACAGCGCGCTCATGCAGCAGATGCCGACCCAGCCGCGCGTAAATCTTGCCGCTCAGGTCAGTGTTGGCGTGATCTTCATGTCGGACGTCGTCATGAAGAAGTAAGTTTTCGGGCACCGGTCGCATGATATCGACGAATTCTGCACTCTATACCAGAAGGCAGCATTCACCATGACCTCAGCCGCAACCGCAACGACGTCCCGGGATCCGTTCAGCGCGGATCGCGGCATCGAGCCTGTTCCGTTCCGCAAGCTGGGCACAATGCCCGAGCCTGACCCTTCACCCACGCCGGACACAATTGCCGAGCCACCCTCTCCTCACCCGCAACCTGTGACAGCAGCACCTGACAGGAACCGACCCGTTCCACATGCAATAGCCCTTTTCAGGGCGCTTCCGCGCCGCAGGCAGGTCATCATCGCGGGTACTGCCGTCGGCGGTCTGCTCTCCCTCTTCCTCGTGATGGGCATAACAAAGAGGCAGGCGTCTCCCGTGGGCCAGGAAGTCGGAATGATTTCCGCCCTGCTACCAGCAGGCCCCAAAGCGTCTCCAGCGCCGGGGCACTCGCCTACATCATCGCCATCATCCCCGGTACCTCAGGTCTCGGCTACAGATGAGGATCTCAAGGCACTTCTTGCGATGAAAAAGCCGCCCCATCCCGCCGGCCCAATACCGGCTACCCCGTCGGCCGAGAACATGCCCGCGCAGAAACACGACACTGGCATCGAAAAGGCTGTTCCGACGGACGATGCGGTCCAGAAAGCAACCCGCCTGCAAGCGGCTCCCCTGACATCGGACGACCAGTTGCAGGTGCTGCAGCTTGTAACAGAAGAAGCAGCACTGGTGCAGCGGACCCGCAGCGACATCGCAGCACTCCGGCAGGATCTTGACCGGCTGCGTATCGCAGATACGGCAAAGGCTTCGGATCTCAACCGCCGGATGGCGCTCCTCGAAGCGAAACGAGCCGTGGCCGACGCCGAAGCGCCCCCGTCAGATGGACCGGCTGCCACACGTGCCGCAGCCGACAAGGCACGGGCAGCTCTGGAAGCCGCGGCGGCCGAGCCACAACCAGCACCAACGCCGCCGCAATCTCCAGCGTCCCGGACAGCAAAAATGCGCCAGATGCCTCCTGCTCCGCCCCCGACATGGACGCCGCACTACCGGATACTTGCTGCATCTCCCCAGCTTGCCATGGTGCAGGACGATGCGGCGCCGGCCGGGCAACCGCCACAGTCCGAAATCGAAATCGGCACCGATCTCCGCGGATATGGGCGTGTGCGCGCCATCTCTCAACGCGGCACGATGTGGGTGATCCAGGCTGAACGCGGCATCATCCAGTAAGGCAAGGACACATCGACGTGCAAGGTCTGGTCAACCTCGTCAACGATCTCGCTCTCGCCATGGCCTGGCTGCTGCCAATGGCCTGCTATATTGCAGCGTGGATAGCCTTCCTGACCGGGGCATGGGGATTATGGCAGCAGCGCCAGCCCCAGAACCCGTTCGTCGGCCGCCCCTGGGTGCCCTGGATCGGGATTGTCCTTTCCGGCGTCTTTGCCACCTTTGACAGGATACTCACCAAGTCCACCACCTCTGCCGGTCTCGATACGCAGGTTTCGCTGGGAGCCTCTGTCACCGGCTATACGGATGCCGCGACCGGAAGCGTCATTTCCGGGACAGGCCCAGAGGATGCCATCCTGTCAATCGTCAGTGATTTCGCCCTGTTCTTCGAAATGTTCGGCGCCTGGGCGGCGTTCATGGCGGTCGTTGCGTGGAACGCGTCGGCGACCGGAAAAACAAACCGCTCAAAACTCAGTTGCCTCATCCAGTTCGTTTTCGGCGTGATCCTCCTCAATCCCGTCAAGGAAGCAACCTGGATCCTGAGCCACTGGACAACGTCCGGCTAAAATCATAACCCAACCCGTAGCGCTGAGATTAGCTAAGGTTCGACCTTCCTGCGCATTTTTTTGATAACCGATAAACATGATAAAATTGGGAAATAATAACCCGAAAAAGCGGGGCGCCCCCATCTGGTGAGATGGTCACATATGGCCGTGCGCCAGGGCATTAACCATGCTGGAGCAATCCGCAGCCTGATCGCAAGGGAACTTGAAGCCGCCAAACACGATGACTGGGATGGGTAATCTTGTTCATAACGAGCGGACCAAGCTGCGGGCAAACCTGCAGGATACCGCTGCAGGATCTTGCCTTTCGCTAGGTGTCCTATCTCCTTTGGCTGCGTCATTTTTTAATCTGACGGCCAACCGCATTCCTACTCATATCGTTATCTTGGGAGTCGCTTTCTGGCTGGGAATGGCATATTTTCTCCATCAGCGGGCACAAGCCGTTTTAGGAGGGCTTCGAGAATGACTTTTATGCAGTTCTTCGCCTTTATTGGCATGCCAATCATCATTGGCGTTCTTGGTTATGGTATTTCTAAAATGCCTATCAAGGATAATTAAGAGTTTATCGTCCGTTCCAATCAATGGTTGATCGTATGATACTTGATTTATGATTAGCATAACAGACCCATAAAATTTGAGGTCCATGCAGAAATAAGGGCGTATTCACGGTAATACCTAAACTCTGCTCGATCACTTTCGTTTACCGTTCACATTTTACAGAAGTTAAACAAGAAATATTTCGTTTTTACTGAAGATCCGAGCGGTTCTGGATCAAGATATATGTCCCGGATTTTTATGCTATCGGGCATACGAGGTTGATGGCGACCTGTCGAAATGGCTAAAAGTTGCGGGATGCCCGTAGTTTTCACTTTACAGCAACTACGGTAATCCCGTATTATCGTCTCATGGATAACAGGTTTGACCCCGCAAAAGACCTCGCCAACCAAAAAAAGCACAAGCTGTCTCTGGCCTTTGGCGACCGTATTTTCGAGGACGATAATCACCTGATCTTGCCCACCATCCGCATTGAGGATGAGGAGGATCGCTACAAAGTGGTTGGCGTCGTGGGCGAGAAGCTGTTCACCGGTGTGTTTGTCTGGCGGGACGATCTGCCCCGCTTTATTTCCGTGAGAAGGAGCAACAAAGGTGAAGAGAGAGCATATCATTCTGCCTGCTGATCCGGCGGATTCCGAAGACCGCGCGGTATCCATCGAAGGCATGGAGCGTGGGCAAAGGGCGCGGTTGATCCGTAAAACCCGTAACGATCTCGGTCTGTCTCAGGTCGAGTTTGCCAGCCGTTTCCGCGTTCCTGTCGGCACGTTACGGGACTGGGAGCAGGCACGGGCGATGGCCCCCGACTTCGCTGTAGCCTACGTTCGGGTCATCGGACGGCACCCCGATATGGTAGCTCAGGCGGTGGCCTGAGCTGCCTTCCCAACCAGCCGGGGATTCAGCCCATCAACCCCAAACGCCGGATAGCCATTTTTATACCGAAGTCATAGTGTAATGTTCGGCAAGGTAGATTTTTTCGGAAAAAATATCCGCAGTCGCATGTTACTGGCCGAAGACTCCTCTGAGGGACATGCCTCCCTCTTTAACGGAGCCCTTGACCATGAACCTCTCTCGCACAAGCACCCCCGACGCGGCGCGATTGACGCGTCTCGTGACCAAACGGGTCGGATACAGACAGCGTGCCGTCACGGCGCTCGGTACTTTGTACGTCCCGATCCTCATTGCCAGCCATGCGCTGGCCCAATCCGCAACCGGCAGCGCAAACGGTATCGGGGCCCAGATGCAGGCCACCGCCCAGGAGGGGCTGACAGCGGGCGGCTTTGTCGCTGCAGCATGCATGTATGTCGCTGCCTTCATCTGCTTCATCGGCGGCGTATGGGCGGCCTGGCAGAGCCGCAACGAACAGAACCGTTCGCCCGGAAAGGTCAGTATGGCAATCGCCGGCATCGTGCTGTGCGGTCTTTTCGCAACGGGTCCGCAGTGGATCAACAAGGCTGCCAACACCGCGTCCGGTGGCTCGGCAACCGTTGGTACGCAGGCTCAGGCCTATCAGTTCACGAGCGGCGGCTAGGAACCCGATCGCAATGGCCCGTCTCACACAGTCTTTCCGGCTGCTGCCGCGCCCATGGGATCCGTCAGCGCCAGGCGCCAGGGAGATGGGTGAGCCGGGCCTTTTCACATGTGCCTGCTGCGGCCTGATAACGCCTGGTCGCAGGTTTCCATGGCACGGTGACGGACCCGGGCCTGTCTGCGCCTTATGCAACATCCTGCAGGATCCGACCCGTCCGGCCATCGAACGCGAAGCCGTCCTGATATGGTGGCCGAAACTGCCGCAGACCCGCATCATGACCCTGACCCGCTGCGCGCATCAGGCCCTCATGCAGACGCTCGGCAATGGGCCAAACGGACAGGATTCCGTCTGGTATCGTGCAATGGACGCGATCGCGTCAGGGTCGGATACCACGATGATGCCTGCGCAATGCAAAAGCGCTCTCGCTGTGCTCCGCGCTCTGCACGCGCGAACGACCGAAGCCCGGCGGCGGCTGGAGACAACCTCTCCCCGACTGCTGGCGACTGCCCTGCTGATGGCAAACCGGGCTGACCCGCAGATCAATGAAAGCGCGACCGCCCTGATGGACGGCATCCGGCTCCTCCCCCTGGGCCGTCTCCATAACGGACCCACCGACATCTACCCGGCGCTTGTCAGGGAATGGCTTGATGCCGATCCCCAACCGGTCATGACATGACAGGATCATATCAATGGGCGGTATTCTTTCCAATCTGCTGGCCGGCATCAGCCTCGGGCTGCGCCAGCCCCTTGCCTCATTCTGCGAGGTGGAAAGTACGCACGGGGACCATCTCATCACCAAACGCGGTGAATATGTCTCCGTACTGCGCATCAATGGCCTGCGTCGTATGTGTACGCGGCAGGAAGTGGAAGCGCTCGCCGAGCAGCAGCGTATAGAATTGCAGGGTCTCCTTGAAGAACGTGGCCATGCCATTGTGGGATGGTATATTTCCGATCCCGAGCGCTCAGGTATCGAGATTGACCGCCTGAGCCTCAACGGTTGCCGGTCGATAGCCAGACAGATCGGAGCAGACCTTTCGGACGTCATCGAAGAAAGGCGCCGACGCTGGCCAAACGTCATGCGCTGGGAAGCGACCTGTTATGTCCTGTGGACCCGGCCCAGCGTGCTGACACGCGAGGACCGCAAACAGGTAGCCGAGGAGCGCAGGACCCTTGCCTTCCAATTTCCCCGCGTGGGCAACACCCAACGTTTTGCCCTGCGCTCCGATATCATGGCGGCCCGCCATGAATCGTTCATTTCACGCGTCCAGGCCGCCTTGCAGGGGTTCGACATTTCCTGCGAATTCCTCGGTCCACATCAGGCATTGCAGGTCGCGCGCGAAGCGACCTATCGTGAAACGGCGGGCTCCGCCTGGAAACCGACCCTGCTGGGTGACCGGGTCATGCCACGGCTTCCCGACGATCTGGATGACCCGCAACCACATCCGCAGGGCCTGCTCTGGCCAGCGATCCGGGACCAGATTTTCAATGCCGACGCCGAAACGAAAGGCGGACAGCTCGTGACCGTGGGGGATTATACATACGCCCCGGTCGACATGACGATTGGCCCAGAGGATCCGCGCCCGTTTTCCGAACTCTCCAGCGTGCTTGGCCGCAAGAGACTGCCGTGGCGCAGCGCCATGATCCTGGAGGGTGGTGGCCGCGCCGCCTTCGGCTTCAAGGAAGCCGGAGCCGGGTTTCTGGCGATGTTCCCCGGAAATAGCGACATTCGACGGGCGTTTGCCGCACTCAAGCTGGAGCGCCAGAAAAACAACCATAATTCCGTGCGGATGCGCATGACCGCCACAACCTGGGCTCCGGTTGGAGCAGAGGCGAAGCTGCGACGGCAGGCGTCGGACCTCTCCCAGGCAATTGATGCGTGGGGCAACAGCAAGACAACGCGGATTTCCGGCGATCCTCTGGAAGCGGCCATGGGTTCTGTCCCTGCCCTGGCGCTCGGTTCGACTGCGACCTCATCGCTCGCCCTTGTCGGTGACGCGTTCTCCATGATGCCGTGGGCACGCAGTGCGTCACCGTGGCAGAAAGGATCCATCCTCTTCCGCAAGCCCGATGGTTCAATCTGGCCTTACGATCCGACCGGGGGCGGGCTACGCCCATCCGTCGTAGACATTATCGTAGCTCCGCCTGGGGGCGGAAAATCCGTTCTGGCCAATACCATTCTGCTGGGCTTGATCCTCAGCAGCGCCGCGATCAGCAGCCACGGCACGAAGCTCCCCTATATCGGCAAGCTCGATATCGGGCCGTCCTCGCGCGGACTGATCGAGATGCTGCGCAACGCACTTGGCCCCGAACGCCAGCACGAGGCGGTTTACGTCAAGATGCAGGCAATCCCGGGCTTCGAGGTCAATGTCTTCGATACCCAGGTCGGACTGGAATATCCCCTGCCACTCGAGCGCGTTTTCCTGCAGAATTTCATCTCGCTCCTTGCTACGCCGCTGGACGGCAGGCCGTGGGAGGGCATGGACCATCTGGTAGAGGACGTGATTGATGAAGCCTACCGCCTTTGTACCGGGGTGCAGGGGGGCACGCCCAAAATCTACACTCCGGGGATCGAGCCCGACGTCGATGCCGCAATAACATCGCTGGGCATCAGCCTGCCCCACCATGCGGGAGAGGACGATCCGACATGGTGGCGGGATATCGTCGATGCCCTTGTCAATCTCAGGGAATACCGCCTTGCAGGTTTTGCCCAGCGCCATGCAGTACCGGTCCTGCAGGATCTGCTGATTGCGGCCCGCAGCCCGGAAATCGAAAAACGCTATTCCAAGATCACCCTGGAAACTGGAGAAAGCCTGATCGACACGTTTGATCGCTACATCATGAACGTGATCAAGAATTTTCCCATGCTGGCGTCCCCGACAAGGCTGGATATGGGGGACGCGCGCGTGATCGTTCTCGATCTTGCCGAGGTGGCACCATCCGGCTCTCCCGCGGCCAACCGCCAGACAGCGCTCATGTATATGCTTGGCCGCCATATCCTGGCCCGGAATTTCTTTCTCCATCCCGATTATGCCGACGACCCGCATATGCCCCCGTCCATGCGGGACTATCATCTCGCCCGCTTCACTGAGATGTATGAAACGACGAAGCGTGTCGACTTCGATGAGTGGCACCGTACCGAACCAGCGCCCCAGGTAGACAAGCAGGCTGTCCGCGACGGCCGTGAGGGGCGCAAGCACAACGTCCAGCTCGCCTTCATTTCACAGAACCATACCGATTTCAGCGAGGACCTCTACAAGATATCAACCGCCCGATGGGTCCTCAAATGCGGTGATCAGGAGACGGCAGACAGCCTTATCCGACGATTCAAGCTGTCCGATGCCAGCGCCTATGTGATCCGCAACGCGCTGCCGGGGCCGGGAAAGAACGGTGCGCCATTCTTCGTGGACATGTCGGCCGGAGAAGCAAAGTATGAACAGCTTCTGGTGAACGTCCTGGGGCCAATCGAACTCTGGTCTTTCTCGACGACGCCTGGAGACACGGCGCTCCGTTCGCGCCTTTACAAACGGATCCACTTTGCCCACGCCCTGCGGATGCTCGCCACCGTATTTCCCTCGGGAACAGCAAATAGCGAGATCGAACGCAGAAAAAGCGAGCGCATGAATGTTTTCGGTCTCGCGACCGATGAAGCATTTGCCAGCGTTCTGGATGAACTGGCGGATGAGATCGTGGAAGGTAGAGGCGTGGCCGCAGGATTGTATGAAACCCTGCGCGCCATTGATGAACAATCGGAACTCGAATTTACCACTGGGTAGAAAGTGACCGATATTCGCCTGACTGCCTCACGTCTTGAATGTTACAGCGATGTTGAAGCAAACGCCGATTACGATATTGGCGCTGAAATCAGGCATCAGAACGAAGCACCGTCCAGATCAATAACACCCGTTCTCCCATGCGCGGCCTTATCCTTGTCCTGCTGCCTGCGTAACGTGGTCGCGGAAGCTCGGCCTCGACGAGGCTGACGTTCAGCAGTCAACGCCAGTCCCAGATCGTCCATGCGGATATCAATCAGGTCGGCCAGAGTGCCGATCCCAACACCGGAATCTCCCTTTTCCAGGCGCGCGCCACGAAGGTCATGGCCAAGTTGTTCAAGAGCCAAGCGAAATTTGGGTGAGCCCATGACTATAATTCATATCTGACATACAACACGCCTTATACCGTCATATATGACCTTCTGCGAACTCTGGCACCCGCCTTTTACGGCACCCTTCCTACCAGCAGTCGGCTCCTCGCGTAGAAAACGGTGTTCGCACTCCCCGCCATAGTGCAGGTGCGTATAAAAAAGAGCGCAGATCCGCCCCCCTGCTTCGGGCGCAGCATCGGTCTTCAAGGTACCAAATTTGCCTTCAATGCTGCCCCAGGCCCTGTTCGTTCCCATGTTGCCCAAAGCCCTTACGCGTGCCTCAATCGACTTCGAACTCGCCACCTCACAAGTGGTGTTAGGCGTCGCCTGCTGCATCACCCGTCACGGAACGATCACCGCTACTCACCATCATTGACTAGGTAGGATATCTATATATATATCTATCTATCATATCCCAGGAGGGAATCATGGTCGCAGTCCCAAATCGAGAAATCACGAACACCGGCATTAAGCCGATAACTGGCTCTGTTCGTGAAATTCGCGAAAGTCTGCAGGATACAGACAACAATCAATTCGTTGTGTTTCAA
Source organism: Komagataeibacter ossonobensis (assembly GCF_057359305.1). Taxonomy (NCBI): domain Bacteria; kingdom Pseudomonadati; phylum Pseudomonadota; class Alphaproteobacteria; order Acetobacterales; family Acetobacteraceae; genus Komagataeibacter; species Komagataeibacter ossonobensis. The sequence goes on along the minus strand of NZ_JBXAYQ010000046.1, from coordinate 981 downwards.
CTTGCACATGCCAATAAAAGCACCGCATCGGCATTTGCAGAGGCCGTTCGGCTTATTGCTCCCCTGATCATTGATCGGCTTGCCATTCATAAAACAGCGACCCTCAAGAAGCTTGTTGATGCACTTGTTCCGGCTGCGTCTCCTCCCGAGCACCTCATTACTGAGGCACGCATGAACGCAGATGCTCGGCAAACGGTTCTTGAGAGCGCAGAGTGGATCAGCGCTGTTCGACTATCTGAAATTGCAGGTTTCAAAGGCCAAAATGCCAGCGCCCAGCCAAACAAATGGAAACGCGAAGGAAAAGTTTTTGCTTTGCGACATGACGGGAATGATCTGTATCCGGCGTATGCACTCGACCGCGACATGCAATACCGCCCAATCAAGGGACTTGTCCCAATTCTAAAGGTGTTCAAAGGCAAACTGGATGCATGGGACATTGCAATCTGGTTTGCGTCAGCAAACAGCTTTCTTGGCGGCACGGCTCCTAAGGATTTACTTAAAAGTGCGCCAGAGCGCGTCTTAGCGGCAGCAGAAGACGAAATTGCAGGTGTGCTCCATGGTTAAACCGAGGCGGCCAACTCAGCCAAAGTCTCGTAGCACCGCGCATTCCGGTACAACGAAGATATCCACATCTCGCGCAAAACCGAAGACGACAGAGTCACCGTCGACCCCGCCTGTCGCCGTCACAGCAACGTCCCGCACAATCGCGCGTCCCCCTCCAGACCTTAATGCTCTCGTAAAAAAAACGATTTGGTCGGCAGACAAGACAATCCACCGCATCCATCCTGAGACTTACGGAGCAAATACGTTCAATCCTGGTCCCCAAGGAAATGCCCGATTTAGCCCGATCATTGATGCAAATGGTATATCCATTCCGACCATTTATGGCGGCACGACGTTAGAATGTGCAGCCATGGAGACCGTCTTCCATGATGTTCCCCATGAGCCAGGACTGAAGACCGTTGCAAAGCGAAAGCTAGG
>NZ_JBXAYQ010000045.1:0-22753 GCF_057359305.1 Komagataeibacter ossonobensis | reverse complement strand
CACGCCGGCTGCCAGCCATATCCTCAGCGTGGAGGGAAGCGGGATCATGACCGCAGTGCGCCCACAATCTCACGCAGACGATCAGCGGACAGCCCTGTGTCGAACTCCAGCCGCACACCGTCCGGAAAGACCAGGCTGACGGCTCGGCCGGACAGCGTTCCCTGTTCTCTCCGACGCTCCAATGGCTGCGGCTCGGGGGCCGGGGCCACCATGACAGGTATGAACGATGTCCCGCCTTTGGCCTGCGCTTTGGCCCGAGCCTCTCGCCGCCAACGAAACACCAGACTGGGATGGATCCCATACTGTGCAGCCACCTCCCTTATGGGGCGTCGGCTCTCGTAGGACGCGATGACCACTCGCGCGCGAAATTCAGGGGCGTGCCAGCGGCGGCGATCCGAAACGATTTCGATCCGCGAGGCGTCCGCCAGCCTGTCCCGCTCATCGGTCTCTCTACCGCTCCTTTGGAGCCTCTCTGCGGTACTACCTGCGACACTCGCAGGTAGTACCGCGTCCCTATCTCTTAAATCGTTCATGCTTCATAGCTGAACCAGACCAGAAATATTCAGCAAGGCGTCAGTCGCCGGGAGCTTACCTTCATCCTCGGCATGAACCGCCACGCGGCGCACACCGGAACGAAGCACTCGCTCCAGCATGGTATCTTCAGAAATCAGAAGATTTCCCGTTGAAGATCCCATGAAAACCTTGATCCCGGCTGTTCCGGCAAGTTTTTCGAGTTCACCGCACCGGTCGGCATTATCGACTGTCGCGCCGATATAAAAAGCATGGTCGCACCACATACGGTTCCTGGCACGGGCGAGCTTGTCAGCCAGCGCTTCCGGCGTAGACGTCGTCGGCCTGGTGTTGGGCATTTCGAAAACACCCGTTACACCTCCCAGAACAGCAGCACGACTGCCGGATTCCAGATCCTCGCTCTCCGTCGCTCCCGGTTCCCGGAAATGCACCTGCGTGTCGATCACACCGGGCAGAATGGTCAGGCCCGTGCAATCCAGTTCCGCTGCCGCCTTTCCAGTTCCACCGATGGCAGCGATCATTTCCCCACGCACATATACGTCGGTCGTCACGGTCGCATCCGGCAGCACGACGGACCCACCTTTCAGAACCAGATCGAACAGGTCGCTCTCCACCGTTGATACGGGCAATCCATGAAACATCGGAGCCTGTCCTGCTGCTGGAGGTCGTTCTGCTTTTTAAGTTCCTTCACACGCGTTCCGGATGAAAGATAGGAAGTCTTCATAGTGACGATCATGCCGTGTTCTGGTTAACTCTGACAGGACGTCCGACTGCCGATCACGCGCCAACGCGTCCCCAGAGGCGTGTCTTCGAGAAAGATCCCTTGACCCCGCAGCATATCTCGCAGGCGATCAGCTTCAGCAAAATCCCGTCTGTCGCGTGCTTCGATTCGTCGCCTCAGCAGGTCCGATACGATTGCGTCTGACTCGACGGAAAATGACGTCTGCTCTTCTTTTCGCAAGAATCCCAACAGGCGGAGTCCGCCTACCAGTTCTGTGCGCAGGCGGGTTTTTACGGACGGCACTTCTGCACGCCGCAGACGGTGCGCGGTCTCGAACAGAGTGCTCAATCCGGCCGGCGTGTTGAGATCATCATCAAGCGCTCGCGCCACGCTCAGTTCGGTAGAGCCATCGACACTATCCTCCTGAGCGAGGTGGTCTGTGTCCGAAAGAAGGCGACGCAGACGCTGCAAAGTCCGCCTGCACCGATCAAGAAGCTCCTTCGACCAGTCCAGGGGCTGCCGATAATGCGCCGAGAGCAGCGCGAGTCTGATGGCTTCTCCATCCGCTTCCTTCAGAAGATCATGAACAAGCACGACATTGCCCAGGGACTTCGACATTTTTCTCCCCTCGACAGTGACAAAGCCATTATGAACCCAGAACTTGCAATACTCTGCGCCATCACGCGCCGAGACACTTTGCGCAATTTCGTTTTCATGATGGGGAAAGATAAGATCCTGCCCTCCTCCATGAAGATCAATCGGCAAACCGAGCCGGTTTTCGGTCATAGCCGAGCACTCGATATGCCACCCGGGCCTGCCGCGGCCCCAGGGGCTCTCCCACCCCGGAAGATCAGGAGTGGATGGCTTCCACAACACAAAGTCGGCAGGGTCATGCTTGAACGGTGCAATCTCCACTCGCCCCCCAGCCATCAGGTCTTTTTGTTTCCTGCCCGACAAAACGCCATATTGCTCGAAAGACGGCACATGAAAAAGCACATGCCCTTCCGCGACGTAGGCGTGCCCCCTGTCGATCAGACGACTGATGATCGAAATGATATCGGGAATGTGGTCAGTCACACGCGGTTCAAAGTCGGGGGTAAGCAGACCCAACGCCTTCATATCGGAACGATAGGCATCAATAAAACGATCCGTGAGCACCCTGATAGACTGACCCGTGCGCGCGGCTTCAGCGTTGATCTTGTCGTCGACATCTGTGAAGTTACGTGCATAGAGCACACGCGAATATTTTTGACGCAAGACGCGATACAGAAGATCAAAGACAACCGCCGAACGGGCATTGCCCAGATGAGCGTAATTATAGACGGTAGGGCCGCAAACATACAGTGTGACCCTGTTCGGATCACGAGGCTGGAACCTCTGCTTTCTTCCCGAAAGCGTATTTGTCAGAAACAGGGCATGACGACCCGGATCTGTTCCAGTTTCTTTCATCATGACGGTCGATTTCCCGGATAGAGATATAGAGTGCGATAAGGACCTTCCCGACCGTCACATTCTGTCTTGGCGTCCAGCCGCTGCATTATGAAATCCGCTCCTGAGGCCTGCCAGACAGTCCAGGTGCCACAATCCCCTAAACTGTCGTCCCGATGAAGCGACGTCAGAACACCTGACTGATCATCGTAGGTCACATTGAACAGATAGGGTGACGTGTTCCAGACCCCATGGTCCCATTGCCTGAATGTCAGAAGCTCTACAGGTGAAGAGGGCATAGCCCGGATCACTACCTGCGTTGTTTCTGACAGTCTGACCGTGCAGGGTATGATCCAAATACGGCCCTTGTTCTCTGGGAGGCTGCCCATCCGATAGGCCTGCCGTCCTGAGGGATTATGTGCATAATGCGTGCAGCCCTCCGGTATGACGTCCTGCACCATAGCGGGAAGATCGAAGCCCTTAGCATTACTGGGTGTAGAGTTTGTTACACCCAGAAGAAACACATAGAACAATAATCGCTTTTTCCGACCTTCTCGCATTCCCGCATCAGGTTACAGCTGATTAGCGATACGCCGGTAGGATCGTGCGAGACTGACATTCATTTCAGCCACGCTCTCAGAAAATGCCGTGGCATCTTTGGTGACCTGTGGGACAGTCAACAGGTCGGTATTTGAATGAATCGTCGTTGTCGACGGGATATAAAACCCTTCTGTCAGCACACAATCTTCTACGACTGCATTATGCCGGACTACGCAGCCTCGCTCTACGGTGCAATTGAAGATAACCGAGTTAAAACCGATGAAAACCTCATCACCTACAGTGCACGGCCCATGAATGATCGAACGATGCGCGATCGAGGTTCTCGACCCGATCGTGACGGCCGCGCCATCTTTCGAATGAATGACGACGCCGTCCTGAATATTTGATCCTCTGCCGATCCGTATCGGTTCGACCTCGCCGTTCTCATCGGTTTCGTCAGCACGAATGACAGCGTACGGTCCGATGAATACATCATCTTCAACAATCACGTGGCCACACAGAATAGCCGTCGGATCAACGAAAGCGCTCTCCGCCACTACGGGATAGTCGCCTCGTGGATTTGGTCTCAGCATGAGTTAGGTCCTCGATTTCCAAAGTTAGAAGCGAAAGGCGCCAAAAAGCGATGATCAGGCATCCATCAGAATTTCGCCGGGCAAGTCGTTCGACATGGTCTCACCAGGCTGGTAGTGCATGACAGACCGGATTGCCTCACCACGATGCAGCAGATCGAAGGCCTTGTTGATCTGGTTATGCGTCATGTTGTGCGTGATGTAGGGATCAACACTGAATTTTCCGGCCAGCCATTCATCCACCATTCCAGGAAGCTGCGAGCGCCCTTTCACGCCTCCAAAGGCCGTTCCGCGCCAGACACGCCCTGTAATCAACTGGAATGGCCGAGTGGAAATTTCCTCTCCGGCACCCGCGACACCGATAACGGTGCATTCTCCCCAGCCCTTGTGACAAGATTCCAGCGCAGCCCGCATGACATCGACGCGTCCGATCGCCTCGAAGGAATAATCCACTCCGCCGCCCGTCATCTCGACGATCACCTTCTGGATCGGATCGGTATGATCCGTCGGATTGACCAGATCTGTCGCCCCCAGATTTTTCGCCAGCAGGAATTTCGCGGGGTTGGTATCGACACCAATGATTCGCGAGGCACCAGCCATGACGGCCCCCTGAATAACGGCCATCCCTATCGCGCCGAGGCCAAAAACCGCTACAGTAGAGCCGGGCTCGACCTTTGCCGCATTCCGCACGGCCCCCATGCCGGTCGGCACGGCACAGCCCATGACACTTGCCTTGGCAAGAGGCGCGTCCTTGGTAATTTTCGCAACCGCGATCTCGGGCAGGACGGTGTATTCGCTGAACGTGCTGGTGCCCATATAGTGAAAAATCTGCCGCCCCTTATAGGAAAAGCGACTTGTTCCATCGGGCATTAGTCCGAGAGCCTGTGTCTCACGGATCGTCGAGCAGAGATTGGTCTTGCCCGAACGGATCATCGGACAGTTCGGATCTTCGGGAATGTAGAGCGGAATGACATGATCGCCCGGAACAACAGAAGTGACGCTTTTGCCTACATCCTCGACGATACCCACCCCCTCGTGACCGAGAATGCACGGAAAGCGTCCTTCAGGGTCATGCCCTGAAAGGGTAAACATATCGGTGTGACACAGGCTCGTGGTGACAATCCTGACCAGAACCTCACCCTCCTTCGGGCCTTCGAGATCGACCAGATCAATCTCGAGCGGCATGTTCGGTTCCCATGCAATAGCAGCACGCGTCTTCATTTTTGATGATCCCTCAAGAAAACATTAGTGGTTGACAATCGTATCTGTCAGGCTGGTTCCAGGCTTTCTGACTGACGGCGCCATATGGGGAATGGATCCGGCAGATGGGCATAACGGGCCGGATCAAAACTGTTGGTTTCGGGCACAAGGCAGGCATCGAGATCACGACGCAGTGCGGCCTCGTTCATCTCCGCAGTGCCGATGAAGACGATTTCCTGCCGACGGTCGCCATAAACAGAATCCCAGTTTCCCAACACGAAATCACGCCACTGATCGGTGTCAGGCCACTGGTTTTTCGGAATGGAAGCCCACCACAGTCCCATGGCTTCGCTGCGAACAAGTGCGCCCGCCTGGCTCATCTCCCCGACCCATTCGGGGCGTGTCGCAAGCCAGAAATGCCCTTTCGCGCGCACAACGCCAGGCCAGTTACGATCCAGAAACGCCTGAAATTTTGCTGGTTCAAACGGACGACGCGCACGATAGACGAAATTGCGAATGCCATACTCATCGGTTTCGGGCACATGGTTGGCGAAACCATAAAGTTCCTTGAACCACAAAGGATGCTGATGCGCCTTGTCATAGTCAAAGCGACCTGTATTCAGAATCCGCTCGATGGGAACCTGACCCATGTCCGTTTCAATAATATCCGCATCTGAGTTCAGGGCACGAATGATCTTCCGGGCAGCGTCTACCTGGTCGACTGTGGCGGTGGAGACCTTGTTAATGACCACGACATCTGCGAACTCAATCTGCTGGACCAGAAGATCGACCAGAGCGCGGTCGTCGTCCTCACCTGCCGTTTCTCCACGATCTTTCAGGAAATCACTTGAAGAATAATCCCGCAGCAGGTTTACGGCATCCACGACCGTCACCATCGTATCCAGCCGGGCAATATCGCTCAGACTGACACCATTCTCGTCGCGAAACTCGAACGTGGCCGCAACAGGCAGAGGTTCGGCGATCCCGGTCGATTCAATGAGAAGGTAATCAAACTTCTGCTCTTCGGCGAGACGCCGCACCTCCTGCAGCAGATCGTCACGCAGCGTGCAGCAGATGCAGCCATTGGTCATTTCGACAAGTTTTTCATCGGTCCGGGAGAGATTACTGCCACCCTCGCGCACGAGATCGGCATCAATATTGACCTCGCTCATGTCGTTGACGATGACCGCAACCTTATAGCCCTGACGGTTGTTCAGGACATGATTGAGCAACGTCGTTTTGCCCGCCCCAAGAAAGCCGGACAACACGGTAACGGGAAGTCTGTTTTCCATTTCCATTGTTCCTTCAGAGCTGTGTTGGGTTCGGAGCATCGCCATAAACGGCAATCGGATCGAAAGTCTTCTCTGCTTCACAGAAGACAAGCCTGGCCGCCGGGGCCGAAACGCCTTCATCAACCGGGAGATCAACACGCCGGTAAAAACAGCTTCGATAACCCACATGACAATTCGCTCCGACGCCAGCTGTTTTGACACGGAGCCACACGGCGTCCTGATCATCATCGATGCGTAATTCGACAACATGCTGGGTCAGACCGCTCGTCGCACCCTTGTGCCAGAGACACTGACGGCTTCGGCTCCAGTAATGCGCTTCACGGGTCTCGATGGTGCGGGCGAGAGCCTCCGCGTTCATGACCCCGACCATCACAACATCGCCGCTCTCCGCGTCGGTCGTGACGACTGTGAGAAGCCCGGCGGCATCGAAGCGGGGCGCCAGATCAGTGCTTTCTTCCACCTGCACAATGGAGAGGCGCGGCCGAAACGCTGCGGATTCATGGGCCAGGATCACACCCATCATGCGCCTCCCATGCCGGCCATGGCGAAAAACTGCCGGCGCAGCGTCTCCGAGGACTCAAACTCGCCAATCATGCGACTGGTCACCATGCTAACGCCGGGTTTGTGCACGCCGCGCGTGGTCATGCATTGATGGGCCGCATCAACCACCACTGCGACACCACGCGGTTTGAGAACGCTGTGGATCGTATCGGCGATTTGCGCCGTCAGCTTTTCCTGAATCTGCAATCTGTGCGCAAACACATCGACCAGACGTGCCAGTTTGCTGATACCGACGACCCGCCTGTCCGGCAGGTAGGCGACATGCGCCTTGCCGATCAGTGGAATGATGTGATGTTCGCAATGCGATTCCAGTCGGATATCCCGCAACACCACCAATTCATTGTAATTCTCTGTCTCTTCAAATGTCCTCTCAAGAAGGGCCACGGGGTCCTCCTCGTAGCCTTCGAAAAACTCCTCATAGGCACGGACCACCCGATCGGGTGTGCCTCTCAGTCCCTCGCGGTCCGGGTCATCCCCCGTCCACGCGAGCAGCGTCCTCACCGCCTCCTCCGCCTGAGCTCGCGTGGGCCGGGGCCGTAAAACCCGGGTGGGCGCATGCGCTGGCGGGCGCGTCTCCACGGTTGTGTCCATTCAGCCCTCACATTCAGCGTTGACTATGTTATGTTATAATATAACACTAGAGGTAACGACAGCATCCCGTCAAGCATCGGATTCATGACAGCTCCTTTCACCACACCAGCAGTTACGGAAAAGCGCCTCATGCCTTTCCCGGATGAGTCTGCAATCATGTCCCGGGATCCGCATCAACGTCGCACTGCCACGCTGTTCGTGGAAAGCTGGCCCGCCCCGGCGCCAGACAGTCCTGAGATGCCGCCTCTAGCCTATCCCGCCCCACACGTGATTGCCTGTTCCAATGCATCCGTCCTGCTGGACCTCCATCGCGGCGATATCGACATGGTCGTCTGGGGCCGCGTGGTTCCAGATGTCTGGCACAAAGCGTTGGCAGAAGCTCCTTCCTCCCAGACCGTCTTCGACATGTCCGGCACCCCCGATGAACTCGCCGACGCCCTTGCGTCCAGAGCGGTGATAAAGGCGTTCCCGCCTCTTGTTCTCAGTGATGTTGCCGAATTATTGAGCCTGTTTTCCGCGGTCACACAGGATTGTCCTCAGCGTCTCAGACTGACGACAGAATCCCTTGATGACACTGGCTTTGAAGCGGTGCCGGGAGCGCTCAGACTTGTCTGTTGCTATGGCTCGGCCAGTGCCGAGTGGTGCAGTTACCCCGATCCAAACGCGGGCATGACCAGCACGCTGGACTCTTTCTCAGTGGCGTTCATCAAGGGTTCTGACGGTCAGGATGCCGGCTGTCTGCATCGTATCTGTCACGCGGGTCACGACACTACTGCGCCCGGGATCCATCTCATCATCGATACAGTCAGAGGATGAAGAATATGGAAACATCTTCTCGTCGTTTCTGTTCTTTACCATCCCGGCAATGTGGATCTTCAGACCGCACGACGTCGGTCCGGGACGACGTCCTGACCGTTCTGACAAACGCCAGACTTCCACTTTCCGCCTACGACATACTCCGGTGCATTGACAGCCCGGACGGGCGCACGCTGGCTCCTCCAACCATTTACCGTGCACTGAGTAAACTTATGGCCGAAGGCCTCGTCGCCCGTCTGGAAAGCCGGAATGCGTTTGTGCACATCAGAGCGAAAAATCCCTCTCGTCTGGTTTTTTGTATCTGCGAGCAATGCGGTATCGCCCAATCGGTGGAAAACGAGGCCTCCTCCCGTCTGATCGACAAAAATGCCGACAGTCTTGGATTTCAGGTCAGGCGACGGATCATTGAGTTGCAGGGACTTTGCTCTGATTGCCAGTCCTGTCCTGCAACGCCCGTCCGTTCGACCACGCAATCCCTTCCTCCGCAGGCCATCAAATGAGTTCCTGCCATCTCTCCGCTCTTTTTCGTCAAGGGTCTTCAATGACATCGTCTGCGTCCCTCCACCGTCCTGCCCAAAAAGAGCCAGGCGAAGTCCTGGCCTGCCGGATCAATGGTGTTCTTCATGACCGTTCGTCCAGCATAGCCGATGACATTCGGTCCCAATCTGTGTACCGGCACGATGCAGATGCGCTACCCCTCATCCGCCATGACGCGGCGCATATTCTGGCTCAGGCGATCAGCGAACTGTTTCCGGGCACTCTGTTTGCGACCGGGCCGGCTACTGAAAGCGGCTTTTACTACGATGTCGAGCCGGAAGAGCCGATCACGGCGGACGATTTGCCCCGGATCGAAGCCCGCATGCATGAAATAGTCGCTCGTAATGAACCGATCACTCGCGAGATATGGGACCGGGAGACGGCACTTTCCTGGTGTCACGAACAGGGCCAGGACTACAAAGCCGAGATCATCAACGCACTCCCGGCTGATGCTGTTCTGACGTTCTATCGACAGGGTGATTTCGTGGACCTGTGTCGTGGGCCTCATCTCTCCAGTACCGCACAGATAGGTCATGCTTTCCGTCTTCTTGAAACAGCCGGCGCTTACTGGAAGGGTGACCAAAACCGCCCGATGCTCCAGAGGATTTACGGCACGGCCTGGCGTAACGAGCAGGAACTCGAAACCTGGGAAAAGCGACGGGAGGAGGCTATTCGACGCGATCATCGTCGGCTAGGTCGTGAGATGGATCTCTTCCATTTTCAGGAAGAAGCACCGGGAGCAGTGTTCTGGCATCCCAACGGATGGACGCTGTTCCAGACACTCCTCGCCTATTTGCGTAAGCGTCAGCGCACGGAAGGCTATGTGGAAATCAACACGCCTGACATCATGGATCTGTCTCTGTGGAAAGCCTCCGGTCACTGGGACAAATTCGGGGAGAACATGTTCACCACCGAGACCGAGGGACGCACCTACGCTCTCAAGCCCATGAACTGTCCCGGTGGCGTACAGGTCTTCCGACAAGGGTTGAAAAGCTATCGCGATCTGCCACTCCGTATGGCCGAATTCGGTAAGGTTCATCGTTTTGAACCCTCGGGGGCACTTCATGGTCTCATGCGTGTGCGTGCCTTTACGCAGGATGACGCCCATATTTTCTGCACGCCCGAACAGATGGAAAGTGAGACGCAGACGATTTGTGATCTGGTACTCTCGATTTATCGGGATTTCGGTTTCGAGGACGTCCGTATCAAGTTTTCCGACCGTCCGGAAAAACGGGTGGGATCGGATGAAATATGGGATCGGTCAGAAGCTGCGCTGCGCCATGGTGTCGAAGCTGCCGGGCTGACATACACCCACAATCCCGGCGAAGGCGCCTTCTACGGCCCGAAACTGGAGTTCGTGCTGCGGGACGCCATCGGACGGGACTGGCAATGCGGTACAGTTCAAGTCGATCTCAACCTGCCGGGACGGCTGGACACACACTATGTCGGTGCCGATAGCCAGAAGCACACGCCTGTCATGCTGCATCGCGCCTTGTTTGGCTCACTTGAGCGCTTCATTGGCATTCTTCTGGAGCACCATGCAGGCCATCTGCCGTTCTGGCTCGCACCGGTGCAGGTCGTTGTCGCGACGATCACAGAGGAGGCAAACGACTACGCTAAAGACCTCATCAGGAATCTCGATGCACACGACATCCGGGTTCTATCGGATCTGCGTAACGAGAAAATCTCTTACAAGATTCGGGAACACAGTCTTGCGAAAATACCTGTCATGCTGGTCATCGGGAAAAAAGAGAAAGAAAACAGAACCGTCTCCATCCGGGAATATGGAAATCCGGCTCGACCAACCCTGAAGGGCGAAGAAGTCGTCAAAGTGTTGGCAACTGCCTCTCGTGATCGGCTGCTAAGGGCCTTCGTCGGATGAAGAGCTTTCGCGCTGCTTTCGACGATTTATGGTACCTCAGCCGACCCTATTTCACGTCTGAAGAAAAGAAGTCCGCGTGGGTATTACTGACTGCGGTACTGGGGCTGACCCTGCTGCTGGTTGGAGCGGACGTCCTGCAATCTTTTTCCCGCAATATTTTCTATACTGCCCTGCAACAGCGCGACGTCACATCGTTCCTCCGGGGATTGTTCTGGTTCGTCCGGACACCGTCCATGATCATTCCCGGTTTCTTCATCATCACCCTGCCATCGCTGCTGATCTCGGTCTACGCCACCTACCTCCAGCAGCTCCTGCAACTCCGCTGGCGGCGCTGGATGACACACCGCATGCTCGCCCAGTGGCTCGATCAGAACCTCGCCTTCCGCATTGCCGTGACACGGGCTCACTTAAAAGAGACCAGCGACAATCCCGATCAGCGCATACAGGAGGATATCGACGGATTTGTACGTGATACACTCTCACAGTTTCTCGATATTGTGTCGCGCACGATTACCTTCGTCAGCTATGTCGGACTTCTCTGGGCTCTCTCCGGATCCATCACCGTGCTCGGGGTTCGTATCCCCGGCTATTTCCTGTGGATAGCCCTGCTTTATTCTGCTTTTGCGTCAATTGTCACACATCTGACAGGTCGACGGCTGATCCCGTTACGCATTACCCAGCAAAAGGCGGAAGCAGATTTCCGGTATGGGCTTGTGCATGTCCGGGATCATGCGGACAGTATCGCCCTGAGCGGCGGGGGAGACCGCGAAAAGCATCTTCTGCTGGGAAAATTCTCGTCCGTATATGACAATTTTCTTGGCATTATGACCAGGACGAAATGGCTTGGCTTTCTGACAGACGGGTTGGGCACGTTGTCCGGAAATTTTGCCCTCCTCGTCGGATCAATCCGCTATTTCGCAGGAAAGATCACCTTTGGGACCCTGATGCAGTTGGTTCAGGCATTCTCACGCGTCGAGGAAGCGCTGGGCTGGATATGGTCTGCTTACCCGGCCATTACCGAATGGCGAGCCAATGTTTCCCGTCTGGCAAGCTTCCAGAGAACGATGGATTTCATCGCCGTCAGCGACCATGATTCCTTGCGTGAAAAATCAGCTTCAAATTCTGATATTGTTACAGAGAATCTGACTGTACTTCGTCCGGATGGTTCAGTTCTGCTTTCAAACGTCAACATCACGCTGCCTCAGGGGCAGGATATTGTTCTGACCGGCGCATCTGGCGTTGGTAAATCCACCTTTCTACGCGCCCTTGCCGGAATCTGGCCATTTACCAGCGGTCAGATCCACGTGCCTGAGGCACGGGTAATGTTCCTGTCGCAGCGTCCGTATCTGCCACTGGGGACACTGCGCGAGGCACTCTGTTATCCCGTTGCCCCAGAAGCAGTTCCCGATGAGCGTGTTTGTCGGATCCTTGATCTGGTAGGCCTGTCATTCCTTGCTGATGAACGCGATACGGAAGCAAGGTGGACAGAACGCCTTTCGCCCGGCGAGCAGCAGCGTCTGATGTTTGGACGCATTCTGATAAATAGGCCTGAATGGATATTCCTCGATGAAACCACGTCAAATCTTGACCAGGAGGGAGAGATCCGTCTTTACGATCTTCTGCGCGAGCATATCCCGAATCTGACGATCGTTTCCATAACGCATCGTCAGGCACTCCAGGATCAACACGCCGTACAGATTGACATTGGATGCCATTCGCCCGGGCCGCGCGTGTGACAGCAGACCTCCAGACAGGGTGAAAGCTTCCGGTATCTCTCATGGATACCAGCAAACAATGATTGGTATTACATGACGCAGGGTGCCACCCATAGTAATGTGTTATCGTCCGAATGACGAACTGTAAGCGGAGAAATACGTTATGGATGAACAGATCCGAAAAACCGTCCTGAGAATGATCCCCTATGGGCTCTACGTACTGACAGGAGGAAGTCAGGACAGCACGATAGCATCGGCGACTATCAATTGGGTAACGCAGACCAGCTTCGTTCCTCCTCTGCTTGCCCTGGGCATCAAGACCGATTCCGCCATTTACGCAGAGGCAAGCAAAAGTGGCGATCTGGTGCTGAACATTCTCGGCAGAGAGCAGGGAAATCTGGCCTTTGCGTTCTTCAAGCCCGTTCCGTATGCGGATGGCAGACTGGGAGATTACGAGGTCAGGTGGGCCGCCAATGGAGCCCCCATACTCGCATGCGTCCCGGCGGCGGTTGAACTGAAAGTGAGACAGATTGTGGAACTGGGTGATCATCACACCTTTGTTTGCGAGGTTACCGGCGTCTACCTCACAAAAGACATTGCCGGTCGCCCTGATGACGCCATCCTGCACATGAAGGATCTTGGAGAAAAAGTCTTTTACGGAGGATAGACGCCGATCTTTGTCATGAATTGATGTTTTTTCGTCCCTTTGTGATGCATCTTGATCACGGAGAGTCTGAACCAGTCTGCCACCCCGGCAACGCGCATGACAGAACGGGATAAGGTTCCGATTTTACCATGTCTCTGTATCACAGCACGTGACTCTCCAGGATGACCCAACGGTTCTCAACGGGGCTGCGGGCATCAAGGCCTGATTTCGGGCAGGCGAGCGGCGCATCACGTCGTGTCGCCTGACCCAGCGTTGTATTCCTGCCGACTGTGCCATGTCGGTTTATGAATGACGTCTGATACCAGCCGTTGTTTGCCAGAACCCGTGAAAATCAGAGTATCTACCGGTTGTCCCCGTTTGCAAAATTTGCTGTAGATCGCGGCAATGAACGACTGCCATTACGTGAACTCCGGCCTTCAACCCATCTCGAAAATATCTACGGCGCCATGTTTTGTTATTTCTGAACCAGCCAGGACTGCCGTTCAACCAGTCGCCGTAATTGACATCAGACTCGTTCTTCCTGGTTATGTCCGTTTTACCTGTGAAAGTATTCAACACTTTGACAGTAAGCTCAAACCAGCCCGTAGCGTTCCAGAAGATCGTCAATCTCGGTCCCCTGTGTCAGGTGCCGGATCAGTCCGGATGCTGGCACCTTCTCTCCGTCCCGCAGTTCCGCAGCCGCCTGTAACAGCATCCGGACATCGAAAATGCCGCCCGACACTTCCGGCACAGCCCGCCTGACGCTGCACAGGGTATAGACCGCCTCCATCGCCGTGCGGACGGAATATTCCGTGGTGAAAACCGTATCGCGTGGCGTTTCGGCGAACTGCCCGAGAAAGGCGAGATTGACGCTCCCATCCGGCACTACCTTCGGTCGGTCAGCCGGTGCACGCGGCATGAACTGCGCCGTGATGAACGGCATCATGCACGGACGCGTCGTCGCCCCTGTCGCTGCCATGTCGTCGATCTGCTCCACCGGCACGCCCATATGGAACAGCCACTCACGAGTGATTTCCTCCCCCGTGCAGCCCTGCATGGGCTTTTTCACGTAATCGCCAGGCACGTCACTGAACAGACCATAGAGCCAGACCACCATCTGGCCTTCGGGCTGCCCCTTGAAATGAGGCTGACGGCTGACCACCCAGCTCATCAGCCAGGATGAATCCGCGATCGTGACCGGGCCACCCGTGATGATTTTCCCCGAAAACGGATCACGCCCCGTAATCCGCTTTACAAGCTCCGGAATCCGCGCATCCCGGGTCGTAACCGTAGCCGACAGCCAGCGGGATTTTTTCGTATCACCACAGAAAACATCAGGATGCCCGAATGCGGCATCCTGCGCTGCGATAGTGCGCCAGAGCTGCCAGATGCTCCCCTCTCCGATGGTCGTATCAATCGGCGCGGGTGTATGATGGTCGCCCCAGCGTGAATTCTCCACCATGGAACCGTTGGTCACGAACACCAGCTCCGCCGAACCCAGGTCAACACCAGCGGTCGCGCCATTTTCCAGCCAGTCGAGACGGGTCGCAACTTTCGTTCTGCCCGACACATCAACGGCAACATTCGTCACCGTCACACCATGACGGAACACGACGCCCTGATCGGCAAGCCATGTGGCCAGTGGTCTGCTCAGGGATTCCTGCTGGTTATATCTGGTGAATTTCAGCGCATGCAGATCCTTCAGTCCGAGGATCTGATGCACGAACCGTGCGAGATAGCGCTTCATCTCAATGGCGCTGTGCCAGGTCTCGAACGCGAACATCGACCGCCAGAACAGCCAGAAGTTCGACGCCATGAAATCGCCGGACAACACATCCGCGATCGTCTTTCCCGCCAGTTCGTCCTCATCGGTCAGAATGAGGGTAATGATCTCGCGCCGCGCCTTTCCCGTGAGCGTCAGCCTGTCACGATCGGCGAGGGGCTGTCCCCGATTGCACATGGCGCGGACCGGACTTGTAGACGGATCGGCCTGATTGACCTGCCAGACTTCATCCAGCACTGATGCATCGGGAATTTCCAGAGACGGAATGGAACGATACAGATCCCACAGACACTGGAACTGCTCTTCCATCTCCCGACCGCCACGGATCAGCCAGCCGGTCTCCGCATTCCCCGCCCCATCCAGCGCACCACCATCGCTGTCCGATGCCTCAAGAATGGTGATGGCTGAAGGCGTCATGCCCGTATCTCGGATGAGGAACGCCGCCGCCGCCATGCCCGCCAGCCCGCCGCCCACGATCCACGCTGACCGTCCTTCCATACCCTGCGGGGCTGGAGGGTGAACGAAAGCCTCGTAATTGCTGTGAGCGTATCTCATGGCGCATGTCCTTTTCTGAAAAGGGCCGATGGCGGGAAACCCTTCCAGCCATACAACACCTGCTAAGCCGATCTGTCGTTGCGATGTATCAAACGCCCCGAACAGGACAGGATGATCCCCTTTCTCAGTCAGCCAGAGCCGGCGCCTGCACCCGATACAGAACTCCATCGGGCAGCGGACGCTGAAGCGCCAGAGCCTCTGCTATCGGTGCCGTCATCCAGCGCTCCAGCTCATCCGGTTGCGTCAGGATCACAGGCATGGCTTTCGGATGGATCGCGCCCACCTCCAGATTGGCGTCCGTGGTCAGAAAACCGAACAGATCATCCGTCGTCTCTCCGTCCGCCAGCTTGCGCACGGACGTCCATCGACACCAAATCCCGGCAAAGAAGACCAGCGGTTCTCCATCATTCCGCGCAAACCACACCGGTCGTGATGTCCCGTCGGGCAGACGCTCCGGTTCGGAGAACGCCGTCAATGGCACCAGACAACGATGTTGCACGCCCTCCCAGCGTTTCCACCATGTCGAGGACGGATTGCGGATGTTGGTTACACCCCGGTCGACCCTGTGTCCCTTGAGATAGCCAGGAGGTGTCGGCATGCCCCAGCGTGCCATGACCAGTTCGCGACCGTTTCCGCCGTTCCGCACGATCGGGGCCATTGTATTCGGGTATATCTCCGTCAAAGGCTGGAGATTGCCCGTCAGATCATCGAGAACCTTTGCAATCTCCCGGATCGCTTTCTGGTTCGATGTCATGGCGTAGAGATTGCACATCAGGAATGCTTCTCCCCGTAAGCCGGAACCGACGCCGGTTCCTGTTCCGCCACAGGCTCATGCGACAGTGCACCCGGCAGGGCCAGACAGGCCAGAAGCCCCGCCAGCGCCAGAAGAAAGAGAGCAGACCACCAGCCATACAGAAAGGCGCCGGCCACGCCGCCCAGCGTGAAGGACAGCACGATGGCGGCATGCAGCCCCAGACACTCGCGCGTACCGGTCCGCCGGGCTGGGTCAACCGGATGAAAAAAGCTCTCCAACCAGTCCGCCAGTTCCAGCCCCACATCGGTGAGCATTCCCGTCATATGGGTGGTGCGGACACGCGCCCCGGAAATGCGTGTGACCGTGGCGTTCTGAAGCCCCATGAGGAAACTCAACCCAAAGGCCAGCACCGGATCCCGTGGCTGGGCCGAAAACAGAAGATCCACGCCCCCCAGAAACCCGAGCAGGCAGGCTTCCAGCAGGATGCTCCGTGCGTAGATTGAGGGCAGGTTGTGGCGACGGCCCGCATTGACCAGAAGCGCCGACAGCACGGCTCCTGCGACAAAGGCCAATATCAGACCGCAGCAGGACAGGACCAGTTCCAGATGGCCTTCATGCAGGCCACTCGCCAGTGCTGAGACATTGCCGGTCATATTGGCCGAATAATAGCCCACGGCCAGAAACCCGGTGGCGTTCACGGCACCGGCGATAGCCGCCAGCGAGCAGCCCAGACGCCTGTCGATGCTGGCGTTGCGCTCCGCTCCCTCGTGAACAAGCACCTGTGCCTCCCATCGTGACTGACCGCATGAGGGAGACTCCGTGTTTGTCGGTTTCCCCGGACAACGATCTTTTTTATGGGCGGGATGGTAACAGCCCGCCCTCTTCCGACAAAGCGTCCTGTTTTCAATTTCTTAGGACGATATCTTCCCGGATTGCGAATTGCCACAGATGTGGCGCGATACGCTCCTCCGAAAGATGAATGTTGACTCCCCACGCCATTAAAGAACAAATCAGGAACATATAATCAGGAAACCCACCAGGACGAATGGATACTGAGTCGTGACATGACTGCCGAACCCCAGAAAAAATCCGGTCTGGAGACGCTGCGGGCCGCGATCAGCCGTCTCGAAGGGCATAGCGACCGACGCCGCAAGGTACTGCCCTTTGGCGTGCGCGAGATCGATGCGCGTCTGCCCGGTGGCGGGCTGGCTCTGGGCGCCCTCCATGAAGTGGCGGGAGGGGGGAATGACGCCCTGCATAGTGCCGCGGCCGGACAGTTCTGCGCCGGGATCGCGGCCCGCACGCGTGGCAAGGTGCTGTGGATCGTCACCCGCCAGGATGTGTTCGCCCCTTCCCTAAAACAGGTGGGTCTTTCCGCCCGGCGAACCATCTATGTCGAGGCACGCTCGGACGTCGATGTGCTTGCCTGTTTCGAGGAAGGACTGCGGCATGGCGGCCTTGGGGCTGTGGTCGCCGAGGTGGCGCGTCTGTCCATGACGGCCTCACGCCGCCTGCAACTGGCGGCCGAGACGTCCGGCTCTCTTGGCATCGCCATCCGGCGCTGGCGGCGACAGACGGATGCGGCGGATTTTGGTCAGCCGACTGCCAGTGTGACCCGCTGGCGGGTCTCCGTCCTGCCGTCTGTGTCGTTGCCGGTGCCCGGTGTGGGAAGACCGCGCTGGTTGCTGGAACTCATCCGTGCCCGTGCGGGCGAATGTGCCGATTTTGAAGTGGAGGCCTGTGATGGCAAGGGTCGTCTCTCTTTACCTGCCACTCTGGCCGACCGACCGGATCAGGAAACGACTTGGACCAGACGCGCCCGCGCCTGAAACGCCGCTGGCCCTTGTCGGACGGGAAGGACGACGCCGGGTTCTACTGTCTGTTGATCTGGCCGCCCGCAAGCTGGGGCTGCGCCCCGGCACGCCGGTGGCCAAGGCCCAGGCGCTCTATCCCGATCTGGTGCTGATGGACGCCGATCCCGAAGGCGACCGGCTGGGGCTGGAAAAACTCGCCCTGTGGTTCCAGCACAGGGTCGCGCCCATTGTGGCGGTCGATGCCCCGGACGGGCTGGTACTGGACACGACCGGGGCGGATCACCTGCATGGTGGCGAACTTCCCATGCTCAAGGACATGGTTCACCGCATGGCGGGAGCCGGTTTCCGGGCAACGGCCGTGGTGGCGGACACCTGGGGCGCTGCGCACGCCATCGCCCGCTATGGTAGGGTGCCGATTGCCGTTGTGCCGCCGGGTAACACCGCTTCTGTATTGGCCGATCTTCCGGTTGAAGCGCTGCGCCTGCCGGACCCGATCATCGACGGACTGGCCACGCTGGGCGTATCCCGCATCGGACCACTTGCCGCCATGCCCCGCGCCCCTCTGGCGCTGCGGTTCGGGCCGGATGTAGCTCGCAGGCTGGATCAGGCTTTCGGGCGTATTGGTGAAGCCATCGTGCCAGTCCGCCCGGTCGATCCGGTCGAGGTCAGCCGGAATTTCGCCGAGCCCATCGGCGCGGCGGAGACCATTGCCCGTTATATCGGCAGGCTGGTGCCGCTGCTCTGCCAGGGGCTGGACGAGCGTGGACAGGGCGTGCGGCGTCTCGACCTGCTGCTGCATCGCGTGGACAGCCGCACCGAGGCGATCCGCGTGGCGACGGCCATGCCGGTGCGGGACGTCAAACGCCTGACCCGACTGCTGTGCGAGAAGATCGAAACCATCGATCCAGGGTTCGGCATTGAGCGCATGGTGCTGATTGCCTCGCTGGCCGAACCGATGGACCGGCGTCAGACCGTGTCCTCCCTGATCGCCGAGGAAGAAGCCGATGTGTCCGACCTGATCGACACGCTGGCCAACCGTGTCGGCATGCAGGCGCTCTATCGCTTTGCCCCGGTGGAAAGCGACCTGCCCGAACGCTCCTTCTGCCGTGTGCCTGCGCTGGCGCCCGAGGAGACGAAGGACTGGCCGGAGCACTGGCCACGGCCCACACGCCTGCTGGCGCGACCCGAGCCGGTGCAGGCCATGGCGGAACTGCCGGACCAGCCGCCGCTGTTCTTCATCTGGCGCGGCGTGCGGCGGAAGGTGAAATGCGCCGACGGGCCGGAGCGTGTTTTTGGCGAATGGTGGAAGAATGACGCGGAACTGACCATCGCCCGCGATTACTTCCGGATAGAGGATACCAGCGGCGAGCGTTTCTGGCTCTACCGGGCGGGTGATGGCGAGCATGGCGAGACCGGCTCGCAGGGCTGGTTCCTGCATGGGATCTTCGGGTGAGCATCTCGGTACCACGCTACGCCGAACTGCAGGTCACGACCTATTTCTCGTTCCTGCGTGGAGCCTCCTCGCCGATCGAACTGTTCGAACAGGCCAGGGCGCTGGGTATCGAAGCGCTCGGGATCTGCGACCGGAATTCCCTGGCAGGAATGGTGCAGGCGCATGGAGCGGCAAAGCAGGTCGGGCTCCGGCTTGTCGTGGGCTGTCGCCTCGACCTGGCCGATTTCCCGCCGGTATTGGTCTACCCTACGGACCGGGCCGCCTATGGTAGGCTGTGTCGTCTGCTCACCGTTGGCAAGGCACGGGCCGGAAAGGGAAAGTGTCATCTTCTCTGGGATGACTTGATCGCCTGGGGCGAAGGCCAGACCGTCGTCATGATCCCGGACACGGCAGACGATGCCTGCGCCCTGCACCTGCGCAAGCTAAAAAACGCCTTTGCTGACCGCGCCTATATGGCGCTGACACTGCTGCGCCGCCCCAATGACCAGATGCGGTTGTATGAGCTGGCGAACCTTGCCCATCAGGCCCGTGTCCCAACCGTTGTAACCAACGACGCACTGTTCCACACCCATGACCGTCGCATCCTGCAGGATGTCGTCACCTGCATCCGCCACAACACCACCATCGACGAGGCGGGGTTTGTCCGCGAACGTCATGCCGATCGCTATCTCAAACCGCCACAGGAAATGGCCCGGCTGTTCAGCCGTTACACGGAAGCGGTGGCTCGCACCATGGACATCGTGGAGCGCTGCCGCTTCTCGCTCGATGATCTGGCCTACCAGTATCCTGATGAAGTCTCCGTACCTGGCCAGACACCCCAGCAGGCGCTGGAGGCGCTGACTTGGGAGGGCGCCCGTTCCGTCTATCCGGATGGCGTACCGGATGACGTGGCGGAAACGCTCCGCCATGAACTCGGACTGATCGGGCGGATGAACTACGCACCGTATTTCCTGACCGTGAACAGCATCGTCCGCTATGCCCGCTCCCAGGACATTCTCTGCCAAGGCCGTGGCTCGGCTGCCAATTCTGCCGTTTGCTACGTGCTCGGCATTACTGCCATCGATCCGGCCCGCAACTCGTTGCTGTTCGAACGCTTCGTCTCCGAGGAGCGGGGCGAGCCACCGGATATCGACGTGGATTTCGAGCATGCGCGACGTGAACAGGTCATCCAGTGGGTCTATGAGCATTACGGGCGTGACCGGGCGGCACTGACGGCGGTGGTGATCCGTTATCGCGCCAAGGGAGCACTCCGGGACGTTGGCAAGGTGATGGGCCTCCCCGAAGACCTGATCCGCACGCTGTCAGGTCAGATCTGGGGCTGGGGGCGCAAACTGGATGATGAGGCCCTGAATGAGACGGGTATTGACCTGTCCGACCGGCGCATTCGCCTGACACTCGACTTGGCACGTTGCCTGATCGGCGTGCCACGCCACCTGTCACAGCATCCCGGCGGCTTCGTGCTGACGCATGACCGGCTGGATGAACTGGTGCCGATTGAGCCCGCCTCTATGGAGCAGCGTCAGATCATCGAATGGGACAAGGATGATATCGACGTTCTGAAATTCATGAAGGTCGATATCCTGGCGCTCGGCATGCTGACCTGCATGAAAAAGGGGCTGGATCTGCTGGCGGAACACAAGGGCCAGCACTTCACGCTCCAGAGCATTCCGGCCGAAGATCCGCGCACCTACGCCATGATCCGCAAGGCTGACACCATCGGCGTGTTCCAGATTGAATCCCGCGCCCAGATGTCCATGCTGCCACGGCTCAAACCGCGTGTGTTCTATGATCTCGTCATTGAGGTCGCGATCGTGCGTCCAGGCCCCATTCAGGGGGATATGGTGCATCCCTATCTGCGTCGCCGTGAGGGGATCGAGCCGGAAAACTATCCTACCCCGGAACTGGAAAAGGTTCTGAAAAAGACACTCGGGATCCCGTTGTTTCAGGAACAGGCGATGCAGGTCGCCATGATCTGTGCGGGGTTTACAGCCGCAGAGGCCGATCAGTTGCGTCGGGCCATGGCGACGTTCAAAAATACCGGCACGGTCTCGCAGTTTCAGACACGCCTGATCAATGGCATGCGCGCCAATGGGTATGATGAGGAATTCGCCGAGCGGATCTACCAGCAATTGGAAGGCTTCGGTTCCTACGGTTTTCCCGAGAGCCATGCGGCGAGTTTCGCCATTCTGGCCTATTCATCCTCATGGATGAAATGCACCCATCCAGATGTGTTTCTGGCCTCCCTCCTGAATTCCCAGCCGATGGGATTCTATGCGCCGGCACAACTGGTCCGTGATGCGCGGGAACATGGCGTGGAAATCCGGCCCGTTTGCGTCAATGCCTCGCGCTGGGACAGCACGCTGGAAGGCCCGGAAAGCTCCAATGGCCGATTTGCCGTGCGGCTTGGCATGAGTCTGGTGAAGGGACTAGCCAACGACGATGCAGCCCGGATTGTTGCCGCGCGAGCCTCACGCCCGTTTACCTCGATCGATGATCTGTGGCGTCGGGCTGGCGTGAAGTCGGCAGCCCTGACCCATCTCGCGGAAGCCGACGCTTTCCGGCCCTCGCTCGGGCTGGCACGGCGCGAGGCGCTGTGGGGGATCAAGGCGCTACGGGACGAACCGCTGCCTCTGTTTGCCGCAGCGCGGGTGACACGGGAAGCTGAAGAACCGGATGTGCTGCTGCAACCCATGCGCGACGGGGCCGAGGTGGTGCGGGATTACAACCGGCTTGGCCTTACCCTGCGGGATCATCCGCTGACCTTTCTACGCGAGGATCTCCGGGCAAGGGACATCATGTCCTGTCGGCAGGCATTGGCGACAAAGGATGGGAAGCGTCTCACCGTGGCGGGGCTGGTTCTGGTCCGGCAGCGACCCGGATCGGCAGAAGGCGTGGTGTTCATGACGCTGGAGGACGAGACGGCAAATATGAACGTCATCATCTGGCCGGATATGTTCGATGCGAACCGGCGTGTCGTGCTTGGCGGACAGATGCTGGCGGTGACAGGCATGCTCCAGAAGGAAGGCGACGTTGTGCATCTGGTGGCAAAAGAGATCACCGACCTTTCCGGGCTGCTCGCGGACGTCGGTAATCGCTCCTCTACGGAGAGCCCCCATGCCAGCGCTTCCGCCGACGAGCGTATCGTCGTCAGATCGCGCAATTTCCACTGATCAATAAGGGCGCCGATAAATCTCACGACATCGTGACATCGCCTGTTTTAGGCGCAACCTACGCTGGAGTTTCACTCCCATTTGCATCCTATACGCATCCTGCGCCGCGTTTTGGGCACAAAAAAAGCCACCCGTTGGGGTGGCTTTTTCTCTGTCTTATCAGACGCTTACGTA
>NZ_JBXAYQ010000044.1:0-22858 GCF_057359305.1 Komagataeibacter ossonobensis | reverse complement strand
AAAAAGGCGGCATACAGCAACTTTTATTTCTATAACAATATTGTTTTTTTACAGGCTTTTAGCCGCGACCGCGATAGCCGGGTACGTCCTGTGCCGGAATCCACACCCCTTCGGGTGGTGCGCCGGTCTGCCAGAACACATCAATCGGCATGCCGCCACGCGGATACCAGTACGCCCCGATCCGCAGCCATACAGGCTTCAGCAGGTCCACCAGTGTCGTCGCGATCTGTACCGAGCACTTTTCATGGAAGGCACCATGGTTGCGGAAGCTGGTCAGGAACAGCTTGAGCGATTTGCTTTCCACAATCCATTCATCGGGAATGTAGTCGATGACGATATGCGCGAAATCCGGCTGTCCTGTAACCGGGCAGAGCGATGTGAATTCCGGCGCGGTAAAGCGCACGACATAGTTCCGCCCGCGTTCTGGCGCGGGCACACGCTCCAGCCGGGCTTCTTCAGGGCTGTTGGGCTGGCGGGTATTCTGGCCCAGCTGGGTCAGGAACTGGCTGCCATCATCGGGGGTGGGGCGGGTGTTCATCTGGGGTCCGTCAGGAATAAAAAAAGGGATATGTGGCTGATGCCGGAAGGGATGGGGCACCGTCAACGGAAATGCAGGGGGGCGTCATGCGGTTTTCCCTGCTTTCGCAACAGGGCACAGGCATGATAACTGCACCCCATGGCACGTGTATCCCGACCCGAATTTTCCGCCCCTGTGCTGGTGACCACCACAGCGGAGCTTGAGGCTGTAACCGCGCGACTGCGGCATGAGCCATTTGTGACGATCGACACCGAATTCGTGCGCGAACGGACTTACTGGCCCGAGCTGTGTCTGGTGCAGCTGGCTGGGGAAAAGGACGTGGTGGTGATCGATACGACCGCCCCGGGCATCGACCTGTCCCCCCTCGGGGCATTGCTGGATGATGCCAGCGTGGTCAAGGTGTTCCATGCCGCGCGGCAGGATCTGGAAATCTTCCTGCATCTGTTCGACCGCCTGCCGGCCGCTCTGTTCGATACGCAGGTCGCGGCCATGGTGGCGGGATATGGTGATCAGGTTGGATATGACAACCTCGTCTCCTCCCTGCTGGGGGTGCAGATTGACAAGTCACACCGTTTTTCCGACTGGGCGGCGCGTCCGCTTTCCCCGGCCCAGATCGGGTATGCGGCGGCGGATGTCACCTATCTGCGGCTGGTTTATGAAAAGCTGCTGGTCCAGCTGGAACGTGAAGGGCGTCTGGACTGGGTCGCGGCAGAACTGGATATCCTGAACAATCCCACCACATTCCGGCCTGACCCGCTGACATTGTGGGAAAAGATGCGCCCGCGCACCAACAACCGGCGGATGCTGGGCATATTGCGTGCCGTCGCCGCATGGCGCGAGGGGGAGGCCCAGCGCGTTAACGTGCCGCGCCAGAGGCTGCTCAAGGATGAAAGCCTGATGGAAATCGCGGCGACAGTGCCCGGTACGGTCGATGCGCTGGCCCGGGTGCGTGGTGTTTCACGTGGTTTTGCCGAAGGACGCAGCGGTCAGGCCCTGCTGGAAACCGTGGCGCAGGCGGCCATGGAACCGGAAGCGGACCTGCCGCGCTTACCCAAAGGGCGGGCAAAGGATGCGCAGCGTCCTTCACCGGCCCTGATCGCGCTGCTCAAGGTGTTGCTGGCCACCTGTTGTGAGACGCATCGTGTCGCACCCAAGCTGGTGGCCTCGTCCGAGGACCTGGACCGTTTCGCGCTGGATGACGCGGCGGATATTCCAGCCTTTCATGGCTGGCGGAACGAGGTATTTGGCAAGCTGGCGCGTGAACTCAAGGCAGGTCATCTGACCATGGGGGTCGAAGGTGGGAAGATCAGGCTGATCCACGCCTGACCCGATTTGGTACCCCGGTTGTGTTTTACCGGGGTTGCAAACAGGTTATGCGCAGAACTGTCCACAAGATTCTGTATTATGGCAGTTGAGCCGGGCACAGTATAAGCCTAATTTCCCACCATTCCGCGTAAGGAGTGCAGAACGATGGCGATGGAATGGACCGAGGAGACGATCGCGCGCCTGCGTGATCTGTGGCAGCAGGGCTTATCGACCGCAGAAATCGGCCGTCAGCTTTCTGTTACCAAGAACGCGGTGGTTGGCAAGGCGCACCGTCTGGGCCTCAAGCCGCGTCCATCGCCTATCCGGCGTGCGGCAAAGGCGGCCCCTGCACCAGCCGCCACGACAGCGGAAGCCACGGCGGCCCCATCCGCTACCGAAAACACGCCAGCAGCCCCAAAACCCGAAGTGACGGCAACTCCGGTTACATCCGCCGCCCCGGCATCGGAAAAGGCTCCCGCCAAGGCGCAGGCGGCCCCGACGCCCGCACCGCAGCCCAAGCCTGCGGCGGCAGCCCCGGTGGCAGAGGATGCGGCCCCCGCACCCCGCGCCACCCGCGCGCAGCCCCGTGCCGCGGCGAAAGCCGCCCTGCGTCCGGTCAGTGAGCCGCGTCGGCGCAGCAGCCAGTCCTGCTGCTGGCCGCTGGGTGACCCGGGTACGCCGGGCTTTCATTTCTGTGGGGCCACCCCGTTGCCGGGCAAGCCGTACTGCGCGGAACATGCGCAGCTTGCCTATGTCAAACTGCGTGATCGTCGCGATAACGTGGCCTGAGCCGTTTCCCCTCAGAAATTTCTAAAGACGTCATGAAAGTTTCTGGGTGCTGCCTTTTTTCAAAAAGGCGGGGTTCCCTGAAGCTTTCTGGAAAAAGCTTCATCACTGTTTCAAACGGCGTCCTGGGAATTGCATTAAAAAACGCCAGGGCATGACTGCCACTGGCGTTTTTTTGTATCCGCCCGACAGGATGCGGGCGGATCGGACCGCTTATTCCGCAGCCGGGCGCGGCGGCGCGGCGGGGGCAGCAGGTGCCGCGGGGGCAGCCGGCGCGCCGGGGGTGGTGATCATTTCAAGCTGGCCAGTGACCTGACCGCCATCTTCCACCTTCAGGCGACGGCACTTGGCCTTGCCCAGCAGGCGACCGGTCGAACGGATGGTCAGGCTGCCACGCACCGTCAGCGTGCCATCGATCGTTCCCGCCAGTTCAGCGTCCTCAACCTCAACTTCGCCCTTGAACACGCCGCCCTGCGCGATCTGGAGTTCGGATGCGTTGATCAGGGAAGATTCAACCGTTCCTTCCACAACCAGGCGCTCGGCGTCCTGAATGGTCCCCTGCACGCTGATGCCACGACCCACGACCAGGGTGCGACGGTCATTTTCCTTTTTGGCGGCCGTAGCCCCCGGTGCACCGGGACGTGCCCCACCAGGTGCGGGAGGGGCGTTGGGCGTGGGCGGGAAGGGCGGACGGGCCATGGATGTATTTTCCTTGCTGGCAGGTTTGGGTGAGGGAGAGGAGCCACCGCCTGAGGCTGGTCGGCCCGGCTGCTGCGCGGGGGGCGTCGTCGGGGCGGCTGGCTGGGTTTCTGCTGGCTTGCGTCGTCTAAACAATATTACCCCGCTTGGTTATGCTGCATCGGGACCGTGGTGCGTCCCGGAAACTGGAAGATACGCTTTCGGGCTGGTTGCAGGCCGCAGCCCCCTTCAAACGGTTATACGCACCCCCATCATGCCGACAAGAGGCGTTGAGGGGAACAGCGGTGCATAAAAAACATCATGCATTGCGCCGCTTACCCGCCAATGATAGCGATGGGGCGCATCATGCGGGAAAAAATGGGTTATTTCGTGGCGCGGAAACGCCATGCCCGCGCATATGAGTGTTTAATGACGGGTAGTGGAACAGAAGAATGGAAAATTCGGGACAGGCGGCGGAATGCCGGTTTGATCTGCTGGGTATCGGTAATGCGATTGTTGATGTCCTGGCACCGGTGGACGCGGCCTTCCCGCAGAATAACGGCATGACACCGGGCAGCATGATGCTGATCGACGCCGACCGTGCCAAGGCGCTGTATGGCCAGATCACGCGTGAAAAGGAAATGGGCGGCGGGTCCGCCGCCAATACCTGTGTCGTGGCGTCCAACATGGGTGCGCGCGTCGCGTATCTGGGCAAGGTGGCGGCGGATGCGCCGGGACAGGCCTTTGGCGCCGACATGCAGGCGGCGGGCGTGTATTTCCCTTCTTCCCCGCTGCAGGGCGATGCGGGGGAAAACCATCCCACCGCGCGCTGCATCATCCTGGTCACGCCTGATGGCCAGCGCACCATGAATACCTATCTGGGCGCATGCGTCACCTTCAGCCCTGAAGATGTGCTGGTGGATGTCGTGCGTGCGTCCAAGGTCATCTACATGGAAGGTTACCTGTTCGATCCGCCGGAGGCGCAGGAAGCCTTCCGCACCGCCGCCCGTATCGCGCATGAAGCGGGGCGCAAGGTCGCCCTTTCGCTGTCCGACCGTTTCTGTGTGGACCGTCACCGCCATGCCTTCCATGAACTGGTGCGCGGGCATATCGACATCCTGTTCGCCAACGAGGACGAGATCTGCGCCCTGTACCAGACCGATGACTTTGACGAAGCCGCCCGCCTTGTCTCGGCCGATACGCATTTCGCCGTCCTGACCCGTTCCGAACGCGGCAGCGTCATCATTCAGGACCAGCAGCGCATCGTGATCGACAGCGTGCGCACGCAGGTGGTCGACACCACGGGGGCGGGCGACGCCTATGCCGCGGGCTTCCTCGCAGGCTGGACATCGGACCGGACACTGGCCGAATGCGGCCGTCTGGGCAGTGTCGCGGCATCGGAAGTGATCTCGCATTATGGCGCGCGTCCGCTCATGAACATGCGTCAGGACATGGATTTCTGATCCACAGGGCGCATCCTGCCGGTCGTGTGATGGGTGCGGGCACGAAGTTTCGCGTGCAATCCGCGCCCTTCCGCATTATCTACGCAAGCAGCAGCCACCCATTCCGCCGCCGCACGCACGGGTACCCCCCGCATGTGCCGCCGCGCCCCCTTATGGCGTCCGCCAAGGAAAGTCAGGTCAAGAGCACTTATGGATATCCGCAATATCGCCATTATCGCGCACGTCGATCATGGCAAGACCACACTGGTCGACCAGCTTCTGAAACAGTCCGGTTCCTTCCGTGACAACCAGCACGTGGCCGAACGTGCCATGGACAGCAATGACCTGGAGCGTGAGCGTGGCATCACGATCCTGGCCAAGTGCACGTCGGTTGTGTGGAAAGACACCCGCATCAACATCATCGACACCCCGGGCCACGCCGATTTCGGCGGCGAGGTCGAGCGTATCCTGAGCATGGTTGACGGCGCGGTCGTGCTGGTCGACTCCGCCGAGGGCGCGCTGCCGCAGACGAAGTTCGTGGTGGGCAAGGCGCTGGCGCGCGGCCTGAAGCCGATCGTGGTCGTCAACAAGATCGACCGTGGCGACGCCCGCCCCGATGAAGTCCATAACGAGATTTTCGATCTGTTCGCAGCCCTGGGCGCGAATGACGAGCAGCTTGATTTCCCCATGCTGTATGCATCGGGCCGCCAGGGCTGGGCCGATACCGAGATTGATGGTCCGCGCAAGGATCTCTCTCCCATGTTCGACCTGATCCTGCGCCATGTGCCGCCGCCGAAGGTGAACAAGGATGCGCCGTTCGCGATGGTCGCCACCATCCTGGAAAACGACAACTTCCTTGGCCGTGTGCTGACCGGCCGTGTCGAGCAGGGCGTGGCGAAGATGAACATGCCGGTGCATGTGCTGCGTCCCGATGGCTCGGTTGTGGAAACCGGCCGCCTGACCAAGCTGCTGTCCTTCCGTGGTCTGGACCGCGTGCCGGTCGAGGAAGTGGAAGCCGGTGACATCGTGGCCGTGGCCGGCCTGTCGGAAGCGACGATTCCCGAAACCATCGCAGCCCTCGAAGTCAAGGAACCGCTGCCCTCCACCCCGGTTGATCCGCCGACGCTGTCCATGACTTTCCGCCTCAACGATGGTCCGCTGGGTGGTCGTGAAGGCAAGAAGGTCACGTCGCGCCAGATCCGTGACCGCCTGTTCAAGGAAACCGAGGGCAACATCGCCATCCGCGTGTCCGAAAGCCCTGAAAGCGAGGCGTTCGAGGTTGCTGGCCGTGGCGAACTGCAGCTTGGCGTCCTGATCGAGCAGATGCGTCGTGAAGGGTTTGAGCTGACCATCGGCCGTCCCCGCGTGCTGTTCCGCACCAATGAGGAAACCGGTGAGCGTGAAGAGCCGTTCGAGGAAGTCCTGATCGACGTGGACGAGCCGTATTCGGGCGTCGTGGTGGAAAAGATGGCGCTGCGCAAGGGCATCATGCAGGACATGCAGCCGTCAGGCGGCGGCAAGGTGCGCCTGAGCTTTCTGATCCCGTCACGCGGGCTGATCGGTTATCACGGTGAATTCCTGACCGATACACGCGGTTCGGGCATCATGAACCGTCTGTTCCATGGCTATCAGCCCTATGTCGGGCCGATTGCCGGCCGTCGTAACGGTTCGCTGATTTCGTCTGAAGATGGCGCGACCACGCAGTATTCCCTGTTCTCGCTGCAGGATCGTGGCACGCTGTTCGTTGACGCGGGCGAGAAGGTCTATGTCGGCATGATCATCGGCGAGCATTCGCGTGAGAATGATCTGGAAGTAAACCCGATCCGTGAAAAGAAGCTGACCAACATCCGTGCCGCTGGCAAGGACGAGGCCCTGCTGCTGATTCCGCCGCGCAAGATGAACCTGGAACAGGCCATCGCCTATATCGAGGACGATGAACTGGTCGAGGTCACGCCGTCGGCCGTGCGTATCCGCAAGCGCTACCTTGACCCGCACGAACGCAAGAAGCGTGAGCGTTCGGGCGCGGTTGACTGACTGCCTGCCTGATCCTGTGGTGACTGTAATCTTTAGTTACGTTTAAGTTCTTGAGATTGCGGTCACTATAGGGCAGAAGTGAGACATTACTAACAAATTTAAGAATTTTAATCCGAGACGGCTTCCTTGCAGCATGTTACAGCAAGGAGGTCAGTCCGGGTGTACCGATTCGTCGCCCGCTGCACGCATTGGGATCAGAATTCCTGATTTGTTGGAGTATTTTTATATGATCGTTTTCCCCCGTCGCTTCGTTGCCGCCCTGTCCGCTGTTGCCATCATGGGCGTTGCCGCCCCCGTCATGGCCCAGACCGCCGAGCCGACCACCCCGGCCGTTTCCGCACCGGAACATACCCCCGATGCATCTGAAGGTGCGGCACCGGCCGAAGCTGGCGCCAAGAAGACAAAGCATCACAGTGGTCATCACCACGGTGGTCACCATCATGGTGCCAAGAAGGCGGCTGAATCCACGGATGCAGCACCTGCTGCTCCGGCCGCGCAGTAATAACTGCGGCGCCCTTACCGGCATTCCCGTGATGTCGGTAAGGACAACCATAAAAAAGCCCGGTATCAAACCGGGCTTTTTTTTATGGTCTGGCCTTCGTCGGCTGAACGGCCTGTCCAACGAATACCCGGTCAATCATAAGGAAGTTTCTGTGAAACCTTTTCAGAAAGCCTGAGCGAATACCGCCTTTTTGAAAAAAGGCGGCATCCAAAGACTTTTTATTTTTATCAAACGGTTATTTCTGAACAGTGTCTTCAGGCCGTGGTGTAACGGTCCAGCGACAGGTCCAGGCAAGGGATTTCGGTGCGCTTGCCGCTCATCCTGTCAGCCAGCACGCGGCCCGACCCGCACGCCATGGTCCAGCCCAGCGTGCCATGGCCGGTATTGAGCCACAGGTTGGAAAACCGTCCAGCCGGTCCGATGACCGGTGTGCCATCAGGTGTGCTGGGACGCAGCCCGGTCCAGTACGCCCCCTGCGACATGTCGCCGCTGGCGCCAAACAGTTCCGAAAACGATAGTTCCAGCAGTTCCCGCCGGTCGCGGCGCAGGCGCAGGTTGTAACCGGCCAGTTCCGCCGTGCCGCCAATACGGATACGATCGCCCAGCCGGGTAATGGAAACCTTGTACGTCGCGTCATTGACGGTGGAAACCGGCGCGCGTGCGGCATCGGTCACCGGCAGCGTCAGGGAATATCCCTTGGTGGGATAGACCGGCAGGTGCAGCCCGAGCGGGCGCAGCAGCAGCGGCGAATAGCTGCCCATGGACACGACATAGGCATCCGCCGTCATGCGGCCGGCCGATGTGCGGACACCGAAAATATCGGTGGCCGAGGCATCCAGCGCCTCGATCGTGGTTTCATAATGGAAGGTGACGCCCAGTTCCTCTTCCGCCTTCTGGGCCAGACGTTGGGTGAACATGTGGCAGTCGCCCGATTCGTCACCCGGCAGGCGCAGGCCGCCCCTGAACAGGTGCCGGTTTTCCATAAGGCCGGGTTCGTGTCGGGCGATTTCATCCGGGCTGAGAAATTCGTGGGCAATGCCTGCCTGGTCCAGCAGGGACATGTCGCGGGCGGCATGGTCAACCTGCTTCTGCGTGCGGAAAAGCTGGATCAGGCCACGCTGTTCATCATCATAGGTAATGCCGGTTTCCTTGCGCAGGGCGTCAAGGCAGTCACGGCTGTATTCCGCGATACGCAGCATGCGGGACTTGTTGATGTCGTAGTCATGCGCGTTGCAGTTGGCCAGAAGCTGCTCGATCCAGCGCATCATGGCGAAATCGATACGCGGGCGGACCACGATGGGCGCGTGACGGCTGGCCATCCACCGCAATACCTTCAGCGGCAGGGCCGGTTCCGCCCATGGCGCGGAAAATCCCGGTGAAATCTGTCCCGCATTGGCAAAGGAGGTTTCCAGTGCGGCAGCGGGCTGGCGGTCCACGACCGTGACTTCATGCCCGGCCTTGGCCAGGTACCATGCCGCTGTGACACCCACTACGCCTGCGCCCAGAACGATAACTTTCACAGTTTCATCCTTACTTCCATCATCAACACACCGGGGATGCGCCACAGCGCCGGAATGGTCAACCGTTTCTGTTATGACAGGACGGGATGGCAGAAATCAGCCCGCTGGCACGCCCTTGCTGGTCGAATATTCAAAATGCAGCGCCGTATCGGGATGGACGATGGGGTGGATGGCGTGGGCGGCCATGGCCCCTTCGGTAAAGCCCTGCAGGATCAGTTTCAGCTTGCCGGGATAGGTCGCGACATCGCCCACGGCAAAAATACCGGGCAGGCTGCTTTCACAGGTGGAGGGGGTGACAGGAATGGTGCCGCGTATGGTGTCCAGCCCCCACTGCGCGATCGGGCCGAGATCGGTCGCCAGCCCGAAGAAGGGCAGCAGGTGATCGCAGGTCACATGCCGCACCGTGCCATCGAGCGTCGCAAGGTCCACGCCGGTCAGCTGCCCCTGCGCGCCGTGCAGGCCATGCAGCTGGTAGCCGATGATCTTTTCCACCTGGCCCAGGGCCACGGCATCATCAAGCTGGCGCAGGCTTTCGGGGGCGGCGCGGAAGCGGTCGCGCCGGTGCACCAGCTTCACGCTGCGGGCCACGTCGCGCAGGGCCAGCGCCCAGTCCACTGCGGAATCGCCGCCGCCCGCAATCAGTACATCCTTATCCGCGAAATCGGCGCGGCGGCGGACGAAATACTGCACACCACCGGTCTGCTCGAACGCCTCCAGTCCGTTCAGTGGGGGACGGTTGGGACCAAACGCGCCGGCCCCTGCCGCGATGATGACCGCACGCGCCGCGATGACATCCCCGCTGGATGTGCCCAGCACGAAACCACCACGCGTGCCCTCCAGCCGTTCCACCCGGCGGCCCAGCAGGCGGGGCACGTCGAAGGGGGCGATCTGGCGGTCCAGCGCTTCAATCAGCGCGCCACCTTCAATCGCGGGGTGGGCGGGGATGTCGTAAATCGGCTTTTCGGGATACAGCGCGGTGCACTGCCCCCCGATTTCATCCAGCGCATCAATGATGATGCAGCCAAGCTTGAGCATCCCGCATTCAAATGCGGCGAACAGCCCTGCGGGGCCTGCGCCGATAATGGCGACATCGGTGGTATGGGTGGGGGAAGGCATGGTCATGTCCGGTTCTGGTGTTCCGCAATCCGTGGTCTTGTCTACGGGCATATGTCACGTGCGGTTTTGCGTTGTTGTCTGCCTTGGCGCAAGCGCTTTGGCGTATCCTTTCCATCGCCCCTTGTGCGTGGGCGGCAGGGAAAGGCACAATCGGTTCATGATATACAATCGTGCAAAAGCAGGGGACGGGGCCGCCAATGCGTGAAATTTCCCTGCCTGACACACAGGCTACGACAGCCCTTGGCCATGCGCTGGCCAGCGTGCTGCGCGCAGGCGACTGCGTGCTGCTGGAAGGGGATATGGGCGCTGGCAAGACCACGCTGGCGCGCGCCCTGCTGCGCGCCCTGTGCGGGGATGCGGAGATGGAGGTGCCAAGCCCGTCCTACACGCTGGTGCAGGTCTATGATGCGCCGGCAGGCGAGGTCGCGCATTTCGATCTGTGGCGGCTGGACGGGCCGGAAGGCGTGCATGAACTCGGCTGGGATGATGCGCGTGAGGGCGTTGTCCTTGTGGAATGGCCGCAGCGCCTGGGCACGCTTGCCCCCCCTGATGCGTTGCGTATTACCCTGGCACCCGATGCGACGGGCGGCCGGATCGCCCGGCTGGAGGGATGGGATACGCGGCTGGCGCAGTCAGCCATTTTCGGGACAGGAGATGCATCATGGGCGTGAACATGCCCCGTACTGCCATGGTTTTTGCAGCAGGTCTGGGGCGGCGGATGCGACCGCTGAGCGAGTCGATGCCCAAGCCACTGCTGCGCGTGGCGGGACAACCCATTCTGGATCACGTGCTGGACCGGCTGGAGGCGTGTGGCGTGCAGCAGGTGGTGGTCAACGCCCACTGGCGGCCCGATGACATCCATGCAGCCCTTGAAGCCCGCCGTGCCGCCCATCGCGGGCCGGTGACGATTGAACAGCCCGAATCCACCCTGCTGGAAACCGGGGGCAGTGCGGCCGCCGCCCTGCGGGCCGGGCAACTGGGGCCGGGACCGTTCTTCCTGCTCAATGGCGATGCCATGTGGCTCAACGGGCCGGTGCCCGCGCTGCGCCGTCTGGCTGCGGCGTTCGATCCCGAACGCATGGACGCCATGCTGCTGCTGGGGGCCATGACGCGCGCGGTGGGGGAAGTCGGGCAGGGGGATTTCGCGGTGAACGCGCATGGCGTGCCGCGTCGCCCGCGCGCGGGGGAAATCACGCCGTACATCTTTACCGGTGTGCAGATTGTCGCCCCCGCGCTGTTCAATGGCGCGCCGGAAGGTGGGTTCAGCATGAACCGGCTGTGGGACCGCGCGATGGCGGCGGGCAGGCTTGGGGTGATCGTGCATGATTCGCTGTGGTTCCACCTGTCCCGTCCCGCCGATATCGATGCGGCGGAGCGCGTGCTGCATTCCGCCCTTAACCCGGATTCGGATAACGATATATGACCGACGCCATGGGCGACTGCGTGCGGGGGCGTGCGGCGGTCGTGCCGCCGCATGTGCCTTTTGTTGACCAGATCGCCGCCCGCTGGCTGGAACAGGCGGGGCATGATCCGCAGGCCTGCGGCAATGGCCTGATCCTGCTGCCCAGCCGCCGCGCCGCCCGTGCGCTGACCGAAGCCTTCGTGCGGCAGGTCGATGGCCGCCCCATCCTGCTGCCGCGTATCGCGCCGATCGCGGCATTGGATGAGGCGTCGCTGGCGCTGTCGGGTTGCAGTGCGCTGGACCTGCCGCCCGCGGTCGATCCCGTGCGGCGGCTGGCGACGCTGACGTTGCTGGTCATGCAGGCGGGCAAGGCGTTTGGCGATGTGCAGGGCGTTGACCAGGCCTGGCCGCTGGCGCGCGCGCTGGCGGATCTGATGGATGAGGCGGAATGGGCGGAATGTGACCTGTGTGAACGTCTGTCCCATGCGGCGGACGGTGATTTTGCCCAGCACTGGCACCAGACGCTGAAATTCCTGTCCATCGTCACCAGTGTCTGGCCCGCATGGCTGGCGGAACAGGGGGTGATGAACCCCGTCGCCCGCCAGACGGCGCTGCTGCATGCACAGGCCGCGCGGTGGATGGAAATGCCCCCGCCATCGGGTGATCCCATATGGGCCGCCGGTTTTTCCGATGCCGTGCCCTCCACCATCGCCATGCTGCGCGCTGTCATGTCCCTGCCCGACGGGCTGCTGGTGCTGCCCGGCGTGGACATGGATTGCAGTGATGATGTCTGGCAGCGTCTGCCGCCCGATCACCCGCAGGCCGGCACGGCGCATATGCTTGCCGAACTGGGCATTGAACGCGCGTGCATGGAACAGTGGGACACCCTGACCGATGGCGACGTGGCCAGCAGCCCCGTCTCCCGCGCCAGCCTGCTGGCCCGCGCATTGCTGCCCGCCCATGCGCTGGACCGCTGGCGCGCGCCGGATGCGCCCGTGGCGGCCGATGGCCTGTCGGTCCTGCGCAGCGCCGACCAGCAGGAGGAAGCCGCCGCCATCGCCATGGTGCTGCGGCAGGTGCTGGAACAGCCAGGCAAGCGTGCCGCCCTTGTTACGCCAGATCGTGCACTGGCCGGACGGGTGGCGACGGAACTGGTGCGCTGGGGCATCATTGCCGATGACAGCGCGGGTGAAAGCCTGCTGACCGTGCCGCAGACCGCCTTCCTGCGGCTGATCGTGCAGGCGGTGGATGGCGGGCTGTCGCCGGTGGCGCTGCTGTCGGTCATCAAGCACCCGCTGGCGGCATGCGGGCTGTCACCGGGCAACTGCCGCGCCAGCGCCCGCCAGCTGGAACGCCTTGTCCTGCGCGGCCCGGCCCCGCCGCCGGGTATCGCGGGCCTGCGCAGCGCACTGGCGCGCGCGGCCGATGACCCGCATGGCGCACTGGCCGACGCGCCTGATGCGCCAGAGGAAATCAACGCGTTTCTCGACCGTCTGGAAACCGCCTTCGGCCCGCTTCTGGCCCTGCCAGGCAGTAATCTGGTGCCGGTATCCATCCTGCTGGCAGCACTGGTGGAAACCGCGCAGGCGCTGGCCACGACCGATATGGTGGATGGGGCGGAACGGCTGTGGGCGGGGGAGGAAGGCAACGCGCTGGGCCAGCACATGAGTGCGATGCTGGCATGGTGCGACGTACTGCCCGATGCGCGTATCGGTGCGCTGGACGGACTGCTGGCTTCATCCCTTGCCGGTATGACGGTGCAGGGACGGCGCGCCGTGCGGGGGCGTGAGGGTACGGCGGTGCATCCGCGCGTGTTCATCTGGGGCCTGCTGGAAGCCCGGCTGCAGACGGCGGATACCATTGTGCTGGGTGGTCTGGTTGAAACCGTCTGGCCGCCCGCGACCGATCCGGGTCCGTGGATGAGCCGCCCCATGCGCACCCGCGTCGGCCTGCCATCCCCCGAATGGGCGATCGGTCAGGCCGCGCATGATTTCGTTTCCTGTGCCTGTGCCGCACCCAATGTCGTGCTGTCGCTGGCCACACGCCGGCAGGGCGCGCCGACGGTGCCCGCGCGGTGGCTGGTGCGGCTGGATGCGTATCTGGCCGGGCATGGCCATGGCCTTCCGGTACATCCGGCGCTGCGCTGGCTGGACAGCCTTGACCGGCCGGAAGGGGCGGCGGTGCCTGTTGCCCCGCCACAGCCGCGTCCCGCGGTGGGCCTGCGCCCGCGCAGCCTGTCGGTGACGGAAATCGAGACATGGATGCGCGACCCCTACGCCATTTACGCGCGGCGTATCCTCCGCCTGCGTCCGCTGGCGGATCTGGAGGAACTGGCCGATGCCGCCGATTATGGGCAGATCGTGCACGCGGCGCTGGACCGCTGGTTCAGTGATCATCCATCCGACTGGCCCCATGATGGCGCTTCCCGCATGCGTAATGTCTTTGCCGATGTACTGCGGGAGGCGGACCTGCGTCCCGCCCTTGCCGCATGGTGGGCGCCCCGGCTGGAACGCATCGCGGCATGGTGCGCGAAAGCCGAGGAAACACGCCGCGCCACCGGCGGCCCCCGCACCGTGCTGACGGAACTGGGGGGCACGATGCGGCTGGAGGACCTGCCCGCTGGCCCCTTCACCCTGCGGGGGCGCGCGGACCGGATTGACCTGCATGGCGATGGTAGCCTGAGCCTGTTTGACTACAAGACCGGCACGCTGCCCACCCGGCGCAGCGTGATGGAAGGCTGGCAGTCGCAGCTGGTGCTGGAAGCGGCGATGATCGAAACCGGCGGCTTCCCGCCCCCGGTCGCGGGCACGGTTGCGGAACTGGTGTACTGGCGGCTGACCGGCGGCCATGTCCCGGCGCAGGTGCTGGATGTGGCGCGCGGCACGGAACTGACTGAACTGATCGCGGGGTGTCGCGCGGGACTGCGCAAGTTGGTTGAAGCCTATGACAATCCGGACCAGCCCTATCTGTCCCATCCCTTTCCGGGGGAGGAACCGCGTTTTGCCGATTACGCCCATCTGGCCCGTGTTGCGGAATGGAGTGCCGCGCGTGAGGAGAATGGCGGATGAACGAGGCCATGATGAAGGGTGACGGCATGGCGTCCGCCATCGACATCGCCAATCGCAGCCAGGCGGCGGCGTCCGATCCGCAGGCATCGGTGTTTGTCTCGGCCTCTGCCGGCAGTGGCAAGACCAAGCTTTTGATTGACCGGCTGCTGCGCCTCATGCTGCCGCGTGACGTGCCTGACCGGGACGGTGTCATGACACGCGTGCCCGGCAGCGATCCCGGCCGTATCCTGTGCCTGACCTTCACCAAGGCGGCGGCGGCGGAAATGTCCATCCGCCTGCAGAACCGTCTGGGCCAGTGGGTCATGCTGCCCGATGCGGATCTGGACCGTGAACTTGCACGTCTGTCCGTGCCTGCGGGTGAGGAAACCCGTCGGGTTGCGCGCGAACTGTTCGCCCGCGTGCTGGACCTGCCCGGTGGCATGCGCATCGGCACCATCCATGCCTTCTGCCAGTCGCTGCTGCGGCGCTTCCCCATCGAGGCCGCGATCAGCCCGCATTTTACCCTGATCGAGGAAACCGATGCCCGTCTGGCGCAGCGCGCGGCGGTGGAGGATGTGGTGGGGCAGGGTGGTCCCGCCGTCGCCATGCTGGCGGGGCAGATCGGGGTAGGGGACTTTACCGCGCTGATCGCCCGGCTGCAGGCGCAGTCGCGTCGCATGCTGCCGGTGGCGCGCCGGTGGATGGTGGATCGCGCGGGGGTGGAATCGGCCCTTATGCGTCTGCTGGGCATAAGCGGGCGCAGCGTGGACGACGTATTGCGCACTGCCTGCGCCACGATCCCCGATGAGGACATTCTGCGTGACGGACTGCGCTGTGTTGCGCGGGAAGGGTCGGCCACCGTCCGGGTACAGGCGGAAACCATGCTGGCATGGCTGGGTCAGGACGTGGCCGCCCGCGTGGCGGACTGGTCCACATGGCGGGGCGGCCTGCTGACGCAGAAGGGTGAGCTGCGAAAGCGTGGGGGCCTCAATCCCAAGATGGATGCCGCCTGTCCCGGTCTGGCCGACCGTCTTGGCGCGGCAGCCGTGCGGGTCATTGGCATTGACCAGCAGTTGCGCGCCATTACGGTGTTTGAACTGACCTGCGCGCTGCTGTCCGTAGCCCAGCCGGTGCTGGAACGTTACGCCACGCGCAAGAACGCGCAGGGCATGGTCGATTATGATGACCTGATCGACCGCACGCTGCAGTTGCTTGATGACCCCGGTGCGGCATGGGTGCTGTACAAGCTTGATGGCGGGATCGATCACCTGCTGCTTGATGAGGTGCAGGACACATCCCCCGACCAGTGGGCCATTGCCGGTGGGCTTACGGCGGAATTCTTCGCAGGCGAAGGCACGCATGATGACGATGGCTGTCCGCGCACCATTTTCGCGGTGGGGGATTACAAGCAATCGATCTATTCCTTCCAGGGGGCTGACCCGGAGGCCTTCCGCGCATGGCGGCAGCAATTCCGCCAGCGTGCGGCCGCCGCCCGCGCCATATGGCGTGAACCGGCGCTGACGGTCTCCTTCCGTTCAACGGCGCCCGTACTGAAACTGGTGGACAGCGTGTTCGCCAATCCCGCCGCCGCGCGTGGCGTGGTGGAACCTGACGGTACCATTCCCGCCCATGTCACCGCCCGGCCGGGGCAGGGGGGACGTGTGGAAATCTGGCCCCCCGTGCCGGTGGAACCTGACGAGTCCGACATAAGCCCGTGGATGGCCCCGACCCGCAATGCCGGGCAGTCCACGGCGCAGCAGCGTCTGGCCGATACACTGGCGGGCTGGATCGCCGGGCAGCTGCGCATGCCGCCAGCACCGGGGGAAGCGCCACTGGCGCCCGGTGACGTGCTGATCCTTGTGCCGCGTCGTTCCGCCTTTGCCCGTGCCCTGATCCGCGCCCTGAAAAGCAATGACGTGCCGGTGGCGACACTGGTGCGTACCGTGCTGACCGACCAGCTTGCGGTGCAGGATCTTATGGCGCTGTGCGCGGCGCTGCTGCTGCCGCAGGATGACCTGACGCTGGCCTGCGTGCTGACATCCCCCATTGGCGGGCTGGATGACGAATCGCTCATGCATCTGGCGACGGGGCGCGATGGGCAGCCGCTGTGGGCAGTGCTGCGCGTGCGTCATGCGGAACGGCCCGACTGGTCGGCGGCGTGGCATATCCTCAATACCCTGTTCCGGCAGGTTGATTACGCCACGCCGTATCAGCTTCTGGCCGAAGCCCTTGGCCCGCTGGGCGGTCGCGCCCGGCTGTTGGCCCGATTGGGGCCGGAAGCGGTGGAACCGGTTGACGAACTGCTGTCCGCCGCCCTGCGGTTTGAGGAAACGCATGCCATTTCTTTGCAGGGTTTCCTGCACTGGCTGAATGCATCGGATGAAACGGTGCGGCATGAACCCGATGCATCGGCCAACATGGTGCGTGTCATGACCGCGCATGGGGCGAAGGGGTTGCAGGCGCGTCTTGTCATCCTGCCCGATACGATCGCAACGCCACGTTCCGACACCAACATATTGTGGGAGACCGACAGGGCCACGGGACTCGATATCCCGATATGGGTGCCTCGGCGGGAACTGGCCACGGATGTGACGGCATCGGTGCAGGAAAAGATACGCCGTGAGGCGGCGGAAGAATATAATCGCTTGCTCTATGTCGCCCTGACCCGGGCCAGTGACCGGCTGGTGATATGTGGGTGGGAACCCCGTCGCGGCGTGCCCGATGGCTGCTGGTATGATCTGTGCCGTCAGGGGTTTGAAAGTGCCGGGGCCACGGCACAGCCTTTCGACCTGGGCTGGGAGGGGGAAAGCCTGGTGCTGGAGGAAACGCGCACGGCCCCGCCCGCGCGGGCCGCCCGCGCTGATAATGGCCCGGTGGCACCGGCACCCGTGCCCGCCCTGCCGGAATGGATGGGCCATGCCCCGCTGTGGCGGCCTGTCATGCCGGTCATGGAAGGGCCGCTTGCCCGGCCGCTTGCCCCCAGCCGTCCCGATGATGTCGCCCTTGGCCCACAGCCCGCCGTGCGCTCGCCGCTGGTGTCCGCGACCACCGTGCGGGACCGCGCCGACCCGGCCGGCCAGCGCGCCCGTGCCCTGCAACGTGGGCAACTGGTGCATGCCCTGTTGCAATACCTGCCGGACTGCCCTGTGGATGAACGCATGGCGCTTGCCTGGTCATGGCTGTCGCGCCCGGTGGCAGGACTGGACCCCACGCAGTGCGAGGCGCTGGTGACGCAGGTGCTTGCGGTCATGGACATGCCCCGGCTTGCCGCCCTGTTTGCCCCCGGCAGCCGGGCGGAACAGCCGCTGGCTGGTATCGTGGGCCAGCAGGTGATCGTGGGGCAGGTGGACCGCATGGCGGTCAGCGCGGATACGGTGACGGTGTGCGATTTCAAGACAAACCGCACGCCGCCCGCGGACGTTGACAGGACGCCGGTGCTGTACCTGCGGCAGATGGCGGCCTACCGCGCCCTGTTGCGCGGGGTCTATCCCGGCAGGCAGGTGGTGTGCGTACTGGTCTGGACGGAGGGCGTG
Source organism: Komagataeibacter ossonobensis (assembly GCF_057359305.1). Lineage (NCBI taxonomy): Bacteria > Pseudomonadati > Pseudomonadota > Alphaproteobacteria > Acetobacterales > Acetobacteraceae > Komagataeibacter > Komagataeibacter ossonobensis. The sequence goes on along the minus strand of NZ_JBXAYQ010000044.1, from coordinate 4,955 downwards.
CGCGTTGACATTCTGCCTGCTACGCTACTGGACCGGTATGCGCCGGATATGGCCGCTGCGACTTGACCGCATGCGTCGGCATGGCCATGTCAGCAGGACGGGGCGGCGTTGGCCGCCACAAAGGAGTTTTGAGTGATGAGTGAAAACACGATTGCCGTAAGCGACGGTCAGTTCAAGACGCAGGTTCTGGAATCCAAGGAACCGGTTCTGGTCGATTTCTGGGCGGAATGGTGCGGTCCGTGCAAGATGATCGCACCGGCGCTGGATGAAATCGGGGCGGAATTCAAGGGCAAGATGTCCGTTGCCAAGGTCAACATCGATGACAACCCCAACACGCCCAACGAATATGGCGTGCGCGGCATCCCGACACTGATCCTGTTCAAGGATGGCAAGCCGGTTGCCAGCAAGACCGGTGCCCTGCCCAAGAGCCAACTTAAGGAATGGGTCAAGAGCAGCCTCGGCTGATCTGTCCCGCCGTCAGGGGTGGCCCGTCAGGATGCGCGGGCCACGTCCGTCCATGTGGTGGGCACGGCCCCCGAATGGGTCAGGCCGGACCGGAAACCGGGCGCGCATAGCGTACGGAACTCCGCTTCATGCTCATAGGTGGGCATGAGGCGCTGCAGCAGTTTGTTCTTTGCCGTGGCCGGGTGGAAATAGATTTCCGACAGGCCATCCGGCAGGTGCGCGGCAAGGGCCGATACCCGGTCGGTCGTCATGTGCCCGCTCCACGCCAGCCCGAAACACCAGTCATTCGTGACCAGCCCCGCCTTGTGCGCCTGATGGCGCAGCAGGCCGGTCCAGCGGCGTAGCGCCGCATCCCCCAATGTATCGGTATAGGTGCCCGCGGCATAAAGCGGCTCGGGCGGTTCCAGTGGCACGCGGATTGCACGCAGGCCATGGCGCAGCCCGCTTTCGATCATGTACCGCCCCACCGTGGGATGCAGGTGCATGTGCTTGTGCGCATTGGCATGGTCCAGCGCCAGCCCGGTGGCGGCAAAGGCGCGGAACTGTGCCTCGATCTCGGCAGCCAGTTCACGGCGCACGGCGGGTCGGAAGAAATACTCCACGCCCAGTTTCAACTGGTCGGAGGGGAACTGCCCATCCTGGGGCACCAGCAGCGGGATATCGGCAGGGGGCAGGGTTGCCGGTCCCTCGATCGCGACCAGATGCAGTCCCACCCGCAGGTCCGGCAGCTTCTTTGCACGGCGCACGGCGTCGGCTGCGGCCGGTCCCGATACCATCAGGCTTGCGGTCGATAATAGTCCGTCGCGATGGGCAATTTCGATCGCCTCGTTGACTTCTTCGGACAGGCCGAAATCATCGGCGGATATGATGACGCGCTTCATGATGCAAAACCGGATGGCATGAAAAAAGAAATGCCGGAACCCGAAGGTCCCGGCATGGGGGTAATCGCAGAAAGCCGGATCAGGCGGCGCGGCGTTCGCGCAGGAACTGGAAGAACTCCACCCCTTCGCGCAGGCGGCGCTTCATCATCTGCGGGCTGCGGACCATCTCGTTCACGATCGAGGCGATCTTGGGCGCGCGGAAATAGAACTTCCGGTAGAATTCTTCCACGCTCTGGAAGATTTCCGTGTGCGACAGGTGCGGGTAGTGCAGCGGTGCGATCTGCACGCCGTTATCGTCGATCAGTTCGGCATTCTTTTCATCCAGCCAGCCGTTCTCGGTCGCCTGCTTGTGCAGGAACGTGCCGGGATAGGGTGCCGCCAGCGAGACCTGCAGCGTGTGCGGGTTGATTTCGGTGGCGAACTTGATGGTTTCCTGAATGGTCTCCTTCGTCTCGCCCGGCAGGCCGAGGATGAAGGTGCCGTGGATCTTGATGCCAAGTTCGTGGCAGTTCTTGGTGAACTCACGCGCCGTCTCGACGCGCATGCCCTTCTTGATGTTGTGCAGGATCTGCTGGTTGCCGCTTTCGTAACCGACCAGCAGCAGGCGCAGGCCATTGGCCTTCAGCACTTCCAGCGTCTTGCGGGGCACATTGGCCTTCGCGTTGCACGACCACGTCACGCCCAGCTTGCCCAGTTCCTTGGCGATCGCTTCGGCACGCGGCAGGTCATCGGTGAAGGTGTCATCGTCGAAGAAGAATTCCTTCACCTGCGGGAAATACTGCTTCGCCAGACGGATTTCGGCTGCCACGTGCTCGGGGCTGCGGGTGCGGTAGTGGTGGCCACCCACCGTCTGCGGCCACAGGCAGAAGGTGCAGCGCGACTTGCAGCCACGGCCGGTATAGATCGAGATGTACGGGTGCATCAGGTAACCGATGAAGTAATCTTCGATCTTCAGGTCACGCTTGTACACTTCGGTCACGAACGGCAGGCTGTCCATGTCCTCGATCATCGCACGGTCGCGGTTATGGACGATCTTGCCATCAGCATCGCGCCAGGAAATGCCATCGACATCCTTCCAGTCGCGGCCTTCCGCCATCTCCTTGATGGTGAAGTCGAATTCGTTACGCGCCACGAAATCGACCGGCGGGGCGTTCAGCAGGCTTTCTTCCGGCTGGACGGCAACCTTCGCGCCGACCATGCCGATCTTCACCTTCGGGTTCGCGTCCTTGAGCATCTGGGCGACACGCACATCGGATGCAAAGGACGGGGTGGAGGTGTGCATGATGACCAGGTCACGGTTGCGCACGTCTTCCAGGATCGGCTCCATGCCCATGCGCGCGGGCGGTGCATCGATCAGGCGGCTGCCTTCGACCATGGCGGCAGGCTGCGCAAGCCATGTCGGATACCAGAACGACTTGATTTCCCGCTTGGCCTGATAGCGGGAGCCGGCCCCACCATCGAATCCGTCAAACGAAGGCGGCTGGAGAAACAGGGTTTTCATCATGCTACGCATATCCTCGGGCTCTGGCGGGGAATGGGGTTCCCTTAATACCCGTTCTTATTAACGACAGGGTTGGAATTCTCAAGCAGTTCAGCCTGCTGACGGCGGGTCAGTCACCGGGGGAGGCCGGTTGCGATCGTGGTGTCATGGCCGAATGCGGCGTGACATGCATTGTCTGCCCACGCCATGCAACCCGCGTGCCCGTGACACTGCCCACCATGACGGCGGCCGAGATCCAGTCGCGCAGTGGCAGAAGCAGTAACGGCAGCAGCATGCTGCGTTGCGCCAGCGTGCGGTCCAGGATGAAGGAACAGACGGCCCGCCATCCCCATGCACCAAGAAAGAAGAACCATGTCCAGACCGCATGCGGTGCGGCAAGCACGGCAACGCTGGCCCAGAACAGGGGTAACTGAATGGCGGATGCGGCGTAACCCGCGGGCTCCAGCGTCTTGACGGTCCGGCCCCAGCGCAGTTCATGCGCCAGCACCTCACGCATCGAGGTCTCGCCCACTGTGGTCCATGTCATGCACGCGGCAATGGTGATATCCTTGCCACGGTCACGTACGTAACGGCCCAGTATCGCATCATCGGCCACATGCGGCACGAGTGCTTCCAGCCCGCCAATTTCGTCCAGCATGGAACGCCGCAGCGCCATTGTCGCACCGAGGCAGTCCTGCCGCCCGAGGTAGCGTGACAGCATCACGCCGGGCAGGAAGTTATGGTTGATCTGGCATGCGGCCAGCAGGCGCGGTACGGTGGATGACGCAGGCAGCCCTGCGTACAGCGTCGTGACCAGGCCGACATTGTCAGGCACCATGGCGCCCACCACATGCCGCAGGTAATCGGGGGCAACGTGGATGTCCGAATCGGAAATAACCAGGACATCATGCTTAACACGCGTCATGATGTTGATCAGGTTGCCGATCTTGCGGTTGAGCCCGTGGAAGGTGGGGTCAATCACCAGTTCCATCTGCACATCCGGGTGGCGTTCCATCAATCGTTGTACGATCGGGATCGCCGCATCGTCTTCGGCCTGTACGCCAAAGACGATCTGCATCTGCGGGTAATCCTGCGTGCAGAAGCTTTCAAGCGCTTCCTCCAGCAGTGGTTCATTACCGTGGAGGGGCTTGAGCACGGAAACCGGAGGCAAGGGCACCGCCCGGTCCATGCGTTTTTCCTGCCACCGGAAACGCGAGACCAGAAAAGTGCCAAGCGCTGCCTGCATGCACCCGGCGACAGCAACGGCCGCGGCCAGTCCGGCGGGTGAAACAAGAGCGTTGAAAACAGACATTATCTTTCCGGCAAGGTCCCGCGTATTGGAGCAAATTAGAAAACGGCGTCAGGGAATTGTAATATCACTCTTCCGAGAACGTTTTGATCTTTTTCTGTAGCAGATTCGTCAGTTTCTGCACATTTCCACCCGACAGGGCGGAACTGAAGTCCGCCCGCTGGGCCGCGACCTGGCTTATGTGGGCATTCAGCAGCACGTCAACGATCTGCCAGCCCTTGGCGCCCGAACGCATGACGTAGTTGATTTCCGTCCCGCTCGGGTCATCGGATGATCCGATATGTGTTACAACAATACGGTCATTGCCAACGGGCGAAGGGGTAACGGTCGGGTCGATGGTGAAGCGGGCGTCGCTGCCGGGCTTGAAGCTGGAAACATAGCGGGCGATCGTGAACTGACGGAATGTGGTCAGCAGGGTCTGCTTCTGGTCATCAGCCAGGCCAGCGTAACGCGGCCCGATGGAGGAGGCGAGCACGGCTTCGATATTGTAAGCGTGGTCGATTGCCGGGGCCAGCATCTGTGAACGCTGCTCGAACGAACCGCTGCCCTTGGCCTGCACGCGCTCCAGCGCGGCATACAGGCCCTTGATCGGCTCCTGCACCTGCGCATCGGATGCGCTGGCCGCATGGGCTGCATGAATGGGGAGGACGGCAGGGACGACCGGTGCCGCCATCAGTCCGGCGCACAGCGCCAGCGAGGTGGTTTTCAGGACATGTTTCATAATGTTCATGATTTCGGTCCGTTTGCTGTCTTTAGCAAGGGCTGCGTCATGCTGATTCCGACACCCAGCGCTTCAAGGGCGGTATTGGTGATGGCTACG
>NZ_JBXAYQ010000043.1:0-23302 GCF_057359305.1 Komagataeibacter ossonobensis | reverse complement strand
CCCCAAAAACTTCTTTATGATTTTCAGGCCAGCAGGTCGGCTGTGACTGCCCCGGTTGCCGATACGGCGTCTGTGGCCGCCAGTCGGACCAGATAGCCCCGTTTCCCCCCGTTGATGACAACATAGGGTTGTGCCAGCGCTTCCTGCGCCAGGGCGGTCCGTACCCGCTTGCGCTGCCCGAACGGGCTGATCCCGCCCACGCGGAAGCCCGTGCTGCGTTCGGCATCCGGCGGTGGCATCATTTCAGCTGATTTTCCGCCAAAGGCTGCCGCGACCTTCTTCATGCTCAGTGTTGCTGCCACGGGCACCACGACACAGGCAGGACGACCGTCCACCATTACCATCAGGGTCTTGAACACCCGCGCGGGATCTTCCCCGATGGATGCGGCAGCATGGTTGCCCGTCTGTCCGGCATTGGGATCGTACTCATATTCAATGACGCTGAATGGAACGTCTGCCTTTTCCAGCGCCGCCGTGGCGGGTGTCGCCCTGCTCATACGGTTTCCTTTTCCCTGAAAATCATACAAAAGTTTTTGGTGAAGCTTTTTTCAAAAAGCTTCAAAGAACTTCCGCTTTTTTGAAAAAAGGTGGAACCTGAAAACTTTTATTTTATCAACAGGTTGTTTTGGAACAATTATTTTCTGTTTGCGTTCCGAAGCGCACATAAGTCCCCTGTGGCTGGGGACCGGGCAGGCACAGGCTGACGATCCGGGGCGCTACCGCCTCAGGCGGGGTCAGGCTGTTCATGTCCAGTGCGGGCATGGCCAGCCGGCGCAGCCGGGTCGCGACCATGCCGGGTTCAAACAGATTGATGCGCAGCGGACTGCCCTGTGGCAGTTCACGCACCCATGTCCTGATGATGGCGTCCTGTGCCGCGCGGGTGGCGGCTACCAGTCCCCAGAAGGGTGCGGGCGTCTGGCCATGCTGGTCGGTCATGAAAACGGCACGCCCGGCCGGGCTGCGTTCCAGCAGGGGGGCCAGCGTGCGGATCAGCCGCCATGTGGTCAGGGGGCCGGCCTGCATGCCCCGTTCCCAGTCGCTGGGCTGCATGTGTGACAGCGGGGACAGGACGCCCAGTTCCCCCGCGCAATGGACCACGCAGTCCAGCCTGCCGAATTGTGTGGCGATGGAAGGGCCAAGCGTATCCAGCTTTTCACCATCCAGCAGGTCCAGCGGCAGCAGGGTGGCATTGTGCCCCGTATGCTGGCGGATCAGGTCGTCCGTCTGCTCAAGCCCACCCTGCGTGCGTGCGGTCAGGATGCAGTGCGCGCCAGCCTGTGCCAGCGCCACGGCAACTGCGCGCCCGATACCCCGGCTGGCGCCGGTGACCAGCGCGACCCGCCCGGCCAGATCGGTCAGCGGACCCGTCACGCGGGTTCGGGGTGGTGTTCGGCTTCGTAATCCACCAGTTCGATCGGGTAATCGCCGGTAAAGCAGGCATCGCAGTAGCGGTTGGCCGCACTCTTGCGGTCCTTGTAGCCCAGCGCGCGGTACAGCCCGTCGAACGAGATGAAGGCAAGGCTGTCCACCCCGATCAGCTTGGCCATTTCCTCCAGATTGTGCTGGGCGGCAAGAAGCTGGCTGCGCTCGGGCGTGTCGATGCCGTAGAAGCAGGAATGCGTGGTCGGCGGGGAGGAAATGCGCATGTGCACCTCCTTCGCACCCGCTGCGCGCACCATGTCCACGATCTTGCGCGATGTGGTGCCACGCACGATGGAATCATCCACCAGCACCACGCGCTTGCCATCCAGCACGGGACGGTTGGTGGAATGCTTCATCTTCACGCCCAGATTGCGGATCTGGTCGGTCGGTTCGATGAAGGTGCGGCCCACGTAATGGTTGCGGATGATGCCCAGTTCGAACGGAATGCCGCTTTCGGCAGCGAACCCCATGGCCGAGGGCACGCCGGAATCGGGCACCGGCACGATCACGTCGGCTTCCACCGCGCTTTCACGCGCCAGTTCCACGCCGATCTGCTTGCGGGTGTCATACACGGCCTTGCCGTCCATGACGGAATCGGGCCGGGCGAAATAGATGTATTCAAACACGCAGAAGCGCGACTGCTTGCTGTCAAACGGCTTGAGGGAACGGATGCCATCATCGTTGATGATCACGATCTCGCCCGGTTCCACGTCGCGCACGAACTCCGCCCCGACAATGTCCAGCGCACAGGTCTCGCTGGCCAGAACCCATTGGCCTTCCGAACCGTCTTCTTCCCGCAGGCGGCCAAGGATGAGCGGACGCACGCCCAGCGGGTCGCGCACGCCAATCAGTTCATTGCGCGACAGCACGATCAGGGAATACGCCCCCAGCACCTGCTTGAGCGCATCGATCAGCCGGTCCACCACGTTGGAATACAGCGAGATGGCGATCAGGTGGATGAATACCTCGCTATCGGTCGTGGACTGGAAGATGCAGCCCCGCCGCACCAGCGCCTTGCGCAGGGTTTCGGCATTGGTCAGGTTGCCGTTATGGGCCACCGCCAGACCACCGAATTCAAAATCGGCAAACAGCGGCTGCACGTTGCGGATCAGTGTCGCCCCCGTGGTGGCGTAACGGTTATGACCCACCGCGCAGTTACCCGGCAGGGTGGCCATGACGCGGGCATCGCCAAACACCTCGCCAACCAGCCCAAGTCCCTTGTGGGTGTGGAAGCGTTCGCCATCAAAGGACACGATGCCGCTGGCTTCCTGCCCGCGATGCTGCAGCGCGTGCAGGCCAAGTGCTGTCAGGGCGGACGCATCCTTGGTGTTCCATACGCCAAAAACCCCGCATTCCTCATGCGGCTTGTCATCATCATGCCGCCACTGGGCGGCGATATCATCGCGTTCATGCTGTGTTGTCGGATTGCCGGAAACAGCATGGAAGGAGGTGCGGGACATGGTCAGCAATCTTTCCTTGACGGACGGGTGCGGGGGGGTACCGACAGAAGGTTCAGATGGGCGCGTCATGCCGCGTCCCGGCGGGTTGCGCAAGGTGCGCGTGAAAGTTATCGGGCGTATAAGCGTTCAGATACGTCACGCTGTCGCCGACAAGCGGGACGATACGGCTCGATCGCATGACATCGGGCCATTCGGCTGCGGGGATGAGGGCGGTGATGCCCGTGTACAGCAGTACCAGGTAGACATACCCGCGCGCCAGTCCGAAGATCAGGCCCAGCATACGGTCGATCCCGGCCAGGATGGACCCCTGTACCGCCTGACCTGACAGATGGGCAGTCGTGGTAAAAATGACAAGGAGCACAAGGAACAGCACGGCAAAGGATGCAAGGGCTGCCAGCGTGTGGTTGCTGATCCATTGCGTGGCATAGGGCATGAGGGCGCCATACCACGCCACGGCCATGATGATGGCCATGACCCAGGCGGCAAGGCCCAGTACTTCGCGTGAAAAGCCGCGAACCGCACCAACCACAGCCGACAGGGCGACAATGGCGATGCCTGTTGCGTCAATCCAGTTCATGCGTGCCGGACCGGGGGATTACCCGCCGGCAGGTAACAGGCATGGACCTGGTCCATCTATCGCGACATTTCCTGCTGTTCCGCCTGCGGCCAGCTTATGCCACTGGCGTGCGGCAACGCATAGGCCAAAAATGGTCCGTTTCGATTTCGGACCCATGCATGGGGGCCGGGCGGCCTGTCAGGGCAGCTTGGTGGTGCGGATTTTCCATGGCCGCCTGCGCGCGGCGGTGGAGACGGATGTACGTTCGGCCATGTTCAGCGCCAGCAGCAGGTTGCCCATGCGGGTGCGGCGGTCAAGTTCGGTCCACACGTCCTCAGGGTCGATGCCATCGGCGGCCCAGATTTCCAGCAGGTGGCTCAGCACATCGGCGCTGTGTTCGATCAGGCCCGCGCGGTCATGGGTCATGAGATCCATCACACACTGTTCGGCAGCACAGGTGAAGGCACGGCCGGCCCTGTGTGTCGTGCGGATATTGCGGGTCTTGCCATCAGGCGCGCGGGCCGCGTCCAGACGCGCCTGCAACCGGCCAAGCGCATGGTCGGCGCCGTGCCGGGCTGGTGGCGGGGAAGACGTGGGGCGGGAACGGGACATGGGGTGATGATGGACATTATTTCGCCCACCGGTCAACAGATCCCGCCGGATGGCCCCGATGCGTTTTTCAGATTGAGAAATACTTCGCGTGCGGGTTGAAAATCACCAGCGCCGATGTCGACTGTTCAGGGTGCAGCTGGAAGCCATCGGTCAGGGATACCCCGATTTTCTGTGCGTCCAGCAGTTTCAGGATCGGCTCCTGCTCCTCCAGCCGGGGGCAGGCGGGATAGCCGAAGGAATAGCGTGACCCCCGATAGCCCTGCTGCAGCAGCCTGGCCATGTCGCGGTCGTCCTCGGCGGCGAAGCCCATTTCGGCGCGCATGCGTTTGTGGGTGTATTCTGCCATGGCTTCCGCCATCTCCACCGACAGGCCGTGCAGGTAGAGGTAGTCCTTGTACCGGTCCGCCTCGAACCATTCACGCGCGCGGTCGGATGCATCCTGCCCCACGGTCACGACCTGCAGGCCGATCACGTCGCGCTGTGCATCGTCAATATCGCGCACGAAGTCCGCAATGCAGGCTCCGTCCGCGCGTGGCTGGCGGGGCAGGGTGAAGCGGGCGACCTCGTTCGTGCCGTCCTCGCCAAACAGTACCAGGTCATTTCCCTCGCCTGCCGCCTTCCAGTAGCCGTAGCTTGCCTTGGGGTGCAGGATGTCCTGCTCCGCGCACAGCGCCAGCATGTGGCGCAGCACGGGGCGCAGTTCCTTGCGCGCCCAGACCATGAAGTCATCCAGCGAGCGGCCCTGCTTACGGAAACCCCACTGGAACTGGTACAGCGAACGTTCATTGAGGAACGGCAGCACCGCCTCCGGCGTCGCCTCCAGCACGCGCGGCCCCCAGAAGGGCGGTGTCAGTACGGGTTCATCCGCCGTCAGTTTTTCGCGACGCGCGCGGGCCGCAACCTTGTCCACGGGGCCGAAGCCACGGGTTTCGGCGGCCTCGATATCCTGCGTGCGGCTGGCCCGTGTGGCCTTGCCCGCGCGGCGTGACTGGATGGCGGCAAGGTAGGTGTCGAATTCACCCTGCACCACCTTGTCCATAAGCGACAGGCCATCGAACGCATCGCGCGCATAGGCCACGCGCCCGTTCTCGCCATAGGCCGCGGTGCAGTCTTCTTCCACATAATTGCGTGTCAGCGCCGCGCCACCCAGCATGACGGGCACATCAAGGCCCTGACGCTGCATTTCCTCAAGGTTTTCGCGCATGATGACGGTGGACTTGACCAGCAGGCCCGACATGCCGATGGCGTCCGCCCGATGCTCACGCGCGGCCGCGATCATGTCGGCCACCGGTACCTTGATGCCAAGGTTGATCACCTGGTAGCCGTTATTGGTCAGGATGATGTCGACCAGGTTCTTGCCAATGTCATGCACGTCACCCTTCACTGTGGCCAGCACCATGATGCCACGGGCCTGCCCTTCGGTGCGTTCCATGTGGGGTTCCAGCCACGCCACGGCGGCCTTCATCGTCTCGGCGGACTGCAGCACGAAGGGCAGCTGCATCTTGCCCGCGCCAAACAGTTCGCCCACCACCTTCATGCCATCAAGCAGCACGGTGTTGATGATATCCAGTGGCGCCATGTCGCGCATGGCCTCGGCCAGGTCGTCTTCCAGCCCCTTGCGGTCGCCATCGACAATGCGGTCCTTCAGGCGTTCGGGCGCGGTCTCGGCCCGGGCCTTCTTCACCGCATCGGCGGCCTTGCGGTCTGCAAAGATTTCAAGGATGCGCTGCAGCGGGTCGTAGCCTTCGGCGCGGCGGTCAAAGATCAGGTCCTCGGCCACCTTCACCTCATCAGCGGGGATCAGGTGCAGCGGGCGGATTTTCGACACATGCACGATCGCCGCCGTCATGCCCGCGCGTACCGCGTGGTCAAGGAAGACCGAGTTCAGCACCGCGCGCGCCGCAGGGTTCAGGCCGAACGAGATGTTGGACAGCCCCAGCACGATCTGGATATCGGGGAAGCGTTCGCGGATCAGGCGGATGCCCTCCAGCGTCCATTCCCCCAGCTTGCGGTCATCTTCCGTGCCGGTGCCGATGGTGAATGTCAGCGGGTCGATCATCAGGTCGGATTGCGGCAGGCCATGCTTTTCACAGGCGAATTCGACCAGCCGTGTCGCGATGCGCAGCTTGTCTTCCGCCGTCTTGGCCATGCCCACTTCATCAATGGTCAGCGCAATGACGGAGGCACCGAACTTGCGCGCCAGCAGCATGCGTTCGGTGGCGATCGCCTCCCCGTCCTCGAAATTGATGGAGTTGATGATCGGCTTGCCGCCATGCAGCTTCAGGGCCGCCTCGATCACCGGGGTTTCGGTGGAATCGATCACCAGCGGCGCGTTGACCGAGGACGTGAAGCGGGTGACGACCGCGTTCATTTCCTTCATTTCGTCACGACCGACGAAGGCGGTGCAGATGTCCAGCGCGTTCGAGCCTTCGGCCACCTGTTCGCGGCCCAGCGCGACACAGCCATCCCAGTCGCCGGCTTCCTGCAGCTGGCGCCATTTTTTCGATCCGTTGGCGTTGCAGCGCTCACCAATCGAGAAATAGCTGTTTTCCTGCCGCAGCGGCACCTGCGAGTACAGGCTGGCAACCGATGGGATCCACACCGGCCTGCGCGGCACGGGGGCGGGGCGGATGCGGCCCGTGCCCTCGGCGCGGCGGCGGAGCATCTGGTCCAGCGCCTGCGTGTGCGGCGTGGAGGTGCCGCAGCACCCGCCGATCAGGTTCAGCCCGTCCTCGGTAATGAAACGCTCGACCCAGCTTGCCATTTCCGCAGGGGTCAGCGGGTAATGCGTGGTGCCATTGACCAGTTCGGGCAGGCCCGCATTGGGCTGGACCGAAATCAGGCCGGGCCAGTTTTCGGACAGCCAGCGTACGTGTTCGGACATTTCCTGCGGGCCGGTGGCGCAGTTCAGGCCCATCAGCGGCACATCCAGCGCGTTGATGACGGTGGCGGCGGCGGCAATATCGGGACCGACCAGCAGCGTGCCGGTGGTTTCCACCGTGACCTGCACGAAAATGGGGGTGTCCACGCCCAGCTCCGCGCGGGCGATCTTGGCCCCGTTGACGGCGGCCTTGATCTGCAGCGTGTCCTGGCAGGTCTCGATCAGGAAGCAGTCAACGCCGCCTTCGATCAGGCCCCGGCACTGTTCGGTCAGGCCCGCTTCCAGCGTATCGTAATCGATGTTGCCCAGCGAAGGCAGCTTGGTCCCCGGTCCGATGGAGCCGACAACGTAGCGGTGGCGGCCATCGGCAAAGGTCTCGGCGGCTTCACGCGCCAGATGGCCCGCCGTGCGGTTGATTTCACGCGCGCGGTCGGCCAGCCCGAATTCGGCCAGCGTTATGGGTGATCCGCCAAAGCTGTTGGTTTCCACCATGTCCGCCCCGGCTTCAAAATATCCACGGTGGATTTCGCGCACCAGTTCGGGACGGGACAGGTTCAGGATTTCGGTGCAGTTTTCCTGACCCCAGTAATCACGCTCGACCTCAAGGTCCAGAAGCTGTACGCGCGAACCCATGCCGCCGTCACACAGCAGGACCTGATCGCGAAGGGCATCGAGAAGATGGGGACGAGTGGTCATTGTTATCCTGATGTCTCATGAAGGGGGACACGGCGCGGGCTGGCGGCCCGCCGCCAGGTGTCCGGTAACTGTCTTGCATAAAGTTATGTCCGGTGCCCTTTATTCCCTTAACTTTCGGCTGGTGTCCAGCGCCATCGCCCAAATGGCGAAGGCCCGCTCCCATATGGATGAATGGAGAATGTCATGACCCGTGACGGGCGTATTGCGCTGGAATTCCTGACCGATCGCGCCGCCATCCATCCGCATGCCGATACCCTGCTGGTGACGGACGCGGGGCATGTTCCCCCGCAGGCAGCATCATGGGCCGGGGTTGTCACGGTGGACCAGTCGGCCGCGTCGCCGTTCATGCACGCGACAGGGTGCGCGTGCTGCACGGGACGCGGCGGGGGGCTGGCGGCGGTGCTGGGCGATGTTTTCCGCAGGCGCGCCACGGGCGACCTGCAATGGTTCGACCGCGTGGCCGTACTGCCGCCCGATGGGCAGGCTGCCGCCTGGCGGGCCGCGCTGTCAGGCGACGTTCTGGTCAGCGCGCGCTTTGCCGTGCGGTAGCCCCCGCACCAAAAACACGCCCGTTAAGGAACCCTTTGCTTTCTGCCCCTAGTCTGGACCGCGTGAATGGACAGAGCGTGCAAAGCAAAAGGGGTGCCGTGGGCCATACAGACCAATCAGCGGACCCGGATGGACGTGGGCAGGCGGATACCCGCCACGCGCCGGAACTGATCCGCCTGCAGGCGGTGCTGCGTGCGGCCCGCTTCCACGGCATTGACCTTGACATGCGCGATTTCGCCGGTGAGGCCGGGCAGCCCGTGCCCACCATTCCCGCCCTTGCGCGGTGGGTGGAGGAAAATGGCGGCAGCGCGCAGGGCATGCACCTGCAATGGCGCGAAATCGTGCGCCTGCGTGACGTGCCGCCGGTTGTGCTGATGTTCATGGACGGGTCGGCGGGCCTTATGGTCGGCGCGGACGCGGATCGCGGCGTGGTCTGGCTGGCCGATCCCTTCGCCAGTCCCGATACGCCCCCCGTGGCGGTGGACGAACTGCGGCTGGAGGGCGTGTGGCGTGGCGACACGCTGCTGGTGCGCGGCGGGCAGGAAGGCGCATGCAGGGAGGACGCGGTCAATTTCGCATGGCTGCGGCGCATGGTGCTGGGGGAACGCCGGCTGCTGCGTGACGTGATCATCGCCTCCATGGTCATAAGCGTGCTGGCGATCTTCCCGCCGCTGATCGTCATGCAGGTCATTGACCGGGTGGTGAACTTCCATTCCATGTCCACGCTGGTTTCCCTGACCGGGCTGGTGGGGGTGATGTCGTTTTACGAAATCCTGCTGACCTATGCCCGGCGCGAGATCACGCTGGTGCTGACCACGCGGCTGGATACGCGTATATCCCTGGCGGTGTTCGACCGCCTGCTGGCCTTGCCGCTGGAATTCTTTGAACGCGAGCAGGCGGGCAACGTGATCGGCCGCGTCAGCGCGATCTACAAGGTGCGGCAGTTCATGACCGGGCGCCTGCTGGGCACGTTCCTGGACCTGTTCACCCTGGTGGTCGTCATGCCCTTCCTGTTCTGGCTCAGCCCCACGCTGGCCTGCCTGACGGTGGTTGCGGCCGGACTGATCGGGGTGGTCATCCTGCTGGCCATGCCTGCCGTGGGGCGACTTATGGGCCGGCAGGTCCGGGCGGAGATGGAGCGCAGCGGCGCGCTGTATGAAACGGTGGCAGGTATCCGCACCATCAAGACGCTGGCGCTGGAACCCGTGCGGCGCGAGGTATGGGATGAAAAGACCGCCAGCGTGGTGACCGCGTCCCTTGACGCGGGGCGCATGGGCAACTGTGTCGCGACGGCGGTCATGCCGCTGGACCTGTTCATCAATCGCGGCATCATCCTGATCGGGGCGTATCTGGCCATTACCTCGACCACATCGGGGATGGAGGCCGGGGCGCTGATGGCCTTCACCATGCTGGGTGGCCGGGTCGCGGCCCCGCTGGTGGGTATGGCGCGGCTGATTGACGACCTGAACGAAGTGCGCAGCGCGCTGGCGGAAGCGGGGTCCGTGCTCAACCGCCCGACGGAAACCCGGGCGCTGACCACCGGCCTGCGGCCGCCCATCCACGGCGCGCTGGCGTTTTCGGATGTGTGCTTCACCTATCCCGGCGCCTCCTCGCCCGCGCTGTCCGATGTCACGTTCAGCGTGCCTGCGGGCACCATGCTGGGGCTGGTCGGGCGCAGCGGGTCGGGCAAATCCACCATCACGCGCCTGCTGCAGGGTGTCAGCCGCAGCTATACCGGCCACCTGCGGCTGGATGGCATCGACCTGCGTGAAATCAACCTGACCTACCTGCGCCGGTCCTGCGGGGTGGTGCTGCAGGACAATTTCCTGTTCCGCGGCACCATCCGCGACAACATTATCGCGGGCCGTCCCGGCCTGACGCTGGAAGACGTGGTGCGGGCCGCCCGCCTTGCGGGGGCGGAAGAATTCATCGAACGCATGCCCGCGGGCTTCGATACGTGGATCGAGGAAGGGTCCACCAACATATCCGGCGGCCAGCGCCAGCGCCTGGCCATCGCGCGCGCCGTGATTTCCGACCCCAAGCTCATGATCCTTGATGAAGCGACATCCGCCCTTGACCCGGAAAGCGAGGCGGTGGTCAACGCCAACCTGCGCCACCTTGCGCGTGGACGCACGATGGTGATCGTCTCGCACCGTCTGGCCTCGCTGGTGGCATGTCATCAGATCTGCGTCATGGATCATGGGCAGGTGGTCGATATCGGCACGCATGACGAACTGCTGTCGCGCTGCACCATCTACCGCACGCTATGGATGCAGCAGAACCATCCCGATGACTGTGGGGACGGACCGCCGGCGGTCTCCCACATGACGGGAGACGCGGCATGAGCGGCCATGACCTTGTCCCCCCCACGGCCGTGGCGGCGGAAGAATCCGGCATGCTGTCGGTCCTGCCGCCACCTGCGGCGGATGTTCCCACCGACCTGCCCCCCGCGCTGCTGGCGTTCTATTCCCCTTCCGCGGCACTGATTGACCTGCCGCCATCCGATGCGGCGCGCCATGTCATCTGGCTGGTCGCAGCACTGGCCGGGGCGGGACTGGCAGCCATGACGTTCTTCCCGCTCGACCGGGTGGTCAGCGTGAACGGCCGCCTGACACCGTTTGACAACACGATGGTGCTGCAGCCGCTGGAAACCTCCATCATCCGCACGGTGGAGGTGCATGAGGGCGATACCGTGCACAAGGGGCAGGTGCTGGCCCGGCTGGACCCCACGGTGACGGATGCGGATGTCACCAACATGCGCCGCCAGGTCGCGGCCTACCGGGCGGAGGTTGCCCGCCGTACGGCCGAAGCCGAGGGCCATCCCTACGCGGCGGACATGAACGATCCGGCATCCGTGCAGGAAGCGGCTGCCTACCTGCGCCGTCAGGCGGAATACACCGCCCAGATGGCCAATTATGACCGGCAGGTGGCGGGACTGCAGAGCGAACTGCAGGGGTATGAGGCCAGTGCGGCGATGTATGCCGCCCGCGCCCGTGTCGCGCGTGATGTGCAGGATATGCGCGTGCGCCTGCAGCATGAACAGGTGGGCAGCAGGCTGTCCACGCTGGCGGCGCAGGATACGCTTATGGAGGTCACGCGCTCGCAGGTGTCGGCCCGTCATTCCGCCGACAGCACTCGCGCCCGGCTTGAGGCGATGAAGGCCCAGCGTGATGGCTATGCCAGCAACTGGCACGCCACGGTGTACCAGGACCTTGCGCTGGCGCAGCACCGTCTGGCGGATGCCGATGGCAGTTACAGCAAGGCGGTGCTGCATCACGACCTGATTGTCATGCGTGCAGATCGTGATGCAGTGGTGCTGAGTATCGCGCATCTGTCCGCGGGTTCGGTCATTCAGGCCGCGACCCCGCTCCTGACGCTGGTGCCGACGGGGGGGCATCTGGATGTGGTGGCCACGCTGCGTGGGGTGGATGCGGGCTATGTGCGGGCCGGGGACCCGGCGCTGCTGAAATTCGCGGCCTTCCCCTATACCCAGTATGGCGGCGGAGAGGCGACGGTGCGTGTCATAAGCCCCGATTCCTTTACTACGTCTGGCGCTCGGCCCGGCGCCAGCGCGGAACAGGGTGGGGATACGGGCGATACGATGAATGCCTATTACCGCGTGCGTCTGTCGATCGACCGGTACACCCTGCATGGCGTGCCGCCCTTCTTCCGTCCCCAACCGGGCATGCCGGTTGAAGCGGATATCCATGTCGGGCGTCGCACCATCATGCAGTACCTGCTCAACCGCCTGCTGCCTGCCGTGACCGACGGCATGCGCGAACCCTGATCGGGGGCGACGTTGGTGCGCAGGTTTCTGTCCGGGCTGCTGGGGGGGATCACGCCCGCGGCCCGTTTCCGCCATGCGTGTCGCCTGCTGGAACACGAAGGCCGTTCGGCGCAGGGGTTTGCCCTGCTGGGACGCCTTGCGCGCGGCGGCATGGTGGCGGCGCAGTATCAGGTGGCGCGTGCCTATCTGGATGGCCATGGCGTTCCGCGCAGCCCGGTCGAAGGCGTGCGCTGGATGCACATGGCAGCGCGCGCCGGGCATGTGGAGGCCTGCTTTTCCCTGGCCCTGATGCTGCTGGTTGACCCACCGGGCCATGGTGGGGATCACAAAGGGGCCGATGGCCTGCTGCCCATGGCATGGCCCGAAGGCATTGACCGGTGGCCCGACCCGGAAGCCGCAACCGCTTGGGCGCAACAGGCCGCGGAAGGGGACCTGCCTGATGCGCAGGCCCTGTACGGTTACCTGCTGGCGACCGGCCCGCAATCCGTACGCGACCCGCAGGCCGCGCGGATTTGGTGCGAACGCGCGGCAAGGGCCGGTTGCCCGCAGGGTGACCTTGGGCTGGCGGTCACCCATTTTACGGCGTCGGACCAAACGCCGGGTAGCGACCCGGATGCCGTGGCGGCCCTGATTCGCGCGGCGGATAGCGGGTTGCCGACCGCGCAGTACATGCTGGGCCTGCTGCATGACCGGGGCTGGGGCCTGCCGCGCGATATGGCGCGGGCCGAACAATGGTATGCCCGCGCCGCAGCACAGGGCGTGCGTCCGGCACAGGCGCGTTATGGCGCATTGCTGCTGAAGGATGGGGACAGCAGGCCACGCAACGCCATGACGGCGGAAACATGGCTGCGCCGGGCGGCCCTTGCCGATGACCGGGAGGCCGCGGCCCTGCTGGGAGACCTTCATGTGCATGGGGAGGCGGCCTTTCCCGGCGATCATGAAGCGATGATGTGGTACCGCCGCGCGGCGGAACAGGATCATGCGGTGGCGTGCCGCATGCTGGCGCTGCTGTACAGGCACGGGCGTGGGGTCGCTGCTGATCCCGATCAGGCCCGTCACTGGCTGGAACGCGCGGCTGAACTGGGTGATGTCGCGGCCATGACGGACCTTGCCGCATCGCTGGTGGCGCAGGGAGACGAAGCGTGTTCCGCCCCGGATGCGCCCCTGCCCGATTTCATGCCCGCGGCGCGGACGGGCGATCCGGTTGCGGCCTTCAACCTTGCGGTCTGCCTGCATGACGGGGTGGGCGGTATGGCGGATCCGGTGCAGGCCGCGTCATGGATGGAACGCGCGGCCCGCGCGGGTGTGGTCAATGCCGAATACTGGTACGGGCGCATGCTGCTGAAGGGGGACGGGGTGGCGGCGGATGCGGTACAGGCCCGTCACTGGCTGGAACGCGCCGCCGGACACGGGCTGGCCGAGGCCTGTGTGGCAGCCGCGCAGTTGCGGCTGGATGGGCGTGGCGGCCCGCGTGACCATGCGGGCGCATTGGCGCTGTATCATCGCGCGGCACGGATGGGTCGGGTTGAAGCCATGTTCTCCCTCGGCGCGATGTATGGCGGTGGCCATGACCTGCCGCCGGACAGGGCGCAGGCGCTGCACTGGTTTACGCAGGGTGCTGACGGGGGCAATGCCCTGTCGCAGTTCATGCTGGGCCGGTACCTGGCAAAGGGTCTGGCGGGTCCCGTGGACCGTGTGCGTGCCCGCTACTGGCTGGAACAGGCGGCGGCAGGCGGCGTGCGGGCGGCACGCGATGAACTGGATCACATGACCCATGCGGATGAACATGCCCCATAGTGAATCAGGCGGGGTGGCGGGACCGGGTGCGGATGTCGTGGGGGGCATGCGGCATGCACGCCATCTGGCCGAACAGGGGCTGCATGGGCTGGCGCTGGCATGGATGGAACGCGCGGCGCGGCTGGCCCCGACGGACCGGGGCGTGCTGTACGCGCTGGCGGCCGCCCGGCTGGGCGCGGGGGATGGGGTTGGCGCGGCCCGCGCGGTTGAAACGGTTATGGCGGGGGGCGAATTCCGCGCGGGACTGCGCCTGCAGATACTGGCGCAGTGCATGGTCCGCGCCTGGCCGCTGGCGGCCAGGCTGCTGGAGCGCTTTTTCACCTGCTATGGCTTTGACCCGGCCCTGCGCATTCCGGCGGGACTGGTATGTCGCCATATGGCGTTGCGCGGCTGGTGTGCGCTGGACCCCGATGGCGTGCTGCACTGGGGCGGCCTGCCGGAAGGGTACGCGCCGGAGGTGATGCTGGACGGGCAGGGATGGACGCCCAGGCAGCATGACGGGCAGTGCGTGATGCTGCCCCGGTACTGGCGGCAGGCCCATGATATCGTGGTGCGCCATGATGGCGCGCCCCTGCTTGGCGCACGGCCGGACCGGGCGGCGCTGCTGCATGTGACCGGTGCGGTAATGGCCGATGGGCAGGGCCTGACAGGCTGGGCTTTCATGCCCGCGCAACCCGATCAACCGCCCGGACTGTCCGTATCCGATGATGCGCATGGCAGGCGTTCCCCCGTCCTGTCGCGGCAATGGGGGGCCGGATGGGACGATATCGCGGGGCCGGGCGTACCGGTATGGGGTTTTGGCATGGCGTGGGCCGATCTCGCGCCACAGGGCATGGTGCATGTGGCCCTGCCTGATGGGCGGCAGTTGACCGGCGCCCCGCTGCCGGTGTGCCTGCCCCGTGCGCGGCAGGTGTTCCCCACCATGCGGCGGCGGGTGCGCATTCCCGCCCATACCCCCCGGCGCGCGGCGCGTTGCCGGGTAGTGATCCCGGTTTATGCCGACCGGGTGCGTACGCTGGCCTGTCTGGATAGCGTGTTCAACTCGCTGGCGCGGCGATCGGATGGCACGGCTACGGAAATCATGGTGGTGGATGATGCGACACCGGATCCGGCGCTGGCGCTGGCGCTGGATAATCTGGCGGGGGCAGGGCGGATCTGCCTGCGACGGCATGACGCCAACCTGGGGTATCCGGCGGCGGTCAATGCCGCGCTATCCGATGTGGATGGCATGGATGTCGTGCTGCTGAACAGCGACACGCTGCTGGCCCCCGGCTGGCTGGATGAAATGCTGCGTGTGGCTTATGCGCGGGTTGATACGGGTACGGTTTCGCCCCTGTCCAATG
The DNA here is from genome assembly GCF_057359305.1 of Komagataeibacter ossonobensis. Taxonomy (NCBI): domain Bacteria; kingdom Pseudomonadati; phylum Pseudomonadota; class Alphaproteobacteria; order Acetobacterales; family Acetobacteraceae; genus Komagataeibacter; species Komagataeibacter ossonobensis. Next base: position 8,199 of record NZ_JBXAYQ010000043.1, on the reverse strand, counting down.
ATGCCTCCATCCTGACATGGCCCGAGCCGGACCCGCAGGTGCCCCGATCCTGCGATATGGAAGACATCCGCTACCTCATGGCCGCCAGCCTGCGGGCCAATGGGGGGCAGGATGTGGAAATCCCCACCGCGCACGGCTTTTGCATGCTGATCCGCCATGACTGTCTGCGCCAGACGGGCCTGTTTCGTCCCGAACTGTATGGCCGGGGATATGGGGAGGAAAATGATTTTTCCATGCGCGCCCGGCTGGCGGGCTGGCGGCACCGGGCGGCGGTGGGCGTGTTCGTGGGGCATGTGGGCGGTGTGTCGTTTGGAGCGCAGCGCCGGGCGCTGCAGCAGCGCAACCTGTGGATACTGAACCGGCTGTTCCCCGGTTATGACGCATTGGTGCAGGCGCATGTCGCGGCGGACCCTTTGGCTGCGGCACGCCAGCACCTGTCGCTGCAGGTGTGGCATCGTTCTGCGTGCGGGGCAGGGGATGGGGGCGTGGTCCTGCTTGTGACCCATGCCGGGACAGGGGGCGTGGCCCACGTGGTGGCCCATCGCGCGCGGCAGTGGACGGCGGCTGGCTGTCGTGCGCTGGTTTTGGAACCGGCCCCGGATGGGTTCACGCTGCGTGATGGCCAGCCGGATGCGACGTGTCCGGTATTGCATTTTAAATGGCCGGAACAGGGGGATGCGCTGGTGGCGTTGCTGCGTGTGCTCGGCTTGCGTCTGGTCGAGGTACATCACCACCTGGGTCATGGCATGCGGGTGCGCGATCTATGTGCGCGGCTGGGCGTGCCCTATGACCGGCATGTACATGATTATGCGGGTATCTGTCCACGCATTACGCTGGTGGGGCCTGCCGGGCGGTACTGTGGGGAACCCGATGTGACGGGCTGCCGGACCTGTGTCCACACGCTGGGTTCGCTGGTGGGTGAGGAGGATGTGGACCGTCTGCGCCGCAGTACCACGCGTGAACTGGCCGGGGCGCGGCGGGTGATCGTGCCATCGGCGGATGTGGCACGCAGGCTGGCGCGTTACGTCCCGGGTGTTTCTTGTGAAACATCAGCGCTGGAAAATGACAGTCCCGCCCTGTCCCTGCGCCAGTTTGCCGCGGCCTGTGCGGACCGGCCCGCATCCGGACTGCCGCCGCGAAATGACCGGTGCCGGGTTGTTGTGGCGGGGGGCATCGGGCCGGACAAGGGGTGTGGGATCATGCTGGCGGCGGCACGCGATGCGCGTGCGCGCGACCTGCCGCTGGAATTCATCGTGGTGGGACATACATCCGATGATGCGGCCCTGCTGGAAACAGGCCGGGTATTCATTACCGGACGGTACGCGGCGGCGGAAGCGGTGTCCCTGCTGCGCGGGGCGGCGGCGGATGTGGGGTTCGTGCCCTCCATCTGTCCCGAGACATGGTGCTTCACCCTGACCCAGCTCTGGCGTGCCGGGCTGCGCTGTGTGGCGTTTGACCTTGGCGCGGTCGCGGCCCGCATCCATGCGACGGGGCGGGGGGCATGTGTGCCGCTGGGGCTGCCCGTTCACCAATTGAATACGTTTTTGCTGTCTTATGCCCGGGCCGGGCATCCCGCCACGGCCAGAGTTCATTCATGATTTGAGCGAAAGAGGCCCGTCTTGATCGTTATTGCCCCAGTCCATGTGTGTGCGGTGTTGCGCCTTTCTGTGGCGGGATGCCGGTAATGGAGGCTACGCGCCCCGCCGCGCAGGTGGGTGACATGCAGGCCAGCGCGCAGCTTATGCGGCTGGAAGCTGGCACGTACTGCATTTTCCACGCTTCAGCCCCCGCGGGCGCGGGATTTGGCCCGCTGTCCGGCATGCGCGTGACCACGCCACCCGGCATGGACGGGGTAAAGGTCAGCACGTTTGCCGCGGCTGGCTGGATGGGTGCGCAGGGTGGGGCTGCCCTTGTACGCATGCCTGACGGGGGCGGTGCGGTGCTGGTCACCACCTATCGTGACCCGGTGCATGACGGGGCAGCCCTGCCGGGGTTGCAGGTAGTCAGGCTGTCCGGCCCGCCAGTGCCAGACGCTGCGGTGCCCGCCCCGTCACCAGCGGTGGAGGCGGCCGGGAAAATCGGTGCTGGCAGCATGATCGCCCATATTCAGGGCCGGGGTGACATCAGCGCCCCGCTCGGGATGTGGATGGGCCAGGGCGGCAGCGGGCAGTGGCTGGAAGGATTCGCCATCCAGCCTGCTGCCGGTCTTGGTGCGGATGACGTGGAATATCAGGCCATTCTGGGCGAGGACTGGTTTTCCCCATGGGTGGGGGGTGGCGACTATTGCGGCAGCCGGGGCATGGCGCTGCCTCTGCTGGGCCTGCGGGTCCGGCTGAAGGGGGACGCTGCGCGGCGGTTCACGTGCCATATCGAGGCCTGCTTTACCGATGGTACCCGTCTTGGCCCGCTGGCGGATGTGTCAGTCATGGCGCCCTCGCACGCCCCGCTTGAAGCCTTTCGGGTTGACATCCAGCCCTGGCAGGCGGTCCCGACGCCATCCACGCCCCATGATGGCGGGGCGGAGAATGCATCGCAGGCGACCGTGCCCCGTGACGAAACCACACCCGATCCTGTCCCCCGGGTGCGGCGGGGCAGGCGTGCCGTGCCCGCGCGCGCGTCCACGCACCAGCCCGAGGCACCTGAAAACAGATCTGGCCAGCCCGTGCCATGGTGGCACCGCAGGGCCGAAAGGAATGCTACCCCGTCCGCATCCACCGCCGTGCCGCGTGACCGGCGTCGCAAGGCGGGACGGCGGTCACGCACCATGGCGGAGCCGTGAGCATTTACGACCTGCCAGCATGGCGCGCCCATCCGGCCTGCCCGGTTTGGAAACAACCGGTATGCAGGGGAAAAAACCGGAGCGACGGGACATGAAATACCTGTTCGTGCACCAGAATTTCCCGGCCCAGTTCGTGCATCTGCTGCGTGACCTGCGGACGCGGGGCGGCAATGAAATCGTTTTCATAAGTGAAACGGGACAGGGCCATATGCCCGGCGTGCGGCGGGTGTCCTATCGCCTGCCACCGCCCGCGCGGGTGGCGGCCCCGGCCCCGGTGGCCGAACTGGCCCGCGCCATGCAGCGCGCGGCCGAGGTGGCCCGTGCGGCCCGTACCCTGCGGGGGCTGGGTTATGTGCCCGATATCATCATCGGCCACCATGGCTGGGGCGAGATGCTGGAACTGGCTGATGTCTATCCCGATGTGCCGATGCTGGGATATTATGAATTCTTCTACCATCCCGTCGGGCTGGATGTAGGCTTTGATCCGGAATTTGCCCCAGCCGCTGGCGTCGCCCCCCTGGTCCGCGCACGTAATACCCTGAACCTGCTGGCCCTTGCCGGGTCAGGCTGGGGGCATTCCCCCACCCGGTTCCAGCGCGATACCTATCCCGACTGGGCACGGCCGCGCATCACACTCCTGCCCGAAGGGGTGGATCTGGACCGGTGCACGCCCGATCCGCAGGCGGCTGCACAATCCTTTGTGCTGGGGGACATTCATGTGGCGCCGGGGGAAAAGCTGCTCACCTACGTTGCCCGTGACCTGGAACCCTATCGCGGGTTTCACGTCTTCATGCGCGCCCTGCCACATATCCTACGTGCGCGCGGTGACGTGCGGGTGATCGTGGTCGGCGGCGATGGCGTCAGCTATGGCGGCCGTGCGCCGGATGGCCGGACATGGCGGCAGCACATGCTGGCGGAACTGGGCACCACGCTGGATACGGGACGCGTCCATTTTACGGGAAAGGTCGGCTATGACGATTTCTGCCGCCTGCTGCAGCGATCGGATGCGCATGTCTACCTGACATACCCGTTCGTGGTGTCATGGTCGCTGCGTGAGGCAATGGCGTGTGGCTGCGCCATCGTGGGCAGCCGGACACCACCGGTCGAGGAATTCCTGAGTGATGGCAGGACGGCGCGGCTGGTGCCGTTCCATGAACCCCGGCGGATTGCCGAAGGCGTGCTGGAACTGCTGGAAGACAGGCGTCTGGCGCGCAGGCTGCGGGCCAATGTCCGCGCGCAGGCGGAACGTACGCTGGACATGCACGCCTATATGGCGCGCTATCACCGGCTGATCGGTCAGCTTGTGGAACACGGGGCACGTACCGTGCCGACCGATGCCGTTGCGTGACCACCGGGCCGCATGGCCCGGCGGACAGCAGGGCGTGGCTTACTTGCCAGCCACGGCCTTGACGGATTCAAGGATCACTTCGCCTGCGACCTTCTTGTCGGCCCAGCCTGCGACCTTGACCCACTTGCCCTTTTCCAGGTCCTTGTAGCGGGTGAAGAAATGCTCGATTTCCTTCAGCACGATCTCGGGCAGGTCTTCCAGCTTCTCCACCTTGGAGTAGTAGGGATGCACCTTGTCATGCGGCACGCAGATGATCTTTTCATCCTGCCCGCTTTCGTCTTCCATGCGCAGGACGCCAATGGGGCGCGCGCGCACCACCACACCCGGCACCACGGCTGCGGGCATCAGCACCAGCGCATCGGTCGGGTCGCCATCGGCGGCCAGGGTGTTGGGGATGAAGCCATAGGCTGCGGGATAGACCATGGGCGTGAACAGGATGCGGTCCACCACCAGCGCGCCGCTGTCCTTGTCGATCTCGTACTTGACGCCTGAACCCTGCGGGATCTCGATTACGACGTTGATGTCGTTGGGTACGTCCTTGCCGGGGGAAATCTTCGATACGTCCATTGCTGTTCAGGCCTCCTGCTGCCTGTATGTGCGTTAAGGGCCGCCCCAGGGTGTTGCGGCATGAATTAACGGGGGATGACGGTATATCTCCCACCGTTTCCTGTGCAAGTCATGTTCCGTGGCAGGATGCCCGGCCATGAGCCAGATCATGAAGTTGTTTTTTTTATGGCGACGTTGCCATCGGAATGGAAAAAATTACGCGGAAAAAGGCGCGTGGATCTTGCCAAATCCCTCCACATGCGCGAGATCAGGGGCTGCCTGCGCGCCCGTAGCTCAATTGGTTAGAGCGGGCCGCTCATAACGGCTTGGTTGCGGGTTCAAGTCCTGCCGGGCGCAGGCTTTTTAGCATGCAGCACAGCGGTCATGGCTCCGTGCCAGTCCGGCCGTGCGGGTGACTTGCCATTTTTTCTTTCAGTTTATCAGGAGCCGACCGTCATGGCCGCCACGCAATATGTCTATGTGATGAAGGATCTGACCAAGGCGTATCCGGGTGGGCGTGAGGTCTTCAAGGGGATTACCCTGTCCTTCCTGCCTGGCGTCAAGATCGGCGTGCTGGGGGTCAACGGTGCCGGTAAGTCCACGCTGCTCAAGATCATGGCGGGCGTGGAAAAGGAATTCGGTGGCGAGGCATGGGCCGCCGAAGGCGCACGCGTGGGCTATCTGGAGCAGGAACCCAAGCTGGATGAAAGCCTGACGGTTGGCGAAAACGTCGCCCTGGGCTTTGGTGAACTGAAAAAGGCCGTGGACCGCTTCAACGAGATTTCGATGAAGTTTGCCGAACCCATGTCCGATGACGAAATGAACACCCTGCTGGCCGAACAGGCCGAACTGCAGGAAGTGATCGACGCGGGCGATGGCTGGGAACTGGATCGCAAGCTGGAAATCGCACTGGAAGCCCTGCGCTGCCCGCCCGCCGACAGCCCCGTGGACAAGCTGTCCGGTGGTGAGCGCCGCCGCGTGGCGCTGTGTCGCCTGCTGCTGGAAAAGCCCGACCTGCTGCTGCTTGATGAACCGACCAACCACCTTGATGCGGAAAGCGTGTCGTGGCTGGAAAAGACGCTGCGTGATTACGAAGGCACCGTGATGGTCATTACCCATGACCGTTACTTCCTTGATAACGTCACCAACTGGATTCTCGAACTCGAGCGTGGCCGTGGCTATCCGTTCGAAGGCAATTACTCTTCCTGGCTGGCACAGAAGCGCAAGCGCCTGGCGCAGGAAGAGAAGGAAGAAAGTGCCCGCCAGCGCGCCCTTGCCGCCGAACAGGAATGGATCGGCTCCTCGCCCAAGGCCCGTCAGGCCAAGAGCAAGTCGCGTATCGCGCGTTATGAGGAAATGCTGGCCCAGAATAACGAGAAGGGTGGCGGCGTCGCCGACATCATCATCCCGCCCGGGCCGCGCCTTGGCGGCACGGTGATCGAGGCGGAGGACCTGCGCAAGGGCTTTGGCAACCGCCTGCTGATCGATGACCTCAGCTTCAAGCTGCCGCCCGGTGGCATCGTGGGCGTGATCGGGCCGAACGGCGCGGGCAAGTCCACCCTGTTCAAGATGATCATGGGGCAGGAAACGCCCGATGGCGGGTCGCTTACCATCGGTGAGACCGTGAAGCTGGGTTACGTGGACCAGTCGCGCTTCAGCCTTGATGACAACAAGACCGTGTGGGAGGAGATCTCCGGCGGGACGGATGTCATCTATCTGGGCAAGCGGGCGGTGCCGTCGCGTGCCTATGTCGGGGCCTTCAACTTCAAGGGACCGGACCAGCAGAAGAAGGTGGGTGTCCTGTCGGGTGGTGAGCGTAACCGTGTCCACCTGGCCAAGATGCTGCGGCAGGAAAGCAATGTCATCCTGCTCGATGAGCCGACCAACGACCTTGATGTTGATACCCTGCGCGCGCTGGAGGAGGCTCTGGCCGAATTCGCGGGTTGTGCGGTCATCATCAGCCATGACCGCTGGTTCCTTGACCGTCTGGCGACCCATATCCTCGCCTTTGAGGGGGACAGCCACGTCGAGTGGTTCGAGGGCAACTTCCAGGCGTATGAGGAAGACAAGCGGCGTCGCCTCGGCCCGGACGCGACCGAGCCGAGCCGCATCAAGTATCGCCCTATCGAACGCTGATTCCATTTGCCATAGGCAACATTATCTGCCTTCAATACTGGTAGGTGCACGCACCTGCCACGATGGAGGCAGTCATGGGATGTCGATACCACATACAGACCGGCCACCTGCAGCTTGACCCGGTCTCCTGGACTGATCTGGAGGATGTGGTCCGGCTCAAGGCCAGCGCCGGTGTAACAGGGCGTCTGGCCGGTGGCGTGTGCAGTCGTGTCCTGAGTGAACAGGACATGATGACCGACCTCATGACATGGGGGCGCGAAGGCGTGGGGATGTTTACCGTGCGCCAGCAGGACTGTTTTATCGGCCTTGCAGGGGTCCAGCCTTCCATCACCACGCCGGATTGCCATGAACTGCAGTTCGCCATCCTGCCCCATGCACGCGATACGGTCCTGTCACGACAGGCCGCCAGCATGGCGCTGGCCTTTGCGCATCAGGCCGGGGTCAGTCACGTCATTTCCTATGTCCGTGAAAATGATATTGTCGCCCGGCAGGTTTTTGGCGGGGCAGGCATGAGCCTGTGTAGCGACCAGCCGGAAAACTGTGGACCGGATATCCTGCTATACTACAGCCTGCGTAGCGCGCCGACCGGGCATAGCATGCATTAGGGATCGGTCAGTGCCCGATCCAGCCTGCTGTGGGAGCGATGTGTAAGACAGCGGAGAAGGACAGGGCTGTATCTGGTCAACGCCATTACCGAGACAGGATCGGCGATTATCGCGGTGTGATCTTCGTGGTCGGTTCCAGCGCACCTGTGGGTGAGGACACGGCCGTGTCCACCGTCATCAACCGCCCCGGTCAGCAAGGCACGGACATCCGGTGGATCATCTCAGCACCAGCCCGAAGGTCGTGCAGGCAAAAGGTCCTTTTGTCAAAAACGTATAAAATGAAATTATCAACGCTCTCTTCCAACAAGAGAAGTGTACTGGAAAAAAAATCTGGAACCATCCTGCGCATATGCTGGTGATGTAAATGCAGGTGGAATAGGTCAAAATCCGGAAGTTTCTGGATGCCTCACTCAGAAAATAATTAAAAGAAGATTACAATTAGCCAGAACTAAAAAACAGAATTCATTCCTCAAAAACCGTTATTAACGGACATGAATGAAATTATAATATATTAAATAATAAAATTAAATTTTATTATTTAATTGAAAAATATGATGTGTAAAATTCATTAAATTCTGATAGTTGAAGAAGTAATGTTTTCGGTAAAGCGCTATCTGAATTCCGATTTGATGATCAGGATTGGAACCGTACGATGATACTAACAGCAATTGTTATGGAGTGTAATCAAAGTGAATGTTGATTGATATTCCCAATGTAAATAATAAAAACATAACAAATAATATTGAATATATTTAAATTTTTCTTAAAGGCTAGTTAAAAAATAA